>CAZWRK010000046.1:0-32838 GCA_964635875.1 uncultured Aquaspirillum sp.
CAACCCAGCCCAAGGCACCAGAGTGAACATGACCAATGGTCCAGTCGGTGTAGTGAGACAGTGCATTCACGGTTTTGATCGACATCATCGGACCTTCAAAGGTCGACATGCCGTAGAACGACAGGGAAACAACGAGGAACTTCAGAACCGGGTCATTGCGCAGTTTGTGCCATGCGCCAGACAAGGTCATGATGCCGTTGATCATACCGCCCCAGCTTGGTGCGAGCAGAATCAGCGAGAAGACCATCCCTACAGACTGTGTCCAGTCAGGCAGTGCGGTGTAGTGCAAGTGGTGAGGACCCGCCCACATGTAGGTAAAAATCAGTGCCCAGAAGTGGACCACAGAGAGGCGATAAGAGTATACCGGACGGCCAGCTTGCTTCGGTACAAAGTAGTACATCATGCCCAAGAATGCAGCGGTCAGGAAGAAACCTACCGCATTATGGCCGTACCACCATTGAACCATGGCGTCGACTGCACCAGCATAAACAGAGTAGGACTTCCACATAGAAACAGGAACTTCCATACTGTTGACGACGTGCAGCAATGCAACGGCCAAAATGAACGCGCCATAGAACCAGTTGGCAACGTAAATATGTTTGACTTTACGAATGCCGATAGTGCCAAAGAACACGATTGCGTAGGTTACCCACACCGCAGTGATGAGTAAGTCAATTGGCCACTCGAGTTCGGCATATTCTTTACCCGTGGTAATGCCTAAGGGTAGGGTAATCGCTGCGGCAACAATAACCAGCTGCCAGCCCCAGAAGGTAAAAGCGGCCAGCTTGTCAGACAGCAAACGAACTTGACAGGTGCGTTGTACAACGTAGTACGAGGTTGCAAACAGTGCCGAGCCACCAAAGGCAAAGATCACGGCATTGGTGTGCAACGGACGTAGGCGACCAAAGTGGAACCAAGGCCCAAAATTGAGCTCTGGCCACACCAGCTGGGCAGCAACAACTACGCCTACCAGCATGCCGACAATACCCCATATGACGGTCATGATGGCAAACTGCCGCACCACCTTATAGTTATAAGTGGATTGCGTTTCCATTTAAGGTTTCTCCAAGGTTGCGAAGGTAAAACATAAACTTCAGTACCGGACTCTTGACTCTGTGATAGATGACACCAGATTAAGCAAAGATCGCGTGTTCCAATGTTTAACTCAGGAAAGTGACACTTTATACAGAGTGTTCTCATGTCCTGTCTGGATCACAGGCGCTAATCACGGATACAAGAGCCGCCCGTGGCGAGGCGTTCCGACTCCATATTGAATTCGGCGCATTCTACATCCAAAGCAGTGTGGGGAACTAGTCCGATGACATGCCCTTAAGGTGTAGCACCACGGAAATTCTCACTGATTATATGGGCCTCCCCCCCTACCTTATTGATCTACGTCAACCGCATTCTGGCGCTTCCGCTATCATTATTTAACGCCGTCACTTTGTGAGTTTGATGCTATGACGCAACAACATTTTGTTTCTTATAGAATAATTTCTCTTTGCACTCGCTCGCACTATTACGATTTAAGCCTAGAAATTTCTGATCCAGATCCAAGTGGCCAACAGCTTTCTTTGCCAACTTGGATTCCTGGCAGTTATCTGATTCGTGAATTTGCACGAAATGTACTGGATATTTCTGCTAAGGATGCACAAGGCAACCCCGTTTTTATTGAAAAAATAAATAAAAATACATGGCGTGCTGCGCCCTGTGACGGGGCTTTATTTATTCAATATCGAATATATGCATTCGACCTTTCTGTTCGGTCTGCATGGTTAGATAGTGAGCGCGGTTTTTTTAATTGCAGTAGCCTCTGTCTGGAGGTTATTGGGGCTTCGCATCTTCCGTGTTACTTAGAGATTTGCCCGCAATTGTCTTTGAGCCATTGGCGTGTTGGGACTTCAATGGAGGCGGTGCGCATTGATGCGCATGGTTGGGGTCTTTATCGTGCCAACTCCTATTCAGACCTAATCGATTTTCCTGTGGAGTTAGCTGATTTTCAGACTGCTTGCTTTCAGGTGGCTGGGGTCTCTCATCGCCTGATTCTGAGTGGTCGGGTTGAGGGCGATGTAGCGCGATTGGCCAGTGATTTGCAGAAAATTTGTCAGGCACAAGTCGATTTTTTTGGGGGGACACCTCCTTTTGAGCAGTACGTTGTCATGCTTTACCTTGGTGAAGGCTTATACGGCGGCTTAGAACACCGAGACTCAACAGCGCTGATGGCTGATCCTAAATGCATGCCTAAGCAAGGTCAGTCTAAAATCAGCGATGATTATTTAGAGCTATTAGCTTTGTGTAGTCATGAATATTTTCATGCATGGAACGTTAAGCGCATTATTCCTGCTCAGTTTTGTCCGTATGATTTAAATACAGAAAATTATACGAAGCTCCTTTGGGCATTTGAGGGCATTACTTCGTATTACGATGACTTGTTTGTTTTGCGTGCACAACTCATTGATACGCCTCGTTATTTAACACAAATTGCCCGCACAGCATCTGGTGTGGCAAAAGTACCCGGACGTTTTCATCAAACACTGGAATCATCGAGTTTTGATACGTGGATTAAGCTTTATCGTCCCGATGAAAACACTCCAAATAGTGCCGTGAGTTACTATCAAAAAGGTGCTTTAGTCGCCCTCGCACTTGATTTAACTATTCGCCAAGCGACTAACGAAGAAAAATCACTCGATACCGTTATGCAAGCACTATGGGCGCGCGCGCAAGCCGGTATGTCGCAGATTGCAGAGACCGAATGGGAATTGCTTGCCCAGCAAGTGACGGGTATTTCTCTGGTCGAGTTTTTTGATCACGCTTTGCGTCGCTGCGAAGATTTGCCGCTAGAAGCGCTATTGAAACATTTTGGTATCAAGATGGAATGGGCGGCTGCGAGTTCAAGCTCTGATCGCGGGGGATGGCGTACCGAAGCGCCTGCTGAGTCAGCCGGCGATGTTGTGAGTCTTGGCGCGAAGTTAGCTCCGGATGCTGTAGGACTTAAAGTGACTCATGTATTGGACGGTGGTGCCTTACAAAATGCAGGCGTGAGTGCCGGTGATATATTGATTGCCGCTGATGGTATTCGGCTCCGTGATGTCGATAGCTGGCTGCAAAAACTCACTCCAGGGCAGCAAGTCTCTCTGATGCTTTTTAGGCGCGAGCGCGTCTTGCAATGTGAGATGCTTTGTCTGCCAGCGCCCCTCGATACTTGCTGGCTAAGCTATCAAGCGCTATCCGGTGCTTGGCCTGCGAATTAAAATTTTTTGACCTTGATCGATTTACTCAGCCTATGCCTTCAACAACCCAGCCTAAATATCGCAAAGATTATCAACCCGCCGATTTCTTGATTGATCGTGTGGATTTGACCTTTGATATTCATACTACAGAAACGCTAATTTACAGCCGGCTGATGGTGAGTCGTCATCCTGATGCTGCCCCTCAGTCTGCCCTTGTGCTGGATGGTTCGGCCGAGTTAGTAAGCTTGGCGTTGGATGGCGAGAAACTCGCGTCTGATGCGTATGTACTTGATCAAAAAGCTGAAACACTGACGATTTGTAATGTGCCGAATGATGGATTTGTCTTGGAGGTAGAAACACGGGTTGAACCTCAGAACAACACCTCTTTGATGGGGTTGTACGCATCAAATGGCAACTTATTCACGCAGTGCGAGCCTGAGGGCTTTCGCAAGATTACGTATTACCTCGACCGCCCGGATGTGATGGCGCGCTTTTCGACGACCTTAATTGCAGACCGCCAGCAGTATCCTGTTTTGCTTTCGAACGGGAACCAAGTAGGCGCGGGACAAAAAGACAAAAAACGGCATTGGGTCAAATGGGTTGATCCACACCGCAAGCCTGCGTACTTGTTTGCCGTAGTCGCTGGGCGACTCGCTGTCCAAAAAGACGTGTTTTTAAGTCGCTCCGGCCGCAAAATTCAGCTCGAAATCTATGTTGAGCCGCATGACCTAGATAAAGTTGCGCATGCCATGGCTTCTTTAAAACGGGCAATGCAGTGGGACGAGACGCGATTTGGTTTAGAGTACGATCTAGACTCGTACATGATCGTTGCAGTATCTGATTTCAATATGGGGGCGATGGAAAATAAAGGCCTCAATATTTTCAATACTAAGTACGTTTTGGCCAATCCTGCGACTGCGACCGATGCGGATTTTGAAGCGGTAGAGGGTGTCATTGGCCATGAGTATTTTCATAATTGGACCGGTAATCGTGTGACGTGCCGAGACTGGTTCCAATTGAGTCTAAAAGAAGGCTTAACCGTTTTTCGAGACCAAGAATTCACCGCAGACATGACCAGCCGTGCAGTGAAGCGCATCGAAGATGTTCGGCACTTACGGGCATTTCAATTTCCAGAAGACGCGGGCCCAACGGCACACCCGATTCGTCCCGATGCCTATATTGAGATGAATAATTTCTACACGATGACGGTGTATGAAAAAGGGGCGGAAGTCGTGCGGATGTACCACACCTTGTTTGGTGAGGAGGGTTTCCGCAAGGGGATGGACTTGTATTTCCGGCGTCATGATGGCCATGCGGTAACTTGTGATGATTTTCGGCAAGCGATGGCGGATGCAAATCAGGTTGATTTGACGCAGTTTGAGCTGTGGTATTCCCAAGCGGGTACGCCAAAATTGAATGTGTCGATGCATTACAGCGAGTTGGCACAAAGTGTCACGCTGACTTTATCGCAGTCTTGCCCTGATACGCCCGATCAAAAAAATAAACAACCTTTCCTGATTCCTGTCGCGGTTGGACTGTTGGGGGCGGATGGGCAGGATTTGCCATTGCAGTTAGCCAGCGAGGCGCAGGTCGGTGCCACAACGCGCGTTTTAGCGCTTCGTGAGCGCACACAAGATTTCACTTTTTTGAATGTGCCTGTTCGGCCCGTGCCTTCTTTGTTGCGGCACTTTTCGGCTCCGGTTGAGCTGGTTTATCACTATACCGATGAGGAGCTGGCATTCCTCTTCATGCATGATAGCGACTTGTTTGCGCGTTGGGAGGCGGGGCAAGCGCTGGCTCGGCGTGTATTGACGCAGCGTATACGCGCATTGAGTTGCGGCGAGACTCCACCGGAAATCGATGGCCTAGTTGGTGCCTACCAAACCTTATTGGAAGATTCATCAATCGATCCTGCATTCAAGGCTTTGGCGCTCACCTTGCCAACAGAGTCCGAGCTACTGGAGATGTTTGACGGTATGAGTCCTGATTGGATTTGTTTAGCCGTTCATCAAGTGCGTGAAGTGTTGTCGAGCCGCTTACGCCATCAGTGGTTTGCTGTCTGGCGCGCGCTTGCAAAAGAGGTGCGGCCATTCCAGCATGAAGACGCCGGTTTACGGAGCCTGAAAAATGTATGCTTGAGCTTCATGGCGGTGACTAGTGATCCAGCGGCGATAGAGTGCGCGCACAAGCAGTATTTACAAGCCGATAATATGACGGATCAGTTTGCTGCTTTATATGCGTTACGTGATGTTTCTGGAGAGATCCGGGATTCTCTATATGCTGATTTCGCCGAGCGCTGGGCGGGTGAGGCGTTGGTGATGGATAAGTGGTTTGCGCTGCATGCGGGGAGCTATTTGCCGGATACCTTGGCGCGTGTCAAAACGCTTCTAACGCACCCGGCGTTTTCTTTACGAAATCCAAATAAGGCCCGTGCATTACTGGGCAGCTTTGGGCGAAATTTTGTCCATTTTCATGCGCAAGATGGCAGTGGTTACCAATTTCTTGCTGAGCAAATTATCGAGATTGATGGCTTTAACCCACAAGTGGCCTCTCGTTTGGTCTCTTTGTTTAATCGCTGGCGCAAGTTGGATGCTCCACGTCAGGCGCAGATCCACGCGATATTGAACACGATTGCATCGCAGCCGAATTTGTCTCGCGATGTTGCAGAAATCGTCGGGAAGTCATTGTCTTCAGATGTTGAGGAGGGAGCATTAAGATGACGCAAAGCACTTTAGTGCCCTCTGGGGAGGCTCGCCACCAGCTTTCTATGACGGTTTTGATGACACCCGATATGGCCAATTTTTCCGGCAATGTTCATGGTGGTGCGATTTTGAAGTTGTTGGATCAGGTCGCCTATGCATGCGCGAGTCGGTATGCTGGGCAATATGTTGTGACCTTATCGGTGGATCAGGTGACCTTTAAACAGCCGATTCATGTGGGTGAGTTGGTTAGTTTTCATGCTTCTGTCAATTACGCCGGCTCAACATCCATGGAAATTGGGATTCGAGTGGTTGCTGAGAATATTCGCGCGCGCTCGGTCCGGCATACCAATAGTTGCTACTTTACGATGGTGGCGGTGGACGAGTACGGGCGGCCGGTTTCTGTTCCCGCGCTTGATTTGCTGACCGAGACTGAGCAGCGACGTTTTGAAGAGGCGAAGCAACGTCGGGCATTGCGCCGTGGTGACGTCTGATTTTTTTAGCGCTTCTCAAAACATAAAAGCGACCCTTTGGAAAGGGTCGCTTTTTGCGTACAAGTAGACAAAATCCTAATTGATTTTAGGCCGTCATCAAGAGTGCTGCGCCGACGCGCGAGTAGGCTTGCTCGAAGCTCTGCATGCTACGGCAGGCCGGACAGACTTCTGCATGGCTTGCATTGCGATAGGCGAATGTTTCGCCACAGCTAGAACAACGGGAATAAGCGGGCGCGGTTTTGCGGCGACTATTGTTTGTACAGCTATTGGTATTGAGTGCGGACATTTTCTACTCCTTGGTAACGCGTCGTGTCATCCGGTATCTGTCAATTAGACAGACAGCATCAGCGCACGGATGCGCCCGAAACATATAGTTTATGACTACAGTCCGGTTCTCTGGATGGGATTGCCATTTCCAGAGAGGAACGTCATTGGGTATTGACGATATCCGGTATGGCTCTGGGCCATGGTGATTTTGCGGTGCAGCAAAATATTCATGCAAATCTAAAGAATTTTTATTGTTTGCGCAATATCTAAATCACAATAAAAAATGGCACCCTGTAGTAGGGTGCCATTTTCGGGTGCAATATCAGCGTAAATCATCTAATAATGCGTAGATAGTTTGCAGGCAAGCCTCTCCTAAACGCAGGCTACGCTGGCCGTTCCAGCCATAGTCATCATCTGGCAAGTGAGCGTTATCTTTGAATGGCATTTCTAGTGTGAATGCCAAGCATCCAAACTGTTCCCCTACCCAGTGGGTCGCCAAAGACAAGTCCGCTTGGCCGGGTTGGTCTCGATCATAGCCAAACCGATCCTGTACGTCTGGGCTGGTTAATTGCAAATGCTGTTTGAACTTGTCTTCGAGTGCCGCTTGGTGTGCCGAGTAAGACGGGATACCTTCGCAGCCCGCCAAAAAGACATACGGAATGCTTTCATCACCATGAATATCAAGAAATAAATCGACGCCAGTTTCTTGCATTTTTTTTCGCACTGCGAGAACTTCTGGGCTTTTTTCTGCACTCGGATTGAGCCATTCTCGATTGAGATTTGCGCCTGCAGCATTGGTGCGCAAATTACCATGAACCGAACCATCTGGGTTCATATTCGGCACAATATAAAACGTTGCTTTGTCGATCAATGCGCGAGAAAGTGGGTCTTGCCAGTCAAACAGGCGGCGTAACACGCCTTCCGCAAACCATTCAGCCATGGTTTCACCTGGATGTTGGCGGGCAATAATCCAGATTTTGCGATCAGAAGCGACCTCATGGCCAATTGTGAGCATATCAATGTCACGATTTTCTACAGTCGAGCCGAGGTGACGAAGCTGGCATAGCCCTGAGCTTTGAATTTCGCCGATTAAGTTCAGGTGTTGCTCGTAAGAATACGGCTCAAAGTAGGCGTAGTAGACGCTGTTGGCGAGCGGCGTATGTTCAATCACCATGACCCCATCTTCAAAATGTGTAGGGACACGGAACCAATTGACGCGATCATATGAGGCAACGGCTTGGTAATCTTGCCAGCCATTTGGGTAGGCCGATTCCGCCGCATTGGTAAATTTCAGAATGCAATTCTGATAAGCCGCACCTTGTAAGCGGAAGTAAAACCATTGGGCGATATCCGGTGCATGGCTATCTGGCCGGAGTTTGAGTTGAATATCGTCAAAGCTGTTGAAGGCGATGACCTCAATACTGCCTGCATCAAAATTACTGCTGATTTTCATGGGGTCGCAAATCATGAATGATCGGAAAGAGCTTGAATTGTACCCGTCTCAAGCCAACGCTGGCTATTTGCATTTTTCATTAATCAGCCCACTTTTTTTAAGATAACGTTGTTCAAACTCTGACGCGGGAATCGGCCGTGAGAAGAGATAGCCCTGTGCTAAAGGGCAGGCTAATTGGTTGAGCAGCTGGCGATGACTTTCCGTCTCGACACCTTCGGCAACGACATTGAGTTGTAGGCTACGTGCAAGCGATAAAATCGCTTCCACAATTGCACGATCATTGCTGTTTTCGGTTGCGTCTTTCACGAAAGCGCGATCAATTTTGAGTTTATCGACGGGAAAACGCTTGAGGTAGGCCAAACTTGAGTAGCCTGTGCCGAAATCATCAACCGATAAGCTGATGCCTAAGTCATGTAATTTTCTCAGAATGGTTAATGTTCGCTCAACATCTGACATTAAAATAGTTTCTGTAATTTCGAGCTCGAGGTCTGTCGCAAAAAGGCCTTCGGAACAAATAAGCTGTTCAATATTTTCTGAAAAATCAAGATCCCTAAACTGATGGCCTGATAAATTGATGGCAACAGGAACCGTCAAATAGCCCGCATCTTTCCATGTTTTAATCTGTCGGCATGCGGTTTTGAGCACCCAATTTCCTATCGGGGTGATCAGTCCGCATTCCTCGGCAATTGGAATAAAGCGAATCGGCGGTACCAAGCCCAAGACTGGATGTTGCCAACGAATGAGTGCCTCCATACTCGCCAGCTCGCCAGTTTTGCAATCAACAATGGGTTGATAATAAAGAATAAATTCTTCACGCTCGATAGCTTGGCGCAGGCTGGTTTCAATTTGGAAATACTGCTCGGCTTCGGCATTCATCTCTGGGTTGAATGTCTGGATGATATTTCGACCCGCCGCCTTGGCTTGATACATTGCTGTATCGGCATTACGCATCAGCGTCATCGCGCTATCCCCATCTTGAGGGTAAATAGCAATTCCAATGGACGGCGTGATGTAGAGCTGGTGGTGTTCAATAGTGAGCGGTTGCGCAAACTCTGCGTGTATTCGATTCGCAATCGGGAGTGCTTCGGCTGGAGCTTCTAGTCCCCCAATTAAAATGACAAATTCATCGCCGCCAATTCGGGCAACGGTATCAATCGATTTCACTGAGTGGCGAAGTTTGTGCGCTACTTTCCTGAGAAGCTGATCACCAATTTGGTGGCCTAATGTGTCATTGATCGTTTTGAACCGGTCTAAATCAATAAATATGAGGCAGGCATACTGCTGCTTGAGCATAACCTCGCTAATCACTTCTTCGATGCGCTGGTGTAGGCGTGTCCGATTTGGGAGTCCTGTCAAGCTGTCATGTAAGGCTTGATGAAGGAGTTTTTGCTCAACTCGCTGTCGCTCGGCAGCTTCAGCTTGCAGCTCCGCGGTTCGGGTTTCGACGCGCTCTTTAAGCTCATTGTGGGAGCGAATGAGCTCCGCTTCTGCTTCTTTGCGGTGCGTAATATTTGAAGCGATCAGCAAAAAGCCGCGTTCTTCTCCCGCATCGGTTTTGAGAAGGGAGACTGAAACACTCGCGGGAAAAGTGTGCCCATCTGCATGGCGCATGAGCCATTCATGCTCTTCGCTTTGGCCGGTGCGCGCTTTGGTCAGGAGAGGATGGGGCTCGTACTCATGGCTTCGAAGCCATGCTAATGCCGGATAAAGATGGTTTTGGTCAATAAACAACGCATTTAGCGAGCCTTGGCTAATCATCTCTTCTGGTGTATAGCCCAGTAACTCGTACGAAGCTGGATTGCAGCTAATGATCTTGCCAGATGGGTCTAGGGAAAGAAGCAGATAGTTCGCGCTATCTAAAATGGCTTTTTGGAGCGCTTCTTTTTCTTGCCGAACTTCTTCTGCGATACGCTGCTCAGTGATGTCTTCAAAATTCCAGATGGAGCCTTCGTGCGGTGCTTGAGGATTCAAAATTTGACCGGTAATTTTGACCCAGAAGAGATCCCCATTTTTGCGTTGGCTCAGAATTTCTTTTGAGTACATTTCTTGTTTGGAAAACGCAGTATAAAAATCGATCCCCGTTTGTTTCCAGACAGCCTCTGACTGATACAAAATCTTGGTGGATTGGCCGATTAATTCTGCTTTTTCGTATCCATAGATCTGCGCTAGGCGATGATTGCAGCGTTGAATGATTCGGTCTTTCAAAAACGCGATACCAACGACGCTATGATCCAAAATGAGTTCTTGTTCGGCGTAGGCTCTTTTTAACGCCTCTTCGGCCTGGCGATACTCGCTACGGTCTTCTAGCAGCCAAACGGTGCCTTCAGCCGGATCCTTTGGGTTGATCAAATAAGCGGTCATTTTCACCCAAATATCTTGACCATCTAGCCTGCGCATATAGAGCTCTGTATGCAAAGGTTGTGACGCCGATAATAGGGGGTAGGCTATTTTACCGAGGGCTTCGTATTCCTCATCTGAGCGATATAAAGTGCGCCCAGCGATGCCAACGCCTTCATCGCCCTCAATGCCAAAAATTTCAGCGAACCGAGGGTTATAACGAATAAGCTTTTTATTTCGGGTGATTAAGATACCCAGTGTCGCGTTATGCGTAATCGACTCAAGCTCGTAGAGCGTTGAGAGAAGTTTTTCTTGGGTACGATGAACTTCTTCAATATCTTCAATAATCCAGATTGTGCCTCGTCCTGGTTGGTTGGCGGAAAAGGCCTTGGCGTAAACCTTACACCAAATTAAATCCCCATTTTTGCGTCGATATTGAATTTGTGTTTGATAAGCCTCGCCTCTGATTAACTGTGGGCCAGCTTCTTGCCCCAGTGTTTCGTAAGCTTGTACTGAGGGATAGACCGCGATGGCGGGCAGCCCTTCCATTTCTTCTTTGGTGTAGCCAAACAGTTCTGCTAGTCGGTCGTTGCTGCGCTGAAAGGTTTTATTGCGGGTATATGCAATGCCAACAGAGGCATTGGTAAAAATCGCTTCAAGCTCTAATAAGGTTTCTTTGAGATGATCTTCGGCATGTTTTTTTGCGGTAATGTCGGTAATGATCCAAATCGTGCCTTCAGGTGGATGGCGGGGGTCGACTAGATAAGCAACCGCATCCCCCCAAAAGGTGGTGCTATCTTGCCGCCGAAACTCCATTTCCGAAATAAAAGGCTTGCCAGCAGAAAGAAGGGGAAAAGCTTTCTCGCTGGCCGTTTCAAATGCGGCTTGCGAGGGGTACAGTGTCAAGGTGGCTTGCCCAATGCCATTTTCTCCTTCGAACCCGAATAGCTCTTCGAATTTTCGGTTATAGCCCGTCAGTATTCTGTTTTGAGAGAATGCAATAGCGACCGGCGCATTATCCATGACTGCGCGATATTCTAGGAGTGTGCGATTTTTCACCGGCGCAGAAACCGAAAAATTAGATAATGTGTGCATGTATGCTGGCTCGACAGATAGGGTGGGCTACACGGTGTGGTTAGACGTTATTTTGCTCACCGTTGTCATATATAGAACAAATCCCCACAGAGGGATAGAGAGATTCTAGATAGATGAATGTTCTGCCTCTTTTTAATGTTTGCACGTATTTATTTTTAGTTTGATTTCAGCTGAGCATTAAGTTCAGAGCAGGATACTCATATTTTGTTATTTTATGAATCATAAAAGGTATGGCTATGATATGTGATCCTCATTCAGAGCATAAAGACGATGACACACAAGCAAGCGCGCTCTATTGGCAATTACAGCCTATGTTCGATCCATTAGGATTGATTCGGGTGACTGCTAAAGCTGCTCAGGCCTGGGGCCAACATCCAGATGCCCTCCGTGATTGGATGGGACAATGGATGCAGGGTGTCAGCCGGTTGTCGTGCTATGCGGCCTCCCGTTACTTGGATTCACCCGTTGAAAGTATTGAATCCCCCCACCCAGAAGACGATCGCTTCGCACACCCTGTTTGGACAGAGAAGCCCGCGTGGGATGTTCTAAAGCAATGGTACTTATTTAATACGCATTGGCTACAGGATGCGCTGTATAGCACGCCAGGGTTGACGGACTGTGAGCGGGCACGCAGCGCGTTTTGGCTGCGCCAGTGGCTCAATGCGGTCGCGCCCACCAACTTTTTTGCGCTGAACCCTGCGGCACAAGAGCGTGCCTATGAGTCGCAAGGTCGTAGTGTGTGGTCAGGGCAGAAAAACTTATTGCGTGATATGGCGCGCGGCGATATCGCCATGACAGACTTATCTGCTTTTAAAGTCGGCCAAAATTTAGCGACAACACCTGGCGCAGTCGTCTTTCGCAATCGGATGCTTGAGGTCATTCATTACACACCAACCACCCCAACGGTGCAGAAAACGCCGATTGTACTCGTGTCGCCTTGGATTAATAAATATTACGTCCTTGATCTAGATGAGAAAAAAAGCCTTGTGCGGTACTTGGTTTCTCAAGGATTTTCTGTCTTTGTGACCAGCTGGAAAAATCCAGGTAGTGAAGACCGCAATGTGGGGTTTGATGATTATCTGACCGAAGGCATTGACCGCATTGCACAGGTTGCGCGTTCGATTTCAGGGAGTGAGCAGGTACACCTTGCGGGCTATTGCATCGGTGGTACATTAACCGCTACCTATACTGCATGGCTTGCGGCACAAGGCCGTGATCACGAAATTGCTTCCACAACACTCTTTACGACGCTCACTGACTTCTCCCGCCCTGGCGACATTGAAGTGTTTTTGGATAAAGAAGGTTTGGCCTTTGTTGATCGGAAAATGGCGAAGCGTGGCTATTTAGATGGCAAAGATATGGCCGCCAGTTTCCGCATGCTGCGCTCAAACAGCTTGATTTGGAATTACTGGGTTAGTAACTACCTGATTGGTGAAACGCCGCGTCCATTTGATTTGTTGTTCTGGAATATGGACACCACGCGCATGCCACAAAAAATGCATAGTTTTTATTTGCGCGAATTTTATGTGAATAACCGCTTGGTTCAACCTCATGGCCTGACTTTGGCGGGTTATCCGATTGATTTAGGTCAGGTCAAAACGCCTATTTTCATGGTTTCTGCTGAAGAGGATCATATTGCACCATGGAAACAAACATGGGCGCTGACGCAATTAGTTCCACATGCGCCTCTGACTTTTACACTCTCTTCTTCAGGCCATATTTTAGGTATTGTGAACCCGCCATCGCCTAAATCTAAACGGAGCTACCGGATGGGGACTGTTGAAGTGGGCGATCAGCAAGAAGATTGGCTCGTGAAGCAAAAAAATGTCGGAGGATCGTGGTGGCCATCTTGGACACAGTGGCTGAGCGAACGCGGTGGCCCGCAAATCAAACCCGTATTAGATAATGACCATTATCCCAAGTTAGACGATGCACCTGGCCGGTATGTGTTGGCCTAAGTGGTTAGCACCTCATCGCCCCGATATTGAAAATATATCGGGGGTTTTTATTTCATGTTTAGGAGGATAAGCCAGTATTATCGCTATTAATCTATTTTCTGATGTTCAAATAAACTGGTTAATGGGGGTAATAATTGGATTTTAATCTGTCAGTGTATTTGTCGGGCCTTACGGTGGCAATTGGGCTGATTGTGGCAATTGGTCCGCAAAATGCCTATTTGCTCAAGCAGGGTATTGCACGCGCGCATGTTGCTTCTGTCGTCGCAGTGTGTGTTTTGAGCGATATTGCATTAATTTCATTGGGCGTTGCCGGGCTCGGAAAAATTATTGCGCAAAGCCCCTTGCTGATCCAAGTTGCAACGTGGGGCGGGGCAGGTTTCTTGCTTTTGTATGGGGTGCGGGCATTCTATGCTGCGTTGCATCCGAGTGCGCTTGAGACTAGCGGGAGTATTCAAACGCAGTGGCGTGGGGCGGTGTTGACCGGACTGGCGTTTACTTTTTTAAATCCGTATGTCTACCTTGACACTGTCGTACTGATGGGAAGTGTGTCAGGGCAGTTTGCTGAGGCGCGCTTTTCGTTTTGGCTTGGATGTATTACCGCCTCAAGCGCGTGGTTCGTGGCGCTAGGGGTGTTTGCGAGCCAATTAGCGCCCCTCTTTGCCAAGCCAAGTAGCTGGCGCGTGTTAGATTGCATTGTTGGTGTGATCATGTGTACGACCGCCTGGCATCTTGTCCGTCAATTTGGCTAGTGGTGTGCTGAATCCGCAAAAAAGCCCCGTTGTGTGCGGGGCTTTTTTGAATGCGGCTAGGCAACAAACTCGCCATCCACATAGTACCAATATCCATCTTCGAAAATAAAACGGCTCTTTTCGTGTAGTTTCATGGCGCGGCCACTGAGCTTATACCGTGCGACAAATTCCACCATGCCTTTTGCCTCATCTACGTGGCTGCTAATTACCGTAAGCCCTGTCCATTTTACGGGAGGCTCGGCCTCTAAATCGAGGGTTTCTGGACGGGTATCGGTATACCATGTCGCAAGCAAGTAGCGCGTATGTCCTTGAGCAAATGCACAGTAGCGCGAGCGCATCAGCTGTTCAGGATGATGTGCACGCTCCTCGCCCGCGAGTAATGGGCCGCAGCATAAGGTATGGGGGCGATTACTCCCGCACGGGCAGTTTTCTGGCTGTGGCTTAGAGCGGTTCGCGGCCATAAATTTGCATTAAAAAATTGGTAAAAACTGGAATGTATGTGGGTTTACTGCGAGCGTAGCGCGCGCGAGTTTGCTCGAGGCGTTTGATCATTTGTGCGCGAAGTTGGGCTTGCGTCAGCGTACCTTCTTGTACTTTGGCGGTGAGGCCGCGGTACAAACGGAAGATTTCATCATCCATTGCATTGGCCCCCGCAATGGCAAGTCGTTTCGCATTCAATCCATCCACGACTTCGAGTCGTGTAAGTTCTCCTGCACGTAATTTGTCTGCGAGCGCATTGGCTTCGGTGAGCAGTTCCAATTGCTGTTGCTGCGCAAGGGTTTTTGCTGCTTCCGTTTGGGTAGTGGTCTCAACCGGTGCGGGTGGTGCTTTGAGTTTCAACATACCACAACCGGTCAGACTTAACGCTAGCATGCCGACAAAGAGAAGACGCATAGGAGGAAGGGAATCTGTGATGAATGGAAGAGTAAAGATTCTAAACCAGATTTTGCATGTCAAGATACTAAAACGGTATTTCTGATGTTGCGGGCATCTTCTCTCTGCCCGCTTCAGGCTTAATCAGCGAACTGTGCCGTTTGGCCTTGCATCGAGGCCATGACTGCCGCTTGAATATCGTTAGAGAGGAGCATCGCAGCGTTCCATGTTGCGACAAATTTCAAGCCATCCTCAATCGTATGATCGCGACTGTAGTTCAGAACCTCTTTGGTGCCGCGTATCGCGAGCGGAGATTTTGCTGTAATGGTGTGTGCCAATGTACGCGCATGGGCAAGGGTGGCTTCTGCGTCTGGCAACACTGCGCTTAATAATCCCCGCCGATCTGCTTCTGCTGCATCGAAGCGCCGTCCAGTGAGGCACCAGTCACGGGCGACACTTTCGCCTACAAGGCGTGGCAAGCGCTGTAATGTGCCGACATCTGCGGTCATTCCAACGTCGATTTCTTTGACCGCGAAATAAGCATCTGCGCTGGCCACTCGAATGTCTGCTGCACAAATGAGGTCAATTGCACCGCCGACACACGCGCCATGAATGGCTGCAATCACCGGCTTGCGGCAGGATTCCAGCGCGCTGACCACGCCTTGCAGCTCTAAAATTTTCCGATGTAATTTTTCCCGCTTGCGGCCTTCGCAGGGATTTTCGACTTGTTGCGCAATTTGCATCAACATCATCAGGTCGATACCCGCGCAAAAATTTTTCCCCGCTCCCCGCAAAATAACTGCGCGCACTTCTGGCGTTTCATCTGCCCATTGAAAGGCATTCTGAATATCGGTCCAGAGTGTTTGATCAAGGGCATTCGCCTTATCGGGTCGGTTTAGGCTGATTTCAGCGACGTGCTGATCGAGCGAAACGTGCAGCGCAGAAAATGACATGGTGTTCTCCTCATATAAATTATCGTGATGAACGCGCGGGTACGCGGCGTGAACATCAGAGTAACGAGAGGGGAAAAGCAATGTCAATCGATCGTTTGAATTTTTGGGCTACGGCTTATGTGTAATCGGCTGCGGTAATGCTTGAAGGGATAAAGAAATGTCAGAAGCGGCAAGAGCCGGTGTCCATTCGATGGGGATTGGGCTACTCAATTGCAGAGCGCCATCTTGATAAACCTGCGCTCGTACTTGATAGCGGTGCGTGGCTTGGAGCTGTGATGGTGAGACACAAAACGAAAAGGGTGTTTTGGTCTGATGGGGTGCGATATTCTGCAAGGTTTGTTGCGCGATGACGCGCACTTGCGTGGGGTCATCGCGCTGAACTTCCTGAAGCTGAATGCGCATCGTGGTTTCAGCGGCGGGAGCCACGTGCTGAGGCGCATGAACGTTTCCATGGATGCGTAATAGTGCTGCACTTTGTTGCGGCAGTGTATTCGCGCACCCTGTCAGAATGAGGCTCAGACCTAGCATTAGACGAACATTCATCATGAGGCTCCCGACGGCGGTTTAGTTCGTGGGGCGCGGCGTGAGCGCAATTGCATTGCCCTCATCGGTCTGCCATTCGCCTTGAACCCGCCATGTATTGTCTGCACCTTCTAAGCGCACATGCCAATGTGTTGAAGGTGCAAGCTGTACCGCGCCACTATAAAACCCATCGTTACCACGGGTCAGTTCTGCCGAAAAATCCTGATTGGCTAAGGTCGGATGAAGGAAGGTGAGCTTCACGGTTTTCGGCGGCGCAGCGTTTTGGCTCGATAACAAGACCCGTGCTTGCTGGTGGTTGTCACTGACCAAAATTTGCGCCGAAATCCCGAGCTTGCTGGCTTCCTTATCGCGTCCTAGTTCGACATTAATTTCCTTGCCGCGTTTGTAATAATCGTCATTGACTAGCGAGTCGTTGGTGCGGATCGCAAGACCAAGCGTGATCACGCCCGCAATAACGGCTACAAGGGGGCCGGCGATTAAAAGCCACGGCCAACGCTGACGATACCATGGTAACGAGGGTTCACGTCCCTGCATGAATTACTCTCCGATGAAGCTCGATTTTTCATCAAGACTCACACCACCTTCGTCCGCCGAGCGGATATGGAACATAATCGGATGACTGCCTTTTGGCGCTTCTTCCGGTTTGGTTCGCACATTGACCGTGATATTTTCTGATCCGGTTGATGGCAAGAGAAGCGTAGTGTTCTCAGCAATCAAGCGAATAGAAGGTAAACCACTGACGCTGATTTGGACTTTCTGTGGTGTTTCCGATGTGTTGATCAATTTGAGGTTATAGGTGTTCTCTAATAAGCCATCGTCTGTTTCGCGCACTAAAGAGGCGCGGTCTCGCAAGATATCGACTTTTACCGGTTGGCGGAAGGCCAACGACGTAATGGCGATCCCAAAAACGGTAAACAAGACGAGGGAGTACATCGTAACACGAGGCCGTTTGAGTCGTGACCAGATCTGACTTTCTGGGTAGACACGATCCATCGCATTTTCTGTGGTGTACCGGATCAGGCCGCGAGGGTAGCTCATCTTATCCATGATTTCATCACACGCATCGATACAAGCTGCACAGCCAATACACTCATATTGCAGGCCATTACGAATGTCGATGCCAACTGGGCACACCTGAACACAGACGCTGCAATTAATACATTCGCCTAAGCCTTGGGCTTTCAGGTCTGCGTCTTTTTTGCGTGCGCCGCGTGGTTCGCCGCGTACCGTGTCATAAGAAATGATCAGGGTATCTTCGTCGAACATCACGCTTTGGAAGCGTGCATAAGGGCACATATATTTACAGACTTGTTCACGCATATAGCCTGCAAACAAATAAGTCATGCCGCCATAGAAGAAAATCCAGAACCATTCCCACGAGCCAAAGCTGAGCGTTTTTGCTTCATCCATGAGCATTGACATCGGTGTGAAATAACCCACCAAAGTGAAACCTGTCCAGACCGAGAATACGAGCCAAATACTATGCTTGAGAGATTTTATGCCGATTTTTTTAGCGCTCAAAGACGACTTATCGAGCTTGATTTGCTGATTTCGGTCGCCCTCAATCCATTGCTCAATCCACAAAAAAATCTCGGTATACACGGTTTGCGGACAGGCGTAGCCACACCACAGCCGTCCTGCAATGGTCGTCCATAAAAATAGACCCAACGCACTACACATCAGCAAAGCTGCGAGATAAATAAAATCTTGGGGAAAGAAGGTTAGGCCAAATAAATAAAACTTCCGGTTGACGACATCAAACAACACGGCTTGACGGTCATTCCAGACTAACCACGGAAAACCATAAAAAATTAATTGGGTAAAAACGACCAACGCAATCCGTAGGTTGTTAAAAAGGCCGGATACTTTTTTCGGATAGATCTTTTTGTGCGCCTCGTACAGAGAGACTTCTTCAAACTGGGTTTGAGGTGGACCTGAAACGGGTTTGATGGGGATGGGTTCTTTTTGCGCCATGCTAGTCTTCCTAACTCAAGAAATAAGGCGATACCACATCGCATTCTGGTGTGAGAAACTGCACCAAATAAGATGTGTGTTCATGGGCTGAATGATACCACCCACGGGTAATGGGGAGGATGCGCTCAGGCGGTTTTCTGGTGGGGTGCGACAAAAGGCCGCAGTGGTGTTTTGCCTCATTGAAAAATGAGATGTTGCACTGCAATCTGTTACATTTCCATGTTAAAGAAAGGAAAAAATGTTAAAAGAATTCAAGGCCTTTGCGATGAAAGGCAATGTGATTGATTTGGCGATCGGCGTGATTATTGGCGGGGCGTTTGGGGCGATTGTTAAGTCGCTCGTCTCTGACATCATCATGCCGCCAATTGGGTTGTTGGTGGGCAATATTGATTTTGCCAACTGGTTTTTAGTGCTCAAAGAGGGGGCCGAGCAAGGGCCTTATGCAACGGTGGCGGCCGCACAAAAAGCCGGTGCGGTGACGATGAATATCGGCTTATTTTTGAACGCCACGATTAGTTTTCTGATTGTCGCCTTTGCTGTGTTTATGCTGATGAAGCTTGTGAATCGACTCAAAACTGAAGAAGCTGCCGCACCGGTTGCTGTGACGGAAAAAGAGTGCCCGTTTTGCTGCTCAAAAATTGCTGTGCAAGCGACCCGTTGCCCGCATTGCACTTCCACTTTATCGTCATAATGCCCGTGTTGCTTGTGAGTGCCGTCGGCTTTGTTTAGAATAGCGCCCCTGTCTCAGGGGAGTAGCCTGCCCGATCTCCACGGGCGTATACGTCAACATACTTGATGTTTTTCATCATGGCGTATACCGCAAAACACCGCGTAGCAAGACCTGTGATCGGATACCGTCGCCAACGGGGCGAGGCGGTATCTGGTCATGTGTGTCTTCGCCCCGGGATCTGTCTAAACATGGAAGCTTTTTTTCTCTCAACGGGCATTGTGGCGCTCGCCGAAATGGGCGACAAAACCCAGTTATTAGCTTTGCTGTTGGCGGCGCGTTTTCGCCAGCCTCTCCCAATTATCCTTGGTATTTTCATTGCCACTGTGCTCAATCATTTTGCTGCGGCGAGTGTCGGGCAATGGTTGTTGAGCCTGATTTCTCCAACGGCCCTGACATGGATCTTAGCTGCAGCCTTTTTTGCAATGGCCGTTTGGATGCTCATTCCAGATAAAATCGACGAAGATGACGCCGGAATCGATGAACGTTTTGGGGTGTTAGTTGCCACGATTATCGCGTTCTTTCTGGCTGAAATGGGCGACAAAACCCAAGTCGCCACGGTGATGCTTTCTGCGAAATACGATGCCCTAGTTCCGGTCGTGATGGGAACCACATTGGGCATGATGTTGGCTAACGTGCCCGCGGTGTTATTTGGTAACTTTGCCGCCGACCGCTTGCCGATTAAGTGGATTCACCGTTGTGCAGCATTGCTTTTTGCGGTGCTAGGCGTTTTTGCGCTCAATGCTTCTCCAGCATTCTGGGTGCATTAACTCCACTGTTTTAGAAAGGTGTTTTTAAGCAAAAAACATCAGACTGCTGGCCCCCCGATTTTCTAGGGGGGCTGGTGGACTTCGTGGATTTTCCTACGCTTTTTTATTTTCCTTCCAGCCGAATCACATCCCCTTGCTCACCCGCTTGTAAGCGCTTGCAGTGCAAACCAAGCAGCGGATTGTCTGGGTATTTTTGATGCAACGTGGTGAACTTTTGCGCGGACAAAGCCAAACGCTCAACATCCGTTTCGCTTTGTCCTAACTGTTCGTATGCCGCCACATAGTCGGCAAAAGGCAAGCTTGATGCCGATTCAAAAAGAGGGGTGAACACAGCAAGGGCTTGTGTTTTGCCTTTGAGAACCAAGCGAGCCACTGGAAACATCCGCGCCGCAAGCGGACGTACGCAGGCCTTGAGTGTGGCTTCTGAGACGCAAACCGATGTGCCCAAATATTTGTTCGCCCCTTCCAAACGAGAGGCAGTGTTCACGACATCGCCAAGCGCTCGATAATCAAACAAGTTTGAACCGCCAAAATTCCCAACGATCACCTCTCCGGTGTGAACCCCAATTCTGGTGAGGCCAAAAGCAACGCCGCTGGCCTGTAAATTTTTGGCGTATTCGGTGGCAAAAGCTGACATCTCCAATGCGCAGGCGATGGCGCGGTCGGCATGATCTGGTTGCACAACGGGCGCAGAAAAAACAATCGCAACTGCATCACCGACGATTCGATCTAAAGTCCCCTCGTGTTGAAAGGCAATCGACACCATTTGATCCAAATAGGCATTTAACAGTGTTACCGCTTCGCTCGGATCCAAGCCTTCCATCAAGGAGGTAAAACCGGCCAAATCCGTGAAGACAAAACTGCACACCTGTCTTTGGCCGCCCAACGCCATGCTGTCTGGATGGTCAACCAAATACTGCACCCGATTGGGTGAGACATAGCGTGAGAAAGCCTCTTTGATCCAACGTTGTTGGCGTTCACTGACAAAATGGTGTACCAAACTGCTGGACACAAACGCGCCCAAGGCCACCAGCACAGGCGTGAGCGTGTCGATCAGCAATAGCTGGGTTTGAAACACCCACCAACCGGCCGCCAATACGCTGGCACAAAGCCCCAAAGTCGACACTGCTGCCCACAAAGCCGACAAGCGCAAAGACAAAAACCCCACCAGCAAGGTCAGCCCTAAAACCAAGCCATATTCGGGGAAAAAGGCCCAGCTTGGGCGTTGTAAAAAATGTCCAGAGAGGATTTGTTCCAGCGCTTGGGCGTGGGCTTCGACACCCGCCATCACTTGGCCCAATGGATTAAAACGCAAGTCCATCAAGCCTTGCGCCGAAGTTCCCAGCACCACGAGATGTCCATCTAACAAACGAGGATCGACCTTGTTTTCTAATACTTGCCAAACCGGGATCGAACGCTGCGCTTCTGTCGGGGTGTAATGAATCCACATTTCTCCTTGCCCCGTGGTTGGCACAAAGAATTCTCCGATTTGGATGCCAGACAAACCTGTTTTTTCGGCTTCGGCTGCGCGAAGAATGACATTCTTTGCCCCTAGGCCTACTCGCAGCACTTCGCTGCTCAGGCTGGGGCTAAATTTTCCGGCCAAGCTCAATACCAGCGGCACGCGTCGCACCACGCCATCGGCATCGGGTACAAAAGTCACCGCGCCGACACCGGCGGCTTTTTGTTGGAAAAGAGGGAGAGGCAACACTGCCGATGAAAAAGAATGCAGACCGTTGGGAGAAACCTCACCCAATTGCACGTAACGTGCCGCACTGACTACGGGGGGCGCTTGGTTAGGCGATGTCGAAGAAGGATTTTGCCGAGTCAAGGCCGACCCGAGAACCACGGGTGCGTGAGCCATGCTGGCTGCAAAAATGGTGTCATGATCAGGCAACTCGTCTACTGCTTTTCGAACAACATCTGATAGAGGCCATTTTTCCGCGACAGTTTTTGGCGACGTGCGGTCGGTTTCAGCAAAAACTACATCAAAACCCACCGCAGCTACATTGGCTTGCTGCAAGCGCTCAACCAACTCAGCCAGCCGTGTTCGAGGCCAAGGCCATTGCCCATACCGCGCCAAGCTCGCTTCGTCGATGTCGATGATGCGCACTGGAACCGGTTGGTATGCGCGAGGTGACCAACGCTGGTATTGGTCGAACAGATTGTTTTGCAGCGTCTGCAAAGGCAAGGGGTTCCACAGCAACAGAAGCAAGCCCAGCCCTGCAAATAAGCAGGGCAAGAGCCATTCGAGTTTGAATTTTGAAAGGCGAATCATCAGCGGATGGCGATTTCAACACGCCGGTTTCGAGGTTCGGATGTATTGTCTGGAGTTCGAACCAAAGGATTGCTTTCACCATGTGAATCAACTATCAAATCGTGAACTTTCAACCCTTTTTTCTTCAGCAAGTCCGCCACCATTTGCGCCCGAGACAAAGACAAGGTTCTGTTGAAGGCTTTGTCGCCGATGGTGTCGGTGTGACCGATGACTGAAACATCTACGGCAGGCCTCGCCGCAATCGCTTTCAGCACTTTAGGCAACTCGGCAAGAGATGCTGTCGTTAATTCCGAGCCGCCAGATTGAAAATACAAAATGAAGTGCTCAGGAATCTGCGGTCGCGCGCTCATCGCTTCGCCAAAATCTTTGCTGATTTTTTCTTTTGAAACAGTTTCTGCCGCTTTTGAGCCATCCAAAGGCGCTGCGGTTTCGGCCTTATCAATCCACTGCTGGCCTTTTTCGCCCTGAACCACGACTTTGCCAACTGAACCATCTGGGTTAGGCAATAGGACAACGTAAGAGCGGGCACAGCCCGTTAACAACACCGAGGACAGCGCCACTGCGGTCAAAGCTAAACGGATTCCTTTTTTCATGCTGATTACTCCTCGACTTTGACCACAAATTGCGTGCCGCGTACGCCGATGGTTCCGGTCGGCGTTTTGATCGTGACTGCTTCGGGTTTGAGTTTGGCAATCACGCCCGATACATAATTCAACGTGCCTTTGCTCAATTTGCTACCCAATTTCAGCTGGCCTTGGCTCGGATTGTAGAGATACTCATCTACCGTCAAATCGGTGTCTGAACCAAACGACATTACCGTGTCATCGCGAAAAGTAATGCCCAAACTGCTTTTCTGGGCTGTTTTCAAGTGGCTGCCTTGATAGACCGCATCGCCGACGCGCGCAGAGGCGGTTTTGCCACCGGTGGTGATGGTGGCTTCTCCACTGACGTTTTTGACATACGCAACCACTGCTGGCTCGGCAAAACACACGCCGCTAAGCAATAAGCCGCCTATTAAACATCCATATTTTTTCATTATTCTTTCTCCTTTAGGCCGCCGGTGCTTTTTCGGGCTTTGGCGTTAAGAACGGTGTAATGTCCACTTCGTCGATTTGCTCTGGTTTTAAGAAACGCTCGGCATAACGTTTATAAGACCCAGAGGTTAAGAACAAGTCAAACAGCTCACCATCAATGTGCTGATCTTTCTTAAAGAACCACAAAATCTTAATGGCTTCAGATAAGGTCTTAGGTTTTTTGTATGGGCGGTCAGACGCTGTGAGGGCTTCAAAAATATCGGCAATTGCCATGATGCGTGCTGGCACTGACAATTCTTGTGCCGTCAATTTGCGCGGATAGCCAGTGCCAATCAAGGTTTCGTGATGCGTTCCTGCATATTCAGGCACCCGTTTTAGGTGTTTGGGGAACGGCATATTGTCCAGCATCACAATGGTTTGGATGATGTGCTCGTTGATCTTAAAGCGTTCTTCTTCAGTCAATGTCCCTCGTGACACAGACAAATTGTAAATCTCGCCAAAGTGATAAAGATTTTCTGGCACTTTCATTTGGAAACCGTATTTCGGATCAAATGGCCGCCAATCGGTGCGAACAATTTTGTGCCACGGTTTGTCTGCCAACAGTTTTTCTTGAACTGGCAAACTGACCTTTTGATCTTCGCTGCTTTCATAACGCCGCAATTCCTCATGCGACAATCCCAAATAATCGTCAAAGTGCCGCCACCACGTGCGCTCGGCAATTTGCTTGAGGCGCTCTACTTTTTCGGGAGCCATAAATTCACCACCGACATTGCATTCGGCGACAAAGGCAAAGTCATCTTTTAGTGTTTTGGCTTGTTCTTCAAAGATACTGGCTGCCTCGGCTTCAGGCACTCCATTAGCCACTGCTTCCAGACGCGCAATCATGGCATCGCGCAATAGCACCTCAAACCGTGTTCGCACCTCGTGAATGCGGTTGTAGATGGTTTCCAGTTTGGTGGCTTTATCAACGACATATTCTGGCGTTGTGACTTTTCCACAGTCGTGCAACCACGCGCCGATCCTAAATTCACGCCATTCATCTTCTGTGGTAAACGCAAACGAAGCCAAGCTGCCCTCTGTGGCTTGGCTTGCCTCTTGCGCCAACATTTCGGCCAACTCTGGCACCCGTTCACAATGCCCACCGGTGTAAGGACTTTTCGCATCAATCGCCCCGGCGATGATCTGAATGATCGAATCAACCAGCTGCTTTTGAGCCTCGATCAACTGCAAATTTTCCAAAGTCACGGCCGACTGTGCCGCCAAAGCTTCAACAAAACTCACCATTTCTTCAGGAAACGGAATGATTTCACCGGTGCTCGGATCTTTGGCATTCATGAGTTGAATCACCCCCAATACATCGCCGTCGCGCAAAGACAGGGGAACCGTCAACATCGAAATCGTTTTGAACCCAGACTCTTCGCTGAAGCGCTTCGTGCCACTCAAATCAAAGCGTGTCTCGGTGTAAACATTGTTAATCACAATGGTTTCGTTTTTCAAAGCTACGTAACTTGATACATAACCCGTCATGGGTTCCCCTGTTTCGGGGTGATACAAAGGGACTTCAAATGGCGGCAACTCGTCATCATTGGTCCGCATGGCAAAACTCAAGGTGTTGTGCTCTGTTTTTAAGAACAAGGTCGCCGCTTCGCAATTCGCTAGCTCTTGCCCGCCCTTTAAAATGTTCTGAAGCAATTTTTTGCGGTCGCGCTCTTTCGCCAACAACAAACCATTGCGAACTAACTGGGCCAGCTTGTCCTGAGCCAAGTTCAATTCACGGGTGCGGGCTTTGATCGAGCGGTGCATGACTTGCTGGGCATCGCTCAGAATGTTGATCTCATACAAAAAAGACTTCGACTCTTTCGGGTCTTCCGAAAAGTCCAATAAGCGCAAGCGTTCAGAGTTGTGTGCCAACTGCACCAAGGCGCGCGCGACTTGCCGCGAGCCCAACAAAGACAAGGGCAGCAGCAACAGCAAAACGCCTGCAATAATCCACAAAATGTCTTTTTTGGTCTGATCAATCGGCCCCGTAAAGTCAGAAACAGGCGCTAGAACCAGAACCTGAAAGCGAGATTGATCCAAAACGGCGGTTTGATTGCGGACCAAAACAAACGGTTGGATACCTTGATCAGAAGTGGGCAGATCAACCAGAGTGGCTTTGTCCTGCATGGGTACTTTGGCAATTTCAGTTGCCGCAGGATGGGCGATTTTAGACAAAGGCACCAAGGCTGGAATGGACACCCCTTTAAAGGCTTCTCCTCGAAGACTGTGGGCAATGACTCGATTTTGAGCGTCCAAGACCATCAAACCGGCGTTGGGCGACAGAGACAGGCGATCCAAAAAAGCCTGTAATTCAGACAAATTGATATCTGTCCCCAAAACGCCTTTGTGATCAGTTAATGCGTGAGAGAGTGTGATGCCTAAGGCTTGGGTGGACGCAAACAGATATGGATCGGTGACGGCTAATTTTTGGCTTTTTTGCGCGGAGGAATACCAAGGCCGCTGTGTTGGGTGGTAATCCGTTGATTTTTGTAGCTGGCCGATTTTTTCTCGCTTTTGATTCAGAAATTGCCATTCTTCTAAACGAGTGTCTGGCATCAATTGGCGAATGCGGCGAATGGCAAACCAAGTGTCTGAAGGCGCTTGCAAGAAGGCCGCCAGTTGTGGATGTCGGCGCACTGCAATGACTTGAACAAATTCATCGTTATTCAGGGCGAAATAGTGCCCATATAGGTTGTAATCAATCGCCAAGGAACTGATAAAACCGTCAATCACGCCATCAGGATTGATGTGGCCTGTTTCATCTTCAAAAAGATGTAAGTTTGAACGGCTTTGTGTGTTGACGAAACTTCCAACATTGTTCATCAACCCTAATAATTGAGAAGAAGCCTGCTGCGCTTCCAACTCAAAACGATCTTTGGCATTGCTGTGGGTCAGCGCCTGAAATTTACCCAGAATGGCCGCAAAAAACACGATGGTGAGCGTCAAAACAATGGCCACCGTTGAGACCAACACCCAGTGCTGAAGACGAATATTAAATCTCACAAAAGCCCCTCAAAATCGATTTATTAAAGTCGGGAATAGCAGCGCAAGGTACCGTTTAAAACAGCGCAAATTATGTCATGAATTTAGCATTTTTTATCGGAAATCACGTGGCCTTGCACAAAAAACAAAATTTTGACGGTTTTTTACGCTAAGTGAACCGCGCCTTGTGCACCACCACGAGGTGCGTTGTCGAGCGGCCATTGTTTTCGCGGCCCAAGTGATAGGTCGCTTCATGGATGAAATTGAAGCAGATGCAGGTGTCAATCGTTAAACGGGAGATGATCGTTCAGAATCCGCCGCTCCACAGCCACTATTTCTTAAGTTCTATTTGGGCGAATGAGGCAGGCTTGAGCATGACAGCATTATACAAAAATAAGGCAACTGATTGTTTGATCGCTTGGCCTGCGGCTCGATACTTTTCAGTAAAAATCGTCTTTTTTTGTCTTTAGAGCGTCTGCTCGACTAATATGACGCGCGGGCAATAAGTCCGGCTTGCGGCGCGCGGGTGGTCAACATCGGCGATTTTTTTCATCCTTCTTGGGGCGTTTGATCATCATGTTGTCTTTTCGACCTCGTTTACTCGATGCCTTAGCGTCTTACAATTTCGACACTTTTCGAGCTGATGTGTTTGCGGGTGTGACCGTTGGGATTGTCGCTTTGCCATTGGCTATGGCGTTTGCAATGGCCAGCGGTGTGACGCCTGAAGCCGGTTTATTTACCGCGGTGATTGCGGGGTTTTTGATTTCTGCCTTGGGCGGAACGCGCCTGAGTATTGGTGGGCCGACCGGCGCCTATATCGTCATTTTATATGCGATTGTGGCACGCTATGGCGTGGCGAATTTATTGATCTGCACGTTTATGGCGGGTGTGATGCTCACGGCGATGGGCTTATTACGGATGGGGCAGATCATCAAATTTTTCCCCTTGCCGTTAGTCACCGGTTTCACCAATGGCATTGCCGTCCTCATTCTGATCACACAGCTCAAAGATTTTTTTGGTTTGAGCGCGCAGATTCCTTCGGGATTTTTTGCGGCGATTCAAACGCTGAACAATGCCTTGCCGAATTTTGATGCCACGACACTGATCGTAGCAAGCGCGTGTTTAGCGCTGTTGCTGGCATGGCCAAAGCGCTGGGGGCGTTATCTGCCTGCGCCATTTTTAGCCTTAATTCTTGCGAGTGTGGCGGTGCAGTTATTGGCGCTACCGGTGGAGACTATCGGCTCGAAATTTGGAGGGATTCCGCAAGGCTTGCCCGAGTTTCGTTGGTTGACGCTGGATTTTCAGCACCTATCGGATTTAATGCTTCCGGCATTTACGATTGCGCTCCTTGGGGCGATCGAATCTTTGTTGTGTGCCGTGGTTGCTGACAACCTTTCTCATGATCGCCATGACTCCAATCAAGAGCTGATTGCACAGGGCATTGCTAATATGGTGGTGCCTTTCTTTGGCGGCATTCCTGCGACTGGCGCGATTGCCCGCACCGCAACGAATATCCAGAACGGCGCCCGTACGCCCGTCTCAGGCATGGTGCATGCTGTGTTTCTGTTGGGGGTGATTGTGATTGCCGCGCCGCTCGCGCGTTATATTCCTTTGGCGGTTTTGGCGGCCATTTTGATTGGTGTTGCGCTCAAAATGGGTGATTGGGATGTTCGTAAAGCGCTGCAATTTCCCAAGCGTGATACCGCTGTTTTGATTGTCACTTTTGCGTTGACCGTAGCGTTTGATTTGACGGTAGCGGTTCAAATTGGCTTGCTTCTCGCTTCGGTGTTTTTTATTCAGCGGATGGCGGCGAGTACCGGCGTGCATCAACTGTTGCCGGAGCATGGGTATTTATTCGAACGTCACTCGATTGCGGGCAAATCGTTGCCCGCCGGTTGCTTGGCTTTTCGGATTGAAGGAGCGCTGTTTTTTGGCGCAGCAGATAGCCTCGAAGATGTGTTAGCAAAAAGTGCGAGCGCGCAGGTCGTTATTCTGCAATTACATCGTTTGGTCTTGCTGGATACTACCGGCCTGTTGGCGCTCTCCACGCTACGGGATCATTTGGCTGCAATGGATAAAACCCTGATTTTATGTGGCGCGGGGGGTGAAACTGCGCGAATGTTGGTCGAGTCGCATGTGGCGATCCACATCGGTGAACGCAATGTGCAGCCGGATCTGGCCTCTGCGATTACGCGTGCTGAGGAATTGTTAGTGGCGAGATAGTGCGCCTTTGTGTCTGTTTAGGAGTGTTGATATGCCTATTTGGCAATCTTGTGTGCTCCGGTGTTTGCACGGGCAGAATGCCTTGCGCATTTTGCTGTTGGCGATCTTGTATGCCGTGTCGGGGCAGATCAGCTTCTCGATTGCAGTTTCTAGCGGAATTGTTTCGCCGGTGGTGTTTGCGGCAGAGGGCTTTTCGCTGGCCGCGGTGATTGTGTGGGGGCCTGCCGTCTGGCCGGGGGTCTTTCTTGGGCAACTGGGGCTGGCGCTGTTCAACGGCTTATCTTGGCCGCTCGCAGTGGGTGTTTCTGTGTCGAACAGCCTAGAAGCGGTGATGGGGGTCTTACTATTTCGCTATTTTAGGTTGTCGGCCGCGCTCGCAACGATGCGAGATTTGATCGGCCTGTTATTGCTGGTGACCTGTGTGCTTCAACCATTGAGTGCGCTGGTCGGAACCACTATTTTGTGGGCCGGCGGCATGATCGAGCCGGTAGGGCTCGCCAGCGCATTATTTTCATGGTGGCTCGGCAACAGCTTGGGGCAAATTTTAATTGTGCCATTGCTTTTGGCACTGGCGGCACAGCCGCAATTTGCGCGTTCTTTGCGATGTGTGCTTTCAGTGATTCCAATTGCGATCGCAAGCAGCATTATTTTTTACTTTGTGCCCTCGAGCGGAATGGCGATTGCCTTTGCGGCGGCGATGCCTGCGCTCATTATTTTGGCGGTGAACTGGGGGCTGGCGGCCGTGTCGGTCGCGGTGGTGACTTTAAGCTGCGTGACCTTGTATTACACCCACCTCGGATTGGGGCCGTTTGTTAATCAAAATCAAACCTTAGTCATTGATTTAAATATATTTTTGCTTGGAATCGCTTTGACGGGGCAATGGATTGCCATTTTGTTTGCCGAACGAAAAGCTGCAGAAATTGCGATTCGTGACTCGGAGTCTAAGTTTCATACGCTCTACGAATCGACAAGTGATAGCGTAATGTTGTTTGATTCACGCGCCTGCTTTGATTGCAATCACGCCACCTTGGAGATGTTTGGCTGCACCAGCCATGCCCAGTTTTTCAGCCAAACAATTCGCGCGCTGTTCCCGCCCGTGCAGAGTACCGATCTTGATTCGATTGTTCTCATCAAACAATTTTGGCGTGCGGCTTTGCGTTCGGGCCGCCAGCAATTTGAATGTCAAATGCGTCGGATTGACTCGGGCGCGATATTCGATGTGGAGTGTGTGTTATCGCCAGTGATGCTAAATCATCGGCGCGTGATTCAGGCGACGGTTCGAGATATTACCGAGCGCAAGCGTGTAGAGCGGATGAAAAATGAATTTGTGTCTACTGTGAGCCATGAATTACGTACGCCCTTAACGTCGATTAGCAGTGGTCTCGCTTTGGTGAATAGCGGCATGTTAGGCGAACTGCCAGAAAAATCAGCCAAAATCATCGAGATCGCGCATAAAAATAGCTTACGTTTAACCGCGTTGATCAATGATTTGTTGGATATGGAAAAGCTGCTTGCGGGAAAGTTGGTTTTTCGGCGGCAAGCTCATCCAATTGTCGACTTGGTGGAGTCGGCCTTGGAGTCAGTACAGGCCTACGCCGACACATACCACGTTCATCTTGCGTTGTCGGTTCAGTTAGCGCGAGATACGCAAGTTTATGTAGATGCATTGCGTTTGCAGCAGGTGTTGAGCAATTTCTTGTCGAATGCCGCTAAGTTTTCACCGACCGGCGGCCAAGTGGAGGTGGTGGTTCGGTGGCGGGAGGCGTGGGTGCGCGTGGAGGTGATTGATCATGGCATGGGCATTCCTGAAAAATTTCATGGACAAATTTTCCAAAAATTCTCACAGGTTGATGCTTCTGACACCCGCCAAAAAGGCGGAACCGGCTTAGGCTTGGCGATTAGTAAAGAATTGATTGAACGCATGCATGGCAAAATCGGTTTTACCTCTGCCGAGGGTATGGGCGCCTGTTTCTATTTTGAGTTGCCTGACATCGTCAACACGCCGTTTTAGTTCTGCTGTCGATACAAAAACGCCCCGCCGGAGAACCGTGCGGGGCGTTTTGCATTCAAAACGTGTTAGAACGTTTTCATGGACGTTTCTTCTTCACTCAACACTTTAGACGCGGTCCCGACCAAGAACGGATCGGCTGGGCAGGCGACTTTGGTATTTTTGTTCGGATAAGGCAGTTCAGACAAGAAATGGCGCATACAGTTAATGCGGGCGCGTTTTTTATCATCCGATTTGATGACTGTCCACGGTGCGTCAGCGGTGTCGGTGTGGAAGAACATCGTGCTTTTTGCTTTGGTGTAATCGTCCCAGCGATCCAGCGATTGCAAGTCGATCGGCGAGAGTTTCCAGTGTTTTAACGGATCGTCGCGACGGGAGATAAAGCGGCGCAATTGTTCTTCGCGGCTGACCGAGAACCAGTATTTGAACAGTCGAACGCCGCTATTCACCAGCATCCGCTCAAGTTCAGGCGCTTGGCGCAAGAACTCAAGATATTCATGCGGCGTACAAAAGCCCATCACTCGCTCAACGCCCGCGCGGTTATACCAAGAGCGGTCAAACATTACAATTTCGCCCGCTGTCGGCAGATGCTGAATATAGCGCTGGAAATACCACTGACCGCGTTCGCCAATGGTGGGTTTTTCGAGCGCGACCACGCGCGCAGAGCGCGGATTGAGGTGCTCCATATAGCGTTTGATGGTGCCGCCTTTGCCCGCCGCATCACGACCTTCAAACAGAATCACGATTTTTTGGCCGGTTTCACGAACCCAGTTTTGGGCTTTCAGAAGCTCGATTTGCAGCTCGAACTTCATTTTTTCGTATTCTTTGCGCTGCATCCGCGTTTTATACGGATAGTCATCTGGAAGCTTCGCGCTGCCGCTATCTTCGTGAGTGCCGTGCGGTGCGAGGTGGAAGCGCTCTTCTGAGGAAGGTGTAGCGGATTTTTGAACGGTTTCTGTCTTCACGGTCGCGGCTTTAGTGTCTGTTGTAGCAGGCGTCTCTGTCACGGCCGGTGCAGCGGCAGGCTCGGCGATGGCCTCTGCTTTTGGGGCAGCCACGACTTCAGGGGCGGGCATGGCTTCGGGTGCTGCTTTTTGCTGGGGCGTGGTTTTTTCACTGGCGCTGGTGGTACGGGCTCGACGGGTCGAGGTCGGCGCGTTGGCGGCGGTGGTGTTGGCGCTGTTGTCTTCTGGAAGAACGATGGATACATCCGGTTTGACTTGATCGCTCATAAATACGTCCTCCGTGGTGGTTGGTGAAATATGACGAAACGATGTTATGCTCTGAATGGTCATTCTGTCACGTAAAAATGCAAATAAATATCCGCTTTATGCGCTCTGTGCGCGGCGCCTATGGTCGCGTACCCCATGAACCCTTTGGCTAGCGTCATCCTACGCAACGAAAGTGATCTCTGAATGTCAGCGCACACTTTCATTGTGCTGTTTTGCACCGCCGTCAACGACCACCAAGCGACCCATGCCCACCCTCCTTGAGTTTGAAACAAACCGCCTTCGTCTCCGGCAGTGGAAAGCCGCTGATCGAGCACCTTTTGCTGCACTTAACGCCGACCCGCGCGTCATGCAGTATTTTCCTGCGCCGCTGTCCCGTGTTGAGAGTGATGCTTTGGCAGATCGTTGCGAATCATGGATTGCGGCCCGAGGTTGGGGGTTTTGGGCGGTTGAAACAAAAGCGACGGGCGCGTTTATCGGCTTTGTTGGGCTTCATGTGCCATCCGATATGCTTCCTTTTTCGCCATGTGTTGAAATTGGCTGGCGTCTTGCGTTTGAACATTGGGGACATGGCTTTGCATTCGAGGCCGCGCAAGGCGCGTTGAATGCCGCTTTTCAGACTCTTGGCCTCGATACCGTTGTGTCCTTCACCGCCGTCGGCAATGCGCGCTCCCGCGCCGTGATGGAGCGCCTCGGCATGTCGGCATCGGGGACGTTTGAGCATCCACTTTTGCCTGAGCATCATCCTCTGCGGCCACATTGCCTCTATCGTTTGGCACGCCCAAAGGCTGTATTGCGCTAGTTTTTTGGGCGATTTTATCCGCTGATGTTCAGTGCTCACCAAAACTGAAAGGGTCAAATGGGCTGTGTTGATCGTGCCGGTGGGGATGTTTCTTTATTATTTATTTCTAATAAATTCAATG
>CAZWRK010000047.1:0-32536 GCA_964635875.1 uncultured Aquaspirillum sp.
TGCAACCAACTGTGTCGCGCGATCCGCAATCTGCAAGGCGCGGCGCGCGGAAGGAAGAAGATCCGATGACCACCGAGACCACGTTCTACCTGTCGCTTTCTGGAAGCTGGCGTTCGATCTTGCAGGCCGTCCGCGCCGGACTCGGCAAGGACGCCTACGAGACGCACCGTGACCTTCTGGACGAGTTGCACGGATCGTTCAGCGAGGACGACTCCGACGATCCGGACTCCGACGGTTCGGCGTGCGTGAAGGTCACGAACACGGCGATCCTTGCTCGGCTGCTTCCGACGTTGGAGGCGGAGGCCATCGGCGGAGGCGTCGGCTACTCGATCGTCGCCGTGGTGAAGAACGACGCCCTCACGACGGCGGCGCGGTTGTCTTCGGCCGGGTGGTACGGCTTCCGCTCGGGCTGGTCGGAGGCGACCGTGCGTACGGAGGTCGTCGCGGCTGGACTGACGGCGGCGGCGAAGTCGGCGATGGAGACGCTTGGCAAGGCGTTGCGGCCGGGGGACGAGTGACCATGCCTCGTCACCGACACGTCTGGAAGTTGCTGTTCCGCGAGGGACGGACGGTCGCCTACCTTGGCGACAACCGCTACCGAGTCGCGATCGACGCCGACGTGCTCGGCTGCGAGTGCGGGAAGCGGAAGCGGGTGAAGCCGCGGAGGACGCCGCCCAACTCGTAAGGAACCCTTACAGGTTCCCGATCCCGAGCGACCGCATCGCACCTGCCCGCGCCGTCTCGACCCGCCCCTGCCACTCCGCGATCCGGTAGGGCTTGTCCTCCGGGTCGTGCGTGGACTCGATCTGCGCCGCGAGCCCGTTCAAGGCGTCCCGGTAGGCGCCCCAAGCGTGGGCGACCTCGGCGGCTTCGTTGGCGGCGGCGCGCAGCTCGGCCGGCGTGGGGTTCACGCGGACGCCCCGGCCTTGTGCGCCTTCCACAGCCGGAGGCCCGTCTTGCCGACGGTGAACGCGGCGCCCGCGAGCGCGACCCACAGGGCGTATCGGTCCTCCGGCGGAAGCGGCGACGGACCCGAACCCGGCGCGGGGGGCGCGACCGCCGTCCGGAACGCCTCCACCTGCGCAAGCGCCTGGTCCACGCGGGACCGCCACGCCGCGCTCTCCTCCTGCGCCGCCTCGCGGGAGAGCCGGAGTTCGGCGAGGACGGGGGCGATGAGCCGGGCGGTTCGCTCCTCGGCGTCGGCGAGGCGTGCGGAAACCCGTGCGTCGGCGTCGGCAAGGGTCGCCGCGCGCTCTGCGCTCACGCGGGCTGCGAGATCGGCGGCTGCCTTGGCGACGGAGGCGTCCGCGAGCTTTTGCGCGCTCTGGAGGCCCTCGGAGACGAGAACTCGGGACTTTGTTTCTAGGTCGGCGGCGCGGGACGCAAAAGCCGCTTCGGCCTGCGCGATCCGCGCCTCGATCTTGGCGTCGGCCCGGTCGATGCCCGCGGAGACGCAGCCGGGGAGGACGAGGAGAAGGGAAAGCGCCGCCCCGGCGTCTGTTCGCCGAAGTCCCCGGTAGGCTGGAGGGAAGGGGTTGGGCATGGAGAGGGCTGCGGATGCAGCGCGGCGGCGCCCGAAGGAGTTAGGTCGTGGGAAGGTCGAGAGCGGCGCGGACGAGGCAGTCCTTCGCCTCCAACAGCTTCCGCAGTCCGGCCGACTTCTCCGCGCCGTCCGGAAGCGCGCGATCCATCTCCGCCGCGAGGTCGCCGATCGGCTTGCTCACGAGTTGGAGGCGCTCGGGAAGGTGCGCGTACTCGAAGTAGCGCATGATGGGCGTCTTGCTCACTTGGAAACCTCCGTTGTAGGCGTCGCCGTGACCGGGGTCCGACTCCGGGTCGAAGACGTGCGCGCCGAGCGAAGTCACGACGGCGCGGAAGATGTAGTCCTTGGCCTTCTGCTCGGGAGGAAGCTGGTCGTACGGCACGAAGCACGGATGCGTCTTCTTCTCCGCGTCCTTCACCGGGCCGTAGGTCCAACCGTCGGCGCGCTTCTGCCGGAGCCAGCCCTCGTGCGACTCTGCGGGCGTGCGCGCGGACCCGCCGAGAACAGCGGTGACGCCTGCGATGGCAGACTTGCGCTGCCACTCCGGGGCGTCCTCCCACGCGGGCTGCGAGTGGTCCCCGAGGGAGGCGCAGTAGGCGCGGTTGACCTCGTGGGTGACTCGTGCGACCTGTTCGATGTTCACTTGGGCTCTCCCGTTGTAGGCTTTGCCGTGACCGGGCCGGCCGCGTCGGCGGCGGGCGGCTGCGGCAGGACGAGGTCCTTGATGCTGACCGCCACGTCGCCAAGTTCGTCGGTCATGGCCCTCGTGTCGAGAGCCGCGGTGAACCCGAAGGCCCCGAGTTCGAGGCGGAGCCGGGGGAAGGAGGCGCAGCCGGGGAGGGCGAGCGCCGAGAGGGCGACCGCCGACGTGACGAGGGCTCGCACCTTGTCGCGCGGGGCCTTCCTCAGCTTGTCCTCGGCGACGGCGACGCGCTTCTTCGCGTCCTCGGTCCGCTTCTCGTCGTCGCGGCCCATGATCTTGCCGATGGCGTCGCTGATCTTCTGCATGACTGACCTCTTCTTGCTCATGGCTGGCCCCCGTCGTGCCCGAGGACATCGCGCACGAGACGTTCGTACCGTTCTGCCTCTGCCGCGCGCTCCTTGGCTCGCGACGCCTGCACCCGCCGAAGCTCCACCCACAAGGCGCCGACGGCAACCGCGAGGGAACCGACGGCGCCCGTGAGGGCAGCTTCGAGGGTCACTTCACCACGACCGCGGAGATCGCGGGGGGCGTGCCGCCGTCGTGGATCACGTCCACGGGCCGACCCGCGTTGCCGATCACGGCGTCCTTCACCCAGCCGGGCGGGTCGATGAACTCGACCTCCGGGGGCGGGGGCGACGCGGAGACGACGACGAGCGTGAAGCCGGTCGCCGAGGACTTGGTCTTGATCGTTCCGGAAGTCGTGGGCACAGGTCACCTTCCTTGCGTTGCGACGATGTGTCGAAGGGTGCGAACCTCAATGGCGACCCATGCAATCCCGGCGAGGCACAGCGCCGCGAAGATTGCACCCCACACGACAAACCGGCGAGCTACGCGCATGAGTTCCACCGGCTGGCTCGGAGGCCAACCGTCCGGGAGCGTCTCGGAGGTCGAGGTCGCGGCTCGCATCACGGTTTCCGCCTCCCGGTTCATCAGGAGGTCCACGACGGGGTTCGGCCGCGCTCGGGCGCCGCCGGTCTCATCGTACACCTTGGGGGAGTCGGTTGCCATAGGTCGCTCGCGAGTCTACCTCGCGGAAGCCTCCTCGGTCAATCCGGAGGACTCGATCAGTTCCACTCCCATCGAGGCGAGTTCTCGCATCTCCTCCGCGATCCTGCGCTTGCCCGCGAGGGTCGGTTCCTCCCGGTACTCGGTGCGCTTCTCGGACATCGCCTCGCGCAGCTTCGACAGGACGGTCACCAGCCGCGGCGTCATCGCGAACCCCTCGGCGTCCGCGTTGCCTTCGGTCGCCAGAGTGCGGTAGGTGTCCATCCGGTTCTCGGCGTCCTTCGCCATCTCGTAGAACCGATCCACGATGCGGGACTCCGAGGCGCGGGAGAACATCCTGCCCACGATGGGGTTGTCCGCCATGTCCACCGCGTTCTCGTCCATGACCCTTGTCACGTCCCGGGACACGGCGCCGAGGTAGCCGCGCATGAGATGGTCGATCTCAGCCGTGGTCAGCGTGACCCCGAGCTTGTGGAGCTTCTCCGACAGGAACCGAGCCGTGGACGTGGAGGTCGGCCGCGCCACGTTCTGCGGGCTGAGTTCCCTCATCGCCACGCGATCCTGCGGGTTCACCGGCCCGCCGCCGAAGGACTGGTGATCCCGCGCGACATCGACGAGGGGCTGGATGACGCCGGGCGCCAGAACGTCCACGATGTCGTCGCCGGACACGGGGCTCATCGCGCCCGCGAACTCCTTGGCGAACTCCGCGACCGCCCTCGGGTCGTCCTTCTGAAGCTGGTTCATCACCGACACGGTGGCGCGTGCCACGGCGAAGAGTTCCATCGGGAGCGGGATCGAGAAGAAGCCCACGGTCCCGTCGGAGTACCGGAAGGGGATGTTGGTCGCCCCGTACTTCCTCCAGCCGGGCATGTCCTCGTACTTCTTCTTGAACTCCGGGTCGCTCTGGATCATCGACCAGACGGCCATCTCGGGGATGACCGTGTAGAGAATGGTCCGGGTCGCCATGCGGCGGGGGTTGTCCCTCCACGCCTGCCGCACGTTCTCCATGCCCTGGATCTTCGCGTTCAGGTAGGACTCGAAGCGGCCGACGAACTTGGTGAACCGCCCGCCCAGCCGGAAGGGGGTGGTGATCCCGCTCGCCTTGTTGGAGATCATCACCCGCTGGTTCTGCGTGAGGGGGTCGGATGCCTTCTTGCCGATCCTCTCCAGTTGGGTGAGCATCTCTCCGGTTCGCGGAGCGCCTTCCGTGATCGCGGTGATCTCGCGGGCGATGGAGATGACCTTCCCGGCTCCGTCGCCGACGATGGCCCACGGACGCCGAACGTAGTCCGCTGCCCTCGTGGGCAGGTCCGACCGGAAGTGCCGGCGGATGTCCATGTAGGCCGTTGACTCAGCGGAGCCGATGAGACCTTCCACCCGCAGGGTCTTGTAGAGGGAGGACTCGGGGGTGTCGCGGAAGGTGCCGGGGAAGTTGGAGGCGAGAACCCCGCGCAGGGAGTGGTACATGCCGCGGCTGAAGTTCTTCGTCGCCTGAAGCGCCCCGGCGTCGGTAAGCATGAAGTAGGTGCCCGAGTCGCGCACGACGTTGACGGGCCAGAACTGAGGCCGGACCACGGTGGTTCCGAGTCGCTGCGTGCGGGAGATGGGATCGGCGAGCTTGGCGAGGAACTCCATGCCCTTGGCCGTGGGACCGTCGCCCGCGGCGTCGCCTCGGAGCCACTCGCGCATCGCGTCGCTGGTGACCTTGAAGGCGCGGGGCCGGTCCCCGGCGAAGTCGATGAACACGTCCCCCTTGTTGCTCAGGTTGAAGTCGTCGATCATCCCGGAGACCATCTCGGGGGTGAAGTTGGCGTCCCCCTTCGCGGCCTTGTGGGCTTCGAGGATGTCGTCGTACTGGACGGAGAACCTGTCCTCCTTGCGAAGCGGGACCTCCTCGATGCCGAGATGCTCCGCGGCGCCTTCTGGGTTGCGGTCCACCAGGTCGATGAGCTTGCGCCGAATGCGCGCCTTGTCGGCGGCGGCGATGAGGCGGGTTCCGCGCTCGCGAACGGTGAGGACGGGACCGACGAGGGGCTCGTCCCCGCCCTTCACGCGGGGGATGGACTCCTGCTTGAGAATGCCGGAGGTCCGGGTTCCGACGGGGGCGCGGGAGTTGAGGTCTCGGCGGGCCTCGACGTACCACGGGTTGGCGTCGATCATGGCCTGAGCCCGCTCGGGGGAGATGCCCGCCGCCTCGACGTAGTTGTCGAACAGCATCCGATCGTACTCCCGCAGGGCCTCGGCGGCGCGGGCGATGTGGGGTCGGTCTCGGAGGGTGGCCGAGATGACTCCGGAGGCGGACTCGTGGGGAAAGCCCATGTCGAGGGCGCGGGGCATGTAGGAGGACTCGTCGCGGCGGGCGAGGGCGTAGATGGAGATGAACGGGGCCTCGTTCTCGGGCACGTCGGCGAAGGCTTCGGCGATGGACTTGGACGCCTTCTTGCCTTCGAGGACGCCGGAGGTTTCGAGGTTGAGCTGCGCGCGGGGGGCGGAGCCCTGAGCATACCTCTGGTACTCGGTGGGTCCGGTGGGGGAGACGCGGCCCGTGGGCATCATCTTGGCTTCGCCGCGTGCGAGGGGGCCTTCGGCGCGGATGAGACGGTCGTAGAGGGTGTTCGCGGCCTTCTTGATCCGCGTGCCGATGGGCTCCTTGGCCTTGGGGACGGTGCGGATGCGGGAGGCGAGGTCCTCGTACATCCGCTGCTCGGAGGGTCGGTTGGAGAACTCGGGGGTTTCGGGCTTCTGGAGGAGGGGGTCGATGCCGCCGAGCCCGGAGCCGAGGGTGACGGGCTTGGACTTCTTCTTGGGCAGGTGGAGTTCGGCGATGCGCGCGGCTTCCATCTCCTCGGGGGAGAGGGGTTCGCGGACGGGTTCGGCGGGGGGTTCCTTGGGGAGCTTGGGGAGGGACTTGGGTGCGGCGGGATCGGGGGTTGGGCTGAAGTGTTCGGCGATGCGGCCGTAGCCGAAGTTGTCGGCGAGCCTCTTGGCCTTGCGGAGTTGTGCGATGCGTTCGGGGGAGATGGGGGGCGTGGCGTCGATGGCGGCGTTGCGTTCGTCGCGGGAGAGGGATCGCCAGAGTTCGGCGCCTGCGTCTCGTCCCTGGGACTGGATGGTGTCCCGGAGCCGATCGAGGACGGCCTGCGTCTTGGGGGAGACGGTCTTGGGTGCGGGGGTTTCCGGAGCCGGGGCGGCGGTCGGAGGCGCCTCGGGGGCGGCGACCTTGGCGGGGGGAGAGGCGGGAGCATCCTCGACAACGCGAGACGCGGCGCGATCGAGGGCTGCGCGGACGATCGCCTCGTTCCGACTGCCGGAACCGAGCATGACGTCGTTGACGATCCGCGCCTGCTCCTTCTTCGTCTTCGCACTCTTCCACGCACGTCCGGCGTTCTCTGTGAGCCCACGCTCGATGTCGGACGTGTGCTTCTCCGTCAGTTCCGCGTCGCGCTTCGCCTTCTCCTCGTTCTGGCGAGCGATCTGCTCACGCTTTGCCGCCTCTTCCGCCGCCCGAGCCTGCTCCTCGGCGGCGCGCTTCGCCTGGAACTCTCGATCCTGCTTGGACTGCCACTCGTCGTTGGCGACGCGCCACGAGGCACGGTCGGCGTCGCGCTTGTCCATCGTCGCCTTCCAACGCGCCTCTTCTGGAGTTCGCAGGCTCGCGTCCATCCCGAGGCTTTCCTGCGCGTGCTTCCTCGCGGCAGCCTCAACATCCGCCCACGGGATACCCTTCGACTGCGCTTGCGACTTGTAGAGGTCCAGCAGTTCGCGCGCCTTCTTCTCCTTTGGAGCGCGCTCGGCGTTGAAGTTGTCCATGTCGAGGGAGTTGGCGCCGCGGGCGTTGGCGATGCCGCCGCGCTGCATTTCCGCGTCGATGCCCTCGGTGGTGCGAATGGTCCGAGCGATCTCGGCGAGAAGGTGTGGCGGAGGGAGCGCGGGCTTCGTCTCGGGGACCGGCTCGGGAGCCGTGGCGGGCTCCGGACGCGCCGCCGGGGCCTCGGGAGCGGGCCGGAAAGGGGCCTCCGCCTCGGGCGCTCGGACCACCGGCTCGGGAGTCGGCTCCGGCACCGATCGCGCAACAGGCGCGGGCTCAGGCGCCGCAACAGGCTTCGCAGCCGTCGGCGGTTCCGCAGGCTTCGACGGAACCACACGCGACGAAGAACCCGGCTCCGACACCGCGCTCATCTCCGCCTGCGGACGCTTCGGAAGTTCCAGCGACGCGCCCGACGGACTCTCGCCGCCCGCCAGAAGGTCCGCGTCCGCGAACTCCATCCCCGCCTCGACGGGCGCCGGCCGACCGATCTTCGGCTCCCGGAGAACCGTCGGCTTCGGGGACGGGATGGGCTGCGACGGAACCCGATCCAGCGCCGGAGGCTTCGGGAGACCCTCGGCGACCTTGGACAGCTTCGGCAGGAGCGCGAGAGGCGCGAGTTCCGCCGCCGTCCCGAGCCACGGGCTTGCCCGCGTCGCGGGCTCCACCACGTCCTCCCCGTACTTCCGGAACACCGTCTCCGCGGACGCCGCCCGTGCCGCCGGACCCATGAGCGCCGCGAACACGTTGCTGTTCCGGTTCTCGTCGGCGAGTTCCCCGAGGGTCGTGAAGGGCTGCTGTGCGGCGTTGAGCGGGGCGAGGGCCGTTCGGACGAGGTTCTGCGCGACGGTTCCGGACGTCTTGAGGTAGGACGGGTTGGTCGGAGTCTCGGCGGAGAGGGCGGAGGCGCCCTCGGGGAGAGCGGGTCGAGAGAAGGTGACGTTCTCCTGCCCGGCGGCGCGAGCGACGGCGCGGACATGCTCGTCCAGAGCCTCACGCTGGCGCCCCTCCTGATAGGCGCGGAGTGCGTCCCCGGCAGCGGCGATGGGAGCCGTGAAGGCGTTCCCGATCCCGGAGGCGATCGACCTCCCCGCCGGACCGAGACCGGCCTTCTCGTTCAGCGACGTCGCGGGTCCGAACGGAACCGACTGCCACGCCGCCGGGCCAGCCGCGAGCATCGCCGCCGCGTGCGGAGGAAGCGGGATCGGCTCGCCCTCCTTCGGTTCTGCGACCGCGGGGACGGGAGCCGGAGCGGGTGCGACCGGCGCGGGAACGGTCGGTGCGGGCGCCGCGTACCGACGCTCCAGTTCCGACACGAGGGACAGCTTCCGCGCGTCCGTGCCCGCACGACGACGAAGCTCCGCGAGAAGCTGCGCCTTCCGGTTGGGGTCCGCCGCCGGAGCCGTCGTGTCGCTCACTTGCCGAGAAGCTCCCGCATGATGTCCTCCTCGCTCATGGACGAGTGATCAGCCGACTGCGCCGCCGGAGCGCTCGCACCCTGCCGCGCGTTCGCCGTCTTCAGGATCGTCTCGATCTGCCCGGTCAGAGCCGCCTGCTCCTTCCGGTCGAACGTCGTGTCCCGCCGCTTCTGAAGCTCGTTGATCGTGAACCTCTCCGCGTCCGTCAGGTACGGCGCGGCCTTGGCCGGACGGCCCGCCGCTCGGCCCTCCTCAACAACCCGAGCCTCGTTGCGCAGCCGAGCCATCCGCGCCTCGTCGGTCTCCTTCGGCTCGGACGGGGTGCCCGCCGCCTTGCCCTCGGCCTCCGCCTGCGCCATCGCTCGCGCCCGCGCCGCCTCCTCTTCCACGGTCTTGTCGGGCGCCTGCGCCTTCCGAACCTGCGCCAGAAGGAGTTGCAGCTTCAGAGCCTCCGCCGGGTCCGTCGGACGCGCCTGCGGACGAGCCATCCGCAGCGCCGCCGACACCGTGTCAGGGGTCACCTGCCGCGGAAGCCCCGGAATCCGCCGGAGCATCTCACCCTCCGTCGGAGCCTGCGGTGCCAATCCGGCACCCACGCCCGCCAGAGGGAGACCGCCGATCCCCGGGATGCCGCGCGGGAAGGTCGGCTGCCTCATCGCCCCCTGCACGTCGATCGAGGGAGCCGTGAGAGCGCCGAGCCCGGCCATCTGCGCCCGGTTGTCCATCTCCGCCGCCGCACGGTCGGAGGCGCGGAGCATGTTCTGGCGGGCGAACTGCGTCTCCTCCGCCGCGACACGGGCGCGCTCCTGCTCCGCCCGCACCTTGTCCGCGTACTCCCGCTGCCGGATCTCTGCCGCGAGGGCGTCGGCCCGCGCCTGCTCGGCCTGCCGATCCTCCCGCGCGAAGTTCTGACTGCGCTCGATGCCGCGCGCCAGCGAGGAGCCCATCTGCGAGATGCCCGCCGCCTGAGTGTCGTTGCGACGCTCCATCTGCGCGGCCCGGGACCGGATCGCGTTCAGGAGAAGGTCCATCGAAGCGGGGGAGATGCCGGGCATGGGTGCCTCCTACTAGGCGAGTGCTTTTCCGGCCGCGGTGCCCGCCGCGTTCCCTGCCGCGGCACCCATCGGACCACCGAAGTACGCCCCTACAACCGTTCCGAGCGCCCCGAGGCCTTGGCTGAGAGCCGAACCCTTCTCTGCTTCGGCCGCGTCTTCTAGTTTCCCCTGCTGCATCTTCAGGGCCTCCAGAGCCGTCCGCGTGTCCGCCATCCCCGCGTACGGGTTCTGCGCCACGTTCGGAGCCCCCATCACCGCGTTCGCGAGCATCTGACGCAGCGTGGACTCCGCACCCGCGTACGCGCGATCCACGTTCGCCGCGTTCGTCGTCGCCCCGTACTGCGCCGTCCGGAGGTTCTCCGCCTGACGCATGTCCAGTTCCGACAGCGCACGCGCAAGGTCCATCTGCGACTGCGAGTTCATCTGCGCCCCGAGGCCGATCCCCGTGGACGCCGACAGACCGCGACCCGCGAGCGACTGCGCCAGCGCCGCGTTGCCGCTCTCGCGGCCCTTCGCGTAGTCCGACGCCAGCCGGTTCTTCACCTGCTCGTAGTTCACCGGGTCCGGGTTCTGGAGCGCCTCCAGAGCCAGCCTCTCCGACTCACGACGAAGAGGGTTGTTCTCCGCGAGGCTCTGCTTCACCGCGTCGTCCAGAAGGTAGATGCCCTTCTGCTGCTGCTGAAGCCCCTGCTGCTGAAGCCACTGCTGCATCGCGAACTCAAGGAGCGGCGCGTTCTCCATCTTCCCGCCGATCGCCTGAAGAAGATCCGGCACCTTCAGGCTCAGGTTCGGGAGGTCCGTCGCGATCGTCGTGTTGTCCGGGATCGACCCGTTCGTGTCGTCCGGGTTCGGCGCCGGCACGGCGTTCTTGTACCCCGTCAGCGGGTCCCACGTAATCCCGTACACGTTGTTCAGGATCGCCCCGAGCGTGGCGTACTGCTCGCTCTGCCGCGCGAGGTTCTCCGGCGTGAGGTCCTGCCCCGAGGCGAGCTGCTCCCCGAAGTTCCCGTACTGCTGCATCAGCGCCAGCACCGCGGGGTCGTAGCCCATCGCGGCGATCTCGGCCTCGGAGAGCGTCTTGGTTCCGAGGTTCTGGCCGAGGGTGCCGACTCCCGACTGCGCGAACTCGGGGAGGTTGCGGATGTAGGCCGGGTCGCCCGCAAAGAGCTTCTGGTAGGCCGCGAGCGCCGCGGCGTCGGGGGCCTGCTTGAAGTATTCCGTCACCGTGGAGTACGGGTTGTAGGCCGTGTTCTTCGCGGCGGCTCGCTGCTCCGGGGTCATGGTTGCCCACCCGGCCAGCTTGGTCGGATCGGTCAGCCACCGCTCGGACCCGCGCGTGTCGTTCGCGATGTCGGTTCCGGTCCAGTTGTAGGAGCCGTCGGCCTTCCACCAGGTCGTCGGGTCGGAGGGGTTGTAGACGGTTCCCGTCGCCGCCTGCACGGGGGTCGTGGGGGCGGGGGGAGCGGGCGGAGCCGCCGGGGTGGTGGGGGTCGGCGTCGTGGGGGTCGGGGGGGCCGAGACCACGCCGGGGTCCGAGGGCGCCGCCTGCGGAGTCGTGTTCTTCCCTGCCTTGGCCTTCGCCTCGTCCATCCCGAGGGGCGCCACAGCGGTCTCCAGAGGCGACGCGCCGCCCAGCGGTGCCGGACCCGGAGACGGGGGAACCATCATCGGGCGCATCCCGCCGCCCTGCGGGAACCCGGACACCGACTTCGGGATTCCCGGCTGATCGTTCCCGTTGAAGAACCCGGGCATCATCGAGTTCGCCTGCGACGCCGCCGCCGGTCCCATGCCCGCGCCCACGTTCCGCGTGTTCTGCCCGACCTCCTGATTGGCGCCGGAGGTCAGCGTCCCGGAGTCGCGCATCTCCTTCACCCTGCCCGGGGTCATCCCCCCGAACATGGCGTTGAACCCCGCCTGAACCGCCGCCGCCGACGAACCCGGGGTCCACCGAGGGAGACCCGCAGGTGCCGCGCCCGACTGCTGCGCCAGCGTCGGAGACGCGCCCGCTCCGCCCGTCCCGTACGCCTGCTGCATCTGCGTCTGCCACGGCATCATCGCACCTCACGCTGGAAGGTCATCACCAGCGTCACGTCCCCGACGGCCGGACTGCCGTCGCTGGACGACGACGCTGAGAGTACCACACGGTCGCCCGTCTCCAAATCCACCACGTCCGGTTCCCCGAGGATCGGAACACCCTCGTTCCCTGTGATCCCGCGGAGATCCGTCGTCACGATCTGGCCGAAGCCCGTCCCGTAGGTCTGACCCTGCTTCCACACCCGCGCCTCGAAGGTCCAGTACGCCGACCCGTTGCGAGTCACCGAGGAGGAGCAGAACATCGTCAGACCCACGAGGCGCTCGCGACCGCCCGCCGTGTACCCCGACAGGAGCGTCTCCCCGCGGCCCACCACGAGGATCGGAGTCGTGCCCACCGCGGTCTGAAGGTTCGTCCCGCCAGCCACTTCCGTCGCCGCGCCCGTGAACGCCTTCAGCTTGTTCGTCCCCGAGTCGTAGGAGAACGTGTACCCGTTCACCGAGGACGGGATCGCCGACAGGAACCCCGGAACCCGGCTCTGAAGCGTCGGCGCGATCGACTCCCCGCCCGTGGCGTAGGACGTGGACCATGCGTGACCCGTGTAGGTCGTCACCGGACTCCGCGCCGTCACCCCGGGAAACCGCACCGTCGCCGTGAACCGCGCCAGAGCCACCTGCGACTCGCGACCACGACGGTCCCGGTTGTGGGAGATCGCCGTGTAGGCGTTCGGTCCCGCCGCCGGAGTCTCCTCCAGCTTGCGAACCCGAGCCCGCAGAGCCTCGAAGGCGCTCGTCACAGGCTACGCTCCATGTGCTCCGTCCAGTACGGCGTCACCGATCGCAGCGAGAACCCGAGGTTCGCGTACCGCTGGGAGAACTGGATCTGCCAGGTGAACCCGAAGTTCCGCGTCGGCGAGATGTTCTGCACCTTGGAGACGAGGGAGAACTCCGGAAGGACGTTCTCGAAGTCTTCCTCGTCCACAGCCGTCTCGATCTTGAGGTTTCCCGACACCCCGTTCCCGTGGGTGACCGCCACCTTCGTCACCTGCTTCTGCCGGTCGGGGAGGCCGAAGGTCATCTTGGGCAGCGTCACCACCGCGGGGATGACCCCCACGGCGACCGACTGCCCCGCCGCCACGGACTCGCCGGAGTAGAAGTACGGGACCAGTTCCGTGCCCGTGTTGGAGTAGACCCGGTTCTGGTCCAGCACCACCCCCGCCGAGGAGTACCTCTCCATCGGGGCGCCACGCGGCCCCGCGATGGTCGTGTCGAAGGAGGCGCCCGACGCCGTGATCTGCGAGGTCGAACCCCCCGTCACCGTCGCCGTGTTGGAGCCAGCGTAGACCCCCTCGGACTGCGCGTAGTCCTCCTCCCACAGATAGCCGAGGTCGTCCAGACGAACGTCGTGGAGAGCGCCCTGCGCGTCTTCCAGCGTCCCGTCGTCCGTGGCCCAAACCATCGTGTCGATCGAGACGAAGCGGTTCCTTCCGTAGTCGAACACGATCCGCGTGTTGGGCACCGGCTCGAAGTCCAGCGCCACCCAGCACACCACGATCTGCTCCGACGGAACCACCCGCACCCGGAACTTCCGCGACACCGACAGGTTCAGGCGGTCCCACACCGGCTGGATCGGGGAGTAGTCGCTGCCCGGCTGCGCCGCCGCCACCACTGGCTCCGAACCCGGGGTCCAGAAATAGAGGCCCCGCTCGTCCAGAAGGAACACGATCCCGTCCCGCGCCGCCACGCAGCGAGGGTTGCACGCCCCGCGGTCGGAGAACACCCGACGCAGGACGAAGTTCGACCCGTCCGTTCCCTGAACCTCGTAGCACCCGCGACGCTTGAACACGAAGCCCGCGTCAAAGTGCGGAAGGAACGCGCGGATCGGACCCAGCCCGTCCTCCGGTCCCACCGGCAGGAAGTTCGCGTCCGGGAAGTCCTCCTGAACCCGCTCCCCGTCGGCACGCGCCGTCTGCGAGAAGTAGAGAACCGTCCCGTCCGGCTCCCACCCCCACAGCCGGTTCAGGTGCGACGCAAGACCGTCGAACACCGGGGGTAGGGTCAAACGGAACCGCTCCACGATCGGGTCGTTCTGCCGGATCGTCGCGTCCGAGGACGAGTCCGTGTACGTCGCCGTCGAGGCGTTCACCGTCGCCACGAGATGGAACGTGTCGGAACCGTCCAAGGCCCGGTAGATGTACGCCTTGTCCAGCTCCCCGCCCGGGTCCGTCCAGTCGATCTTCGTGTCCTTCGTCGCCGCCATCGTGTGCGACACGAACGTCACGAGGAGACCCGACGCCAGAACCGAGGTCTGAGGCGCCGACTTCTTCCCCGTCGAGGAGTTCCCGAACACCAGCTTGTACCGGACCACCGTCCCCGACGGGAACGTGCTGCCGCCCGAGGCGTCCGCCACCGTGAAGGTCGTCGGCGCCGCCACCCCGAGGTTCCGGTTGGTGGAGGGAGACTCCGGGTTGAAGCTCCACGGCTGGTCATAGCCGTTCGCGAAGTAGGCCAGTCCCTCCAGAACCGCCGGAACCCAACCGCGGTACGGGTCGATCCCCGATGCCCCCGTCGCCAGGTTCGGAAGGTACGGAACCTTCGTCGCCTCCGACGTGGCCGGCGTGGTCGGGATGGTGAAGCTCCCCGAACTCGCCACGGACAGACCGAGGGCCGAGACGTACGGCCAGCCGCCGAGGAAGTTGCTCATGCGATGTTCACCGCCGGGAGCGTCGTGGAGTAGGCCACGGACGACTTCGTGACCGCCACCTTGACCATGATCGGCACGTTGTCCGTCGGAGCCGTCGTCAGCGTGCCCGAGGCGCGGATGACACCCGTCGCGTCAGCCGCGGGGGAGCCCGAGTACCCGAGGTCCGTCCCCGCCTGAAGGAAGGTCACCGACAGCGTGCCGAGGCCGGAGGTCTGAACCGCCCCGTTCAGCGTCAGAACGTAGTCCACCTTGTAGGTGGAGCCGGACTTGGAGACGGCGCCGAGGATCTGCGGAACCGTCGTGGACCCGCCGCCGCCTGCGTTGGAGGCGATCTCCTTGACCACGCTCCCGGTCACCGCGTCGGCGTAGACCTTGGTCGTGTCCACGGTGAAGAACTTGGCGATCACCGAGGCGTTGAAGGCCGTCCAGATGTCGGAGATGAGCGTCCCGAAGGAGGAGACCGAGCCGACGGAACCCGAGACGTTGCCGCCCACGTTGCCCGTGACGCTCGCCGCCACCACCTGCCCGGCGCCGAGGTTGTACCCCGTGCCGTCCGCCGACGCTTCGAGGTTGTCTGCCGCCGTCGCGTCCCCGCTGATCTGCACCGCGTTCGCCGAGACCACCGCAGAGGCGACCGCCGTGCCGCCCCAATGCGTCGTGTTGACCTCGGGCCGACCGCCGGAGAACGTCCCCGCGGCCCCGCCGAAGTACGTCACGTCCGCCTCCGCACGGCCGCCGGACAGGCTGATCTCGCCCGTCCCCGTCCCCGACTTCACCGTCACCTTCGGGTAGCCCGCCGTGTCCGGGGAGGGAACCGACGTCCCGCTCCACTTCGTCACGTCCACGCCCGTCGCCGACGTGATGTTCGTCGCCGTCGCCGGAGCCGTGGTCCCGAACCACACGTCGTACACCGCCTCGTCCAGAACGCAGCACTCCACCCGGACGGCCAGAGCCCCCGAGACGTGGACGAACACCACCAGAGGCCCGATCGTGTTCGTGTCCGTGTCGTCCAGCACGGCGTAGTAGACGCCGTTCGCCATGTGCGTCGCGCCGCCGGAGTTCTTGTTCGCGAGGGACGTGGCGCCGGACTTCCAGAGCTTGATGTCCGTGTTCGCGATCGTCAGCCCCGTCTCCTCCGTGTTGCCGTCCGTGGAGTCCACGAAGTAGCCGAGGGGGACTTCCTGCGAGGTCGTGGACTGGCGAAGGTAGATCGGCATGTCAGCTCATCCCCTGCGTTGTGCGGTGCATGTAGAGGACCGGAACCACCACGCCGCCTCCGCCGCCCCAATCGTCGTACGGGAGCGGCGAGCCCGAGTTGTAGATTTCGGTCACTTCGGACGACGTGATCGCCCGCGACCATAGCGCGTACTCGTCGAGGTTGCCGCCGAACTCGCCGACGCCCGAGCCCGCCAGCGTGCGACCCATCTCGAAGTTCGCCGCCGAGTCCAGAAGCGACCCCGGGATCGTGCCCGTGAACGAGATCGTCTTGGCGGTTCCGTTGACGTACGCCTTCATCTTGTCGGCGTTCGTCGAGCCGGAACCGTCGTACGTCAGCACGACGTGGAACCAGTCCGTCGCGTTCGACACCCCGGCCCACGACCCGTAGTTGGAGTAGTCGCCGCCCGACGTGCCGATGTAGCACCGCATGTCGTCATCGAGCCAACGGATGATGCTCCATCCGCCGTCGCCGTGGTCCCACTTGCCGGTCACGCCCGCGATGGTCCCGGACCCCTTGATCCAGAACGAGGCCGAGAGCGCCGCCGTCGGGTTGATCGTCGAGGAGTCGGAGCGGGTCAGGCGCTTGCCGCCGCCGGCGAAGTTCGCGCAGTTGTTCAGGATGCCCGACGGGTTCGCGACCGAGTTCACGTCCGTCAGGTCCAGCCCGTTCGGGCCGGAGTCAACCCAACTCGTCGAGTCAAGCTTCCAGTAGGCGATGAGGCTGTCGGTAAGGGCCATGCTAGACCCCTCCGATCGCCGGGGGCGGCGTGTAGCGCCAGCCGTGCGCGAGGTCCGTTCGCGGACCCTCGTTGAAGGTCTTGATCCACACGCCTTCGTCGCCCGACGCCGCGGGAAGCGTGACCGTGCCGCAGAAGCCGTCGCCCTCGGGTGCCCGGTACTCGTCGATCCACCAGCCGATGCCCGCCGCGGTCGCCGCCTCCACCGTGGACGGCGCGACCCCGAAGTCCAGAAGCGCCTGCGCGTCGCCCGGCAGGATGCGGACCGGCCGCGGCAGTTCCACCTGCGCGGCGCGGATGATCTCCCACACGGCGGAGATCGTCGCTTCCTGTCCCTCGGTCACCGGGCAGGCCGGATCGGGCATCCGCCTACTCCGTCACCGACAGCACGCAGGTCGTCGTCGAGGCGCCCGAGGCGATCCCGTACAGGACGCCCGTGAACCCGCTCAGGTCCACCGACTCCCCCGCCGCCAGCTTGTAGCCCGTCGCGGACGTCACGCCCGCCGGACCCAGGTAGAGAACCTGCGATCCGTGGATGTTCTTCACGCACAGCACCTTGCGCGCCTTCGCCGTGGTCAGAGCCGTCTCAGAAGCTCCGACCGCCACCTGCGAGGCCGTGATCGTGTTGCCGCTCATCGTCGGGTTCGCCGCCATGTCCGTCTCCTTCAGGCCGTAGCCGTCTTCACCGTCTCGTAGTAGGTCGTCCCCGCCACACCGACGACGTTCGTCCTCCGGCCGTCCGGAGACTGGATCAGGTGCGCCACGTTCCCGCACAGCGTCGCCAGCGACACGCTCGATCCGAGCGTCGGCGTCCCCGTGAACGAGCCGTGGTTCTTGAACCGCGACCGATCCCGGAACGTCGAGATCGAGTCGAAGTCGTAGTGGAACAGAACCCCGTCCGCCTCCGGCGCCGGCCACGAGCGCCAACTGTGCTTCCGAAGCACGGACACCAGCGTCGTGTCCCCGCTGGACGGGCGCGTGCCCTTCAGCGTGAGCAGCGTCGCCCCGTTCATCGCGCCGGAGAACTGCGAGTTCAGCGTCACCGCCGCCCCGCCCGGCTTCTCCACCCCGAACACCCAATCCGTGGACGTGGCGTCCGGGTACAGGGTGGACGCGAGACCCGTCAGAGGCGTCCCGCTGGACACCCCGTTCAGGTACACCGTGAAGGTGCCCGCCGCGGCATCGTAGACCGCGAGGAGATGCGTCACCGCGTCGGCCGTGATCTCCGCCGTGGTCACGGATCGGGACGTGCCCCCGTTGTCCCGCCACGCCACGGTCACCGCCCCGGCGTCCGAGATCGTCACCGACAGGACGTGCCACGCCACGCCCGAGGGCCGCGTGGACAGGAGCCAGCCGGTGTTCCCGGAACCCGGACGGGTCGCCGTGAAGTGAAGCAGGAACGCCCAGCCTCCCGACGGGATCGCAAGCTGCGACGCCGCCGGAACCGTGACGTACTTCGTCGTCGCCCCGAAGGTCAGAGACCCCGTCGTGTCCGTCCCGCGCGTCAGCTTCAGCGCGCCGCCGCGACGGTCCAGAGACAGCCTGCCGCCCCGGATGTTCTCCGCGCGAACCAGTCCCGACGGCGCAACCATCGTCGCGTCGAGGAACGTGTTCAAGCCGTCCGCACCCACGGGGAGGATGCGGAACGGCTCGAAGGTCGTCTCGCGGGAGTCCTGCCGAGGCATCGGCTACTCTACGTCGAGGAGGTCGCCGCCCGGATGCCGCGGATCCACGCCGTCACGCGCACCGCACCCGCGCCCGGCGTCGCGTTCGCCGTGATCCGGATGTTCGTCGCCGACGTGTAGGCGTTCGCCGTCGCCGCGCCCGAGTTCGTGTCCCCGGCCGTGATGTTCGTCGAGGCCGCGAGGAACCGCGTCGCCGCGCCCGAGATGCCCACCGAGAAGTTCGCCGCCGTGGTGATCGTCGTCGTCACCCGCGTCGCCACCGTGACCTCGAAGGCGCCCGAGGGGATCGTCGCCGTCGTGTCCGTCGTCGCCCCGCCCGTCGCCAGCGTCACGATCTCGTCGATGTAGCCCTCGAAGTAGATCGCGCCCCCCTGGAGCTCGAACTCCTTCGTCAGCTTGAAGGCGCTCGACCCGAACTTGAACGTCCCCGTCGCGATCCCGGTGACCGCCTCCACGGGCGGCTTGCCGGTCGAAGAACGAAGGGAACCAGTCGTCGGACCCGCCATGTCTCAGTCTCCTACCCGAAGAGAGTCGGGCGCTCAGTTGAACAGAACGCGGCTCGTCACCGTCTTCACCGTCTCCGTGATCCCGCGACCCAGCCGGTTGACCTCGGCGTCCTCGATGTCCGCCAGCCTCGTCGCGTACTTCTGCTCAAACGTCGTCTCGTTCTCCCCCTCCGCGCCCAAAGCGTCGAACGCCGCGCGAAGGAGGATCATGTCGTCGTACTGCGTCGGCGTCTCCAGCGTGTCCGAACCGCTCGTCTTCACGATCGGAATCCACTGGTACGTCAGGTAGATGGTACGCGCCTGCGACGCCACCGGCAGGAAGATGAACGAGTCGTCCCGGATGAAGTACCCGGGAGCCCACATCCCTCCCACCGGAGCCTGCGTCGGAGCGCGGTACTGCGCCTCGTCACCGTCCGGGATCGGCAACATCGGAGCCCGGTAGCCGCCCTCCGTCAGCATGTCCATATACCGCACGCCGAGGAACACCTTCGTCGCCGCCGCCGACAGCGAGGAGATCGCCACGGTGGACGTGTTCGCCGCCAGCGTGATCGCCTCCTGCACCACGAACCGGCCCGATCCGCGCAGGCTCCCGAGGTACGTCGCGAGCCACTGCTCCGCGTTCGAGATCAGCCCGTACAGCTCCGTGTCGTCCGTCCACTCCTGCTGGTTCGGATCGCGCAGCTTCGTCAGGAGCCGGGACTTCATCGCCGAGTAGGTCGTTCCCATCACGCACCCCCGACGAAGATGCCCGACTTGCTCCCGTCGTGCGCCCGACTCCGACGGTCACGCGCCTGACGCACCCGACGGTTCTCGTCCCGCGTCACCGCCTCGATGTTCCTGTCCACTTCGGCGACCGCCGCCTCGATCCGCGCCCGCTCGCGACGCTTCTCCGCCGCGCGGCTCTCCGCGATCAGCTTCTCCGCCGCCGCCGCCGCCTTGTAGACGTCGCCGTACTTCTCCGCGTCGAACATCCCGGCGATCCGAGCCTTCATCTCGTCCGGGCGGACGTGCGACTCGAACCACGTCACGATCGTCCACCCGAGAAGCTGACCGTCCTCGAACTCCTGACGCATCGCGGGGTTACGGCGGAGGAGACCCCACATGCCGGCACGATGGGACCACGCGAGACGAAGGTCCGCCGAAACCTCGGCGATCTCGTCCTGCCACGACAGAGGAACGCCACGAAGCCAGCGAGGGTCGATCCCGCGGCTGCGCTCCTCCAGGTCCCATGTGCTGTGGTACATGGCGCCTACTTCTTCTCCGTGCCCGTGGTCGAGGCCCCGCCGAGGCGGGCGAACGCCGCGGCGATCGAGTTCGCCATGCGCTCCTCCACCGTCGTCGTCGCCTCCGTCTCGATCCGCGCGCTCCGCAGGCTCTCCTTGCGCGCCGCGTCCTCACGGATCTGCGCGTCCGTCAGGAACTTCTTCCCCGCCGCGAGGAAGCCCAGCCGACGCTCCTCGTCCCACGAGATGTCGTTGTTGGACGACGTGAGCGTATACTTGTCCCGCTCCATCTGGTCCTGCGTGGAGATGTCGTACACGCCGACGGGGACGCCCTGCGGCCACTTCTTGCTGCCGACGAGGATCGTCTCCACCCGCTTCAGAACCCGCACCGAGGGACGCGACTGACCGCGAACCTCCGACGGGTTCCCGCGCTGGACCAGCGTCCCGAGCGCCTGCTCTCGCTCCCAGCCCTTCGTGTCGAAGAACTTCGCCAGAAGATCCTTCGTCTCCGGGCCGCGGACCAGAGCGATCGGAGACCCGGACTTCGCCGTCTCCTCCGCCACTTCGAGGATCAGCTTCTTGTCCGCCGCCGTGAGTTCGTACTTCGGGGCCACGAGCGTCTGAGAACTCATCTTGTCGTCTCTCCGTTTCTGCCTTGGTTGGGGGAGCGGCCCCGGTCACCCGGAACCGCCCCCCGGTTCTTCTGCGTCGTCGCTACCGGACTACGGGCTCACGAAGCCCGAGCCGTACCCCTGGCACCGGAACGAGTCCGCGCCGAGGTTGTAGCGCACGATGTAGTACGCCAGCTGCGCGTCCGCGTAGCCCGCGCCGCTCGCCGCCGTCTGCTGGAAGAAGATGTCGCCGGACGGGTTCTCCACGAAGTACCCGCCCTCCATCCCCTGCGGGTAGGCCAGCACGCACTTCGTCGGGTCGATCACGAAGATCTCGCCGTCGCGCAGGTACGGGTCTTCCAGGAGGTCCTTCTTGCCGTTCACGTCCGCGACCTTCATCCCGGCGTTGCCGATCTGGAGGTTGCCGAGGTCCGTGAAGCGGTTCTGGCCGATCGTCGCGAGCGTCGCCCACTGGCGAACCGTGAGGTTGCTCGCGAAGACCGAGTTGTACGAGTCCTCGCGCTGACCGCCGACGGCCTTCACGAGATCCCGGATCTGGTCCGCCATCGACGGCGTCATCGCCCCCGACAGCGACAGCACGTTCGGGATCGCGAACTGGTTGCCCGCCGTCGCACGGTTGATCCCCTGCACCGTCCCCGTCGCCGAGCCGAACAGGTTGCGGATGCCGTTGGGAACCGTGAAGCCGCGGAAGCCCTTGATCGCGAGGTAGTCGTTGTCCGACGCCGTGCCCGCGTCGGTCACCGTGATCTGCGAGTTCTGGTAGTCCACCTTGACGATCGTGCCGTCGGTGAACTTGTCCGTCGTGCCGTTCGAGGTCGCGTACGAGCCGATGACCTCGCCGTCACGGAACATCCAGATCGAGCCCGCGTCGATCGCGAACGTGTGCGACGACACCGAGCCGTTGATCTGCGCGAAGTTCGTCGTGCCGTCGTTGACCATGAACCGGCCCATGTAGGCGCCGGCCTTGTCCCGCAGCTCCTCCGTCTTCTCCGTGAGCAGCTTGCGCCGCATGAAGGAGACCTCGGGGCCGGAGCCCATCGCGAGAGCGTGACCCGTCACGCCGATCGCGAACGCCGCGTGCGCGAGACCGAGCGCGGGCGACGCCCACGCCGAGGCCAGCGGGGTCGGGAAGTCCCCGCCCTCCGACAGACCGCCCTGCCCCACGCCGGGGTACTTCTTGTGCGACCAGGTGGCGTTCAGGTCCTTGCCGCCCACCATGATCTTCTTCGCCGACTTGCGGACCCGCTCCGCCAGCGGACCCGCCGCCTTCGGAACGTCGTCGCCCATGTGATCGCGCTGGACGACCTTGAAGGCCGCGCCCAGCGAGGAAACCGTGTCGTTCGCCATTGGATGTCACCCTTCCCCGTCAGGGGATCAGCTTGTCCGCCCAGCCCCGCTCGAACGTCGAGGTCGGCTTGCTGGGCGCGGAACTCTGCGGGGAGGAGAACCCCCCGTGGACCGGAGGCGCCGGCGCGGCCGAGGGCCTTGCCTGCGTCCCGTTCCCGTTCGACGGCGTCACCGGCTGCGACGTCTGCCACTTCGCACGCTGCGCCTTCACGGCGCTCGCGTAGTCGCGAAGAAGCTCGAACATCTTCTCCGGATTGCCCCCGGACTGCTGCGCGCACCCGCTCACGAGCGTCGCGTACTGCCGATCCGAGAGACCGTCGAACTCTGCGGCGTTGTCGCTCCGGAACTTCTCCACAGCCGAGACGAGGGTGGCCGTCCGCGCCTGCTGTTCCTGCGCCTGCCGCATCTTCTCCGCGTTCTCCTTCCACGCCCGAAGCTGGTTGGCCTCGGCGCGCTGGATCTTCAGGAGTTCACGGTTCAGCTTCGCCTGCTCCGCGATGGCCGTGACGTCGCCGTCTGCCACCTTTGCGTCGAGCGCCTCCATCTCGCGAAGGATCTGGTCGGCATCCTTCGTCGGTTCCGGAGGCGGAGCCTGCGTTCCACTCGCCGATCCCGGCACCTGCCCCCCGTGGGTGTTCGGGGAACCGTTCTTCGGGATCAGCACGAGGTTGTTGTTGTCGTCGAGGGCGGCACGGTAGCCGAGCCGCTCCAGGTTCTCCGTGAAGAACCGGGTCGTCTCCGCCTGCGCGGACTCGACCCGACGCCCCACGACCTTGTCGTGCATCCGGCCCTGCTGGAGCCACGCCGTCAGCGTCTTGCGCTTCTCCGGGTCGCCCCAATGCTCGTCGAGGTCCAGATCCGACTCCTGCCCGTCCTCCTTCAGCCGGAGCAGCCGCTTCTCTGCGGCGGTTGCGGACGGCGAGACGGACGGGCTCGGCGTTCCCGACGGCGCGGGCGCCGAGGGGGCCGGAGTTCCGGAGACAGACGGTTCGGCAGCGGGCGAAGCATCCACGGTCTCCCTCGGCTCGGACGGCGAGTCGGGGATTAGGCGCGACGCCCAATCCTCCGTGAACGTGTCCACGGGCTTCTCGGGAGGCGGCGCACTCGGCTGCGGAGGGATCGTCTGCTCGGACACTCAGAACCTCACGGGATCGCGGGTTCCATCGGCGGCGCGGCGGGTGGTATGCCCGGCATCGCGACGGCGGGAACCTCGCTCATGGGTGCCTGTCCCATCGGGAACGGCATGGGGAACATCGGAGGGATCGGTCTCTGCGGCTCCGGCGGAGGCGGGATGAACTGCGGCTCCATCGGAGGGCCACCCTGCGCCACCGTCAGGTAGTAGCTCAGAAGGCTCACCGTGTACGCTTCCGTCCGCGAGAAGCCCGCGCCCGTCGGCGCCTTCTTCTCCGACTCCACGCGGATCTCGTACTCCCGCGACTTCTGCCAGCGGGAAAGCTCCGTCGCCATCGAGAGAGCGTCGTCTCCCGGCGTGACGTACACCGGGATCATCAGGAGAATCGACTGCACCAGACGCCGCGCCTTCTCGTCGTCCGGGTCCGCGTCGTTCAGGAACCCCTCGAAGTCCTTGATCCGGTACAGCCGCATCAGAAGCCGACGTTGCGCCGGGTCCTGAACCATCTGGAGGTTCTGCGTGAACTGCGTCAGCCACAGACTCCGCTGCGCGGGGTCGCGCGGAACCATCTGGTCGTTGAAGCAGATCACGTCTGTTGACGCCGCAAGATGCGACCTGTCAAGGAGTTCCAGCGACACCTGCTCGTTCTCGCCCACCACGAGGATCTTCCGCGGCGTGTCCGCGTGACGGCGGTAGAGGAACAGGGCGTACTCCATGATCTCCGCCCACACGGCGTCGATGCTGCGCTTCACCGGGGCGAGACGGCCCGCGTCCTGCTGCTGAAGGCTTCGGACCATCGTCCCCGAGGCGTCCGACGTCGGCGACACACCGTTGCTGGAGGAGTTGATCCCCCCGATGTATTCCAGCTCCGCCTTGAACCGGGAGAACGCGCCCTCGAACTCCTGCGGCATCTGCGGAGGCGTCAGGTAGCCGATCTGGTTCGCAGCCACCAGACGCGACGGACGGATCACCTGCCCGATCTCGTCCGACCAGTCCACGTCCAGACCACGCGGGAGGATGACCTTCGTGTTCGCGATCGTCGCGACGTGCTGGAGCATCTTCGAGGCGATCCCGTTCATCGCCTTCTGCGGACCGATCATGTCCACCACGCGACCGCGACCCCAAGGGTTCCGCGTCCGGTTGTCGCACTTCACGAAGAACACCGGCCAGTTGCGCGCCGGCCACGTCTCGTCCGCCTCTGCCGGGCGCGGGTAGACCGGGCTGTCGTCCGTGTAGAGGATCGCCGTGTCGCAGAACTGGACCCGAAGACCGCGAGGGTACTTCTCGCAGGAACGGACGTAGAAGGTGTAGACGTCCACCCGGTCCCGGTGACGGTCCTCGATGTTCGCGCCGGGGTACACCGGGCTCGACGCCTCCGCCATCTCCCCGAGACGCTGATCCTGACTCCGCGAGTCGTTCGTCCCGAGGGGGATCTCCAGACCCTTGTCCGGGTACATCCGCATCAGCGAGGTCCGGAGCCACTGCTCGTGGAGGCAGAGGGCGATCCCGTCCTGATCCGTCTTCGCCCCCGGCTCGAACGCCACGGCCTCGACCGGGATGCAGGTGAACTTCAGGTCTCCCGGCCGCGGCGGAGGAACCGGAGCGCCGGTCACGGGGTCGAGCGTTGGAATGGCGTCCGCCCTCGGACCTCCGGCCGTCGAGTCCCACTCCACCAGCACCGGAGCGGTGCCCGTCGAGTAGGCGTCGCGAGCCGTCTCCCGGTAGCGTTCCACCAGCCGGAAGTGCCGCCAGTAGTATTCGACGATCTTGTTCCCGGACGTGGACGCCGCCGAGTCGCGGGCCGAGTTCTTCGCCGCCGCGCACCCGAAGATCGGGCTCTCTTGCGTCAGGATCGCCGTCGCCTGATCCGTCACCGGCTTGATCGCGTTGACCTGGATGCGGACCATGTCGTTCACGCGAGGCTCGGGACGGGCGATCCACCGGGACTCCCGCGTGGAGTAGTACCCCCACTGCGCCCCGTTGTAGAACGCCGTGCATTCCACGGCCTCGCGGTAGTAGGGACGGTGCGCCTCGAACCACTTCTTGGCGATGTCCGTCAACTGCGACGCGCGCTTCCTCTCGTCCGGCTCGTCCAGAACCGTCAGAAGGCTCATGCCGTCGCGGTCCCAACCGTCACGGTCGGTGACGCCGGGAACGAACACGGTGGAGGCGGGCGCGTCTCGCATACCTAGAGTCGCACAGTACCGTACGCCTCTAGGTCACCCGTGTCAAGATGGCGCCTTGGAACTCCCCACGCCCGGAAGCGGCGCCCCGTACAGCCGGAGCCTCTCCTCGTACTCCCGCCGCGTCGCCGCCGACACCGCGCGCAGGCCGAGAACCGCTTGGTACTGGCCGTCCAGATCCTCCACTTCCTCCGGGGCGAGGTCCTGCGACGCCGCCCACGCGCGGAACCGCTGAAGGTCCTCGTGAACCTCCGGCTCCGGAGGCGCCGGTCGCTGCACCAGCCCTCCCGCCACGCGGGTCCGGTAGCGCATCTGCCTCGCCACGGTCGCAGCCGCCGTCACGGCGCCGTCACGAAGCTCCCCGAGGCCCGTCGCCCCAAAGTCCGCCATCCCGCGGCGAAGGCTCCACCCGAGGTAGGCGAGGCTCGCCCCGAGAACCATCATCCCCACATCCACAGTCACGACAACCATGTCAGAACCCCGCCATGTCGGGGATCACCGCCGGGTCCTTCTCCATCCCCGGAGCCTGCCCCCGAGGATGCTTGAGGTAGTCCGAGGCGTTGACCCGAACCAGTCCAAGCTCCGCCCGCGCCGCAGCGAGGTACCGCGCCGACTCGTCATCCAGACCCGGACCCGCCGCCGCCGTCATCTCGTCCGGATGCTGCTTCAGCCACTCCGCGGCCTCCCACGCCATCCACGCCGCCGAGATCGTGTCGTCGTGGCCCCGGCTCGCCTCCATCGACACGCGGCCCGTCGGCGTCCCGCGCCGCGTCACCGTTTGAACCCGGACGTACAGACGCATCTCCAGAAGAAGCTGAAGGGGGATCTTCGCGGGGTCCCCCGGCTTCCACGGACCCATCTCGCGCACCCACCGGATGAGCCGGTTGATCGCCACGGGCTTCGTCGTCGAGTCCGTCAGGAACCCGACGTGGTGCTCAAAGGTCTCCCCGTTCTTCGTCGGAACCCGCCGACGCTGCGCCAGAAGGGGAGAGTCCGGAGGACACCACAGGGAGTCCAGTTCCCCGCAGACGTAGATCACCGTCCTGCCGTCGTTGTTCGACTCGACGTAACCCGGTGCCCAGCCGTAGAATAGGGAGAGTCCGTACACCGCGGCGGCGAAGTCCTCCGGGGGCGTGTGCGCCCGGTAGATGGCGCAGACCTCCTGCGTCTCGACCTCGATCATCACGATCGTCGAGTAGTCGCCGGTCCTGCGGCCCTGATCCGCCACCTTCTTGCCCTGCGACGGGTCCGCCCCGAAGCAGTAGTTCTTCCCCTTCTCGGGCATTCGGTACACCCGCGTCGTGCCCGTGCGCGACACCTGAAACGTCGCCTTCGCCTTGCCGCGCTCGATCTGGACCTCGATGTTCCCGATCGGCGTCCGAAGCTCCAGGTCCCGCGACGGCTCCATCCGCGAGTCCAGAACCGACGACTCGAACACGCAGTCCGAGTCCGCGTAGAAGGCGTGGTGGAAGATCCGCGGATGCTCGCGGGCGAAGAACGCCACGTCCCCGTTGCACACCGGGCCGTCGATCTGCTCCCGACGCCACTTCAGCCGCTCAAGGTCCCCGCCCGTCTCGTCGAAGATCGCCAGTTCCTCGCCGCGGTCGTACTTCTCGATCCGACCCACCGTCTGCGAGAACTCCAGACGGTCAACCTCCGTCCGGAAGTAGGCGCGCTTCCCGGGATGCGTCAGCCACGACAGGAACAGGCAGGTCCACCCGTTCCTGCCCTCGCGGGCGTTGTTCGCCAGCTCGTAGAACTCGTCGAAGTCCTTGCCCGTACTCTCGAAGACGTAGATGTTCCCCGGCGTGTCGCGCAGGGTCGCGATGGCGCCGCCGATGTTCGCCTTGCCCGTGGACCACCACGGGTACTCCGAGTAGTGCGCCCACCGGGTCCGGTCGCCGCGGCCCATCGCCCCGTCTCGGCAGGTCATCGTCCGCGCCGTCGAGAAGTGCTTCGTCGGCCACATCATCTTCCAGCGGCCCTCGGCGTCGTTCACCCACTCCGCCCGCAGGATGTCCGTGAACACGAAGTCCGGCGTCTGAAGACGAAGGGAGTGGAAGTCCGTCTGGAGGCTCCGCGTCGCCTCGTCCTTGTGCGACACCGTCCTCATCTCGCCGCCGCCGCCGCGCAGGAACCGCTCGTAGAACAGGGCTTGGATGAAGAAGGAGCACCCCTGCTCGCGGTCCTTCACGATCACCAGCTTCGCCGCCCTCCCGGCAGCCCACTCCGCCGCGATGGCCTCAAGGATCTTCACCTGCGCCGGCCACAGACGGATGCGCTGCTGCACCGTCCCGTCGTCCTGAACCTCCTTCGTCGAGACCTTGAAGTTCTCGATGAACTCCTGGATGGAACACCGCGACGGGTCCAGCAGGTACTCCCACCGCTCCAGTTCCTCCTCGTTGACCGACGGCTTCGCGTTCCGCAGACGACTCTTCGTCGTCGCCGCGCGCATCCTCAGAGAGCGAAGGAGGTTCTTCCCGCCGCGCGTCACGACTCGTCGTCATCCTCTCCGACGGCCACGCTCGGAGTCGAATCGCGCTTCCACGCGACGCCGCCCGACAGAGCCTTCGGAAGAGGGAACTCCCGACGGGACATCGGGGCCGGAGGGGGCGCGCTCGGACCGTCCGTCACTTCCGCGGAGGCCGTGCCCGGCGTCGCCCTCGCCTTCTCCACCGCCTCCTCGGGGGTCTCCATCTCGCCGATGTCGTCGCCCTTGCTGCGACGGTAGGCCATGACCGCCTGAACCTGCTGCGAGTCCCGGTCGAGGAGATCCTTCAGGGCCTTCAGGCAGGTGAAGTACTCCGACCACGCTCGCGCCGAGCCGCGGAGACCCTCCACCGCCTGCGCCTTCACGAGAAGCTGCGTGGCCCGCCGCTCCAAGTTCTCGATGTGCCTCTGGATCTTCGCCCTCTTGCGGAGAGCGTCCCGGATCGCCTCGTCCAGATCGTAGCGGGCGGGGTCCTGCGACATGACCAGCGGCGGACCGCAGACCACCGTCCGCATCGCGATCGTGACGTCCGGGGAGCGGCCGGGGGGAAGGTGTTCCTCCAGCGTGCCGTCGTCTTCGAGAACGACGCTCTGCGGCTCGGGGATGCCGTTGACCTTGGTGGAGAGGTCGCAGCTCTTGGCGAGCCACGCCTTCATCTGTTCGGTGGTCGGGTTCTCAGGGTCGAAGGACATGCCCCGAGAGAGTACCACCTTGACCGGACACGAGGCAACTAGCTAGAGTGTCCGGACGTTCCAAGGAGGATGGACATGCTCCCTGCGCTCACCGCCGCGGACTGCCGGATCATCGACCTTGCGAGGCCGCACGACAGCGACAAGATCCTCTACCTCGCGAAGCTCGTCACGACGTCGCCTCCGGAGTGCCCCCGGTGCGGGGCTTCCGTGAAGATCACCGGGTTCCTCGGTGTCACCGTGGCCGCGTACTGCGAGGAGTGCGGGTTCCGGTGCCACGCCGAGAGCGGCCCCTTGACGGATGTCCCCCCGGCGGAGTAGGGTACGTCCTTCATCTCGCGCCGGACCCCCATTCCGGCAACCTCCCGCGCCCCGGTCTCGCACACCGGGGCGCCCTCGTTTCCGGGCCGGACGGTGCGACCCCTTGACGGCGACGCGGGGACCTTGGTAGTCTTGTCCTCGCCACGGACTCAGATGACTCACCGTTCTCCTCACCGCCAGCCGCAGCGCGCCGTCCCTTCGGGGTCATGCGAGCCGTGGCACGTTCGCTGCGCGCGGCTGGCGCTGAGGGGGCGGGACGAGGTGACGCACGATGCCGACGCCCTACGATGACGTCCTCCGTCTGAACAAGATCTGGATGGAGTTGACCAAGCTAAGCTCTGAACTCCGAAGGATTCGGTACGATCCGACACTCTCGTCGGAGCAGGATCGCCTCCTGACGAGGTTTCTCGCCCTCCACAGGGAGCGCAACGAGATCGTCAAGCGCGCCATCGAGGCCATGTCGTGACCTACGACGGGGACGATCCCGAAGTCGCGACGATCGGCTCCATGCTGATCGACCCCCTCGTCGCCTACCAGTGCGCCGCTCAACTCACGGCCGAGGACTTCACCCAACCCCTCCTCGCCGACGTGTTCCGCCTCGTCACCGACGCGATGCGGGAGAACTCTCCCATCGACCTCGTCACCCTCGCGGCCCGCGCCAAGAAGAAGGGTCTCCTCCGCGCGGGCGACGGCGTCAAGGTCATCAAAGAGATCATGGAGGTCGTCCCGACCGCGGCCAACGGCGAGTACTACGCCAAGATCGTGAAGGAGAACGCGGGACGCCGTCGCCTCCGCGCCCTCGCCTCGTCCTTCGCCTGCGCCGCGGCCGACGAGACCCTCTCCCCGGAAGCCGTCGTCGTCCAGTTCACGAACGACGCGCGCAAGGCCCTCGGGTCCACCGACGCCAAGTGCGTCTCTCTCGCGCAAGCCCTCGACGACGCCGTCAAGGACATGAACGACACCACGGGGACGCACCGGCTTCTCACCGGCCTCACGGACTTCGACTCGCAGTTCGGAGGCGGGTTCCCCCGGAAAGGCGTCACCATCGTCGGCGCCCGCCCGAGCGTCGGCAAGACCCCGTTCGCCCTCCAGTTCGTGCTGCATCAGGTTCTCTCCGAGGGACGCAGCGCCATCGTCTACTCGCTGGAACGCGACTCCACGGACATCGCCTCGGTCCTCCTGACCCAAGCCTCCCGCGTCAGCCTCGACAGGCTCCAGCCGGGAGTCCTCCGGTCGGCCGAGGAGGAAGAGCGCATCTCCGCGGGCATAGCGAAGCTCTCCTACGCCTCGGATCGGCTCCGCATCTCCGGCGCCTCCCGCGTGTCCCCCATGACGATCCGCACGGAACTCGCCCGACTCCCCGACGCGGAACGCCCCGAGATCGTCGTCGTGGACTACCTCGGGCTCCTTGACGCGGCATCCGCACCTGGCGGCAAGAACCGCACCCGCGAGAACGAGATCTCCTACCTCTCTCGCGAGATGAAGATGATCCAGCAGGAGTTCGGGATCGCCCTCATCGTCTGCGCCCAGCTCAACCGCCAGTCCGTCGGCCGCGTCGGGGACAACTTCCCGCGCATCTCCGACCTGCGCGACTCCGGCGCCATCGAGCAGGACGCCGACATGATCGTCCTCCTCCACCGGCCCGCCGCGACCCTCACCGACCCCGACCAGCGCGACGCCGCCGGCAACACCGCGCACCTCATCGTCGGGAAGAACCGACGCGGTCCGACCGGCGAAGTCAAGGTCGCCTTCAACGGCCCGGCGCAGACCTTCGAGAACCTCGCCTCCTACCCTTGGGAGTGACGATCTTCCCCGCCTTCTTCCCCGCCATCTTCCGGGGAAGATCGCCCTTGACCCGCGCACCAATTCGGCGGCATACTGTGCGTGCCACGTCCATGTTCTCCATCCTCCGGTCCCCCCACGGTTGCGCGCGCCCTCCTCGGAGCGGCAGGCGTGGACGTGGCACTTCGCGCTGCGCGCCGTGGGGCGGACCAGGGGTGACTCCGAGGTAGCGACCATGCTCCGCATCCGCTCGTGGGAAAAGTGGCAGGGGGAAGCCGTCTACGACAGGCTCAGGAAGCGCAAGCCGACGGGCCGCTCCAAGCCCCTCTCTCTGACCTACATCGCGGTCGCCACGAACCTCGACGACCTGTCCGGAAACTTCGTCCGGCTCGCAAAAACCCTCGGCGGAGGGGTAAACGCGCGCGGATTTCTCCTCATGGTTCTCGGCTACGTCGGCCGCAACTCTCCGACCACCGGAGTCGTCCGTTGCTCCCGCGAGCAGTTCGGGAGTCTCGTCCTGACGGACTCCACGCAGACGACCACAAAGGCAATGGGGGCGCGGGTTTACGACGCTCTCATCGAGTCCGGCATCGCCTCCGAGATCGCCGAAGCCGACGTCGCCGAGATCATCCCTCCTCCCCGCCATCTTCCGGGGAAGCTTCCGGGGAAGACGGCGGGGAACCTTCCCGGGAACCTTCCGGGCGCAGAAGAGAAGAGAAGAGAATCCCCCCCTAGTCCCCCTTCCGGGGGAGCTTCTTCTTTCCACTACGACAACGCAAGATCGGGCCTCGTCTGGTGGGGCATGGACGCCTTCAACAAGTCCTCCCCCGAGTTCCGCGCTGCCGTGCAATCCGCCAAGCAGCTTCCCCTACCCGCCCGCCTTGCCCGGGCCGACGGCACCGACGGCGCCTCCGACCTGGAACGATCCGCCGCTTCCTTCACCGTTGCGACCCGGCGGTCGGTCGGGATGCCCGGCTAGGCCGCCTAGGCTCTCGCGTGTTGCGAGTTCTCCCCCGCATGGCTACCTAGGTACCTACCCGACACCGATCGTCGATCCTGCGCGAAACTGTGCGAAATGGCTCGGATGGGCCGGAAGGTGACAAGATGACCCTTGCCGAGATCAACGCCCTCGTCGCAACCCACGTCTTCCGACAGCCCGAAGGCGACAAGTGGTGGACCGAGCGCCCACACGACTGGAGGCGCGGAACCGACGACGAGCGGTGCGAGGAACGAGACGTCGAGTACGGAGTCGAGAAGCGGTGCGGATGCACCGTCGATGTCTGCCGAATGTGCGGAGCCCAAAGCTGCGTCACGATGGGATGGCACAAGCCGGCGTCCCCCACCTGCGAGCGCAAGCCGCCGGCCTACTCCTCGGACATCGCCGAGGCATGGACCGTCGTCGAGGAGATGCTCAACCGCGGCTACACCTTCTCCTGCGACAAGTCCGGAAGAGGGTTCCACGCCGTTCTCTACCGGCACTGGAACGGGAAGAACGAACTCAGGGAAGCCATCGACCCCTCCGCCCCACGCGCCATCTGCCTCGCCGCCCTCAAATCCCTCGGCGTCCACCCCTAACCCACCCCCTCCTAGCCTCGTCCCCCACTTTTTCCTTTCCCCCCGCCAGCCTCAAAACGGACGATGCGCAAAACGCTAGACAGGCGGAGCAGCGCCCCAGCGACGTCGAGAACACCATCCTCCGTCGCATAACACACGCGCGCGCGGCCTCTCCTCGCAACACCCTCGGCCTCGCCAACCGCAGGCGCGCACACACCCGCCCGCACTCGCGCCGCACGCCCGCTCACGCCCCTCCGCAGGCTCAAAAAATGCACGCTGACGTAGGAGGGGGGGGACCCATCGGGGCGAGCGGCCCCCGGCCCTCCGACATCTCCCCCCGGCATAACCGCCGAGCGAGCCCGGAAGCGAGCAACTACCTCGCTTCCACGTGGCGCATAATCGCGCTTATGTGAAATCCGAGGCTGGGGACGACGCAACCGCGCAGCCCTCGCGCCCAGGCGCGCCCGCGTGTACGCGCGTGCGAGGGGACGGCCGGGTCGCAGGCTCGACGCGGGAAGCGGGAGAACGGGCGTTACCCCTTCCCGGTTCTACACTTACGACGATCTTCATTACCGTTTCGGAATACGTTCCAAGGTTGGATCGGAAGGGAGAAAGCGTCGCGCCCCCTTGCCGATGCCCGTTCGGAGGGTACGTTGAAGGTGTCGCGCATGGGGCGCGGCGGATGCGAGGTGCGAGATGACGGAGTGCAACGGGCGTATCGGCCGAGGAGATAGGCTCCAGGGCCGAGGAGGAGATTGCCCTATGTCCGAGA
>CAZWRK010000048.1:0-12865 GCA_964635875.1 uncultured Aquaspirillum sp.
AACATATTAACCCCTTAATTTCGCTTCCGATTATTATAACCAAACGTTGGGCCAAACATCCCAAACTGTTTTAGGCGTTCATAGTCTTGCTGAGTTTGCTGATTTTTTAGTGAGTCATAGGCCTGTGAAAGCGCAGGTAGCGTCTCTTGATTCGACTTACTGATTAAATTAACAAGGTTGTTATATTGATCTTCAACTGACTTTGCTTTGTCAGCTATACCCTGAGACTTAGAAATAAGCGCACTATCTAGCGCCTTTTCTCCAGCGGAGTATCCACCGCGACCTTCTTTTTTAAATTGGTTCTGTAGTCTGGAACCGATCATTGACGCATAATCTTTATTTGCGTCTAAAACATTTTGGTTAACGGCAACTGGTGAGGTGTATGGGTTTGAAATGTTGGCCCATTTAACGACCTTATTTAATTCTTGCTCTAAACCAAAGTCTCCAGCGTTTCTTGCGTTAACAAGGTTGGAGTATTCAGTTGTAGTGTTGCCTTTATCAGCCGCATACATCGGAGCAGCTAGCTTTGAAGCGGCGTCAATTCCAGCTTGAGCGACAGCTTGATCAGCTTTGAACCTGTCTTGTCTTTGGGCCACATCACCAGCTACACGGCTAGCCTCGGATTGAATATCGCCTTGAGCCTTGTCCATAAACGTCTTGGCTCTAGCGACAGCTCCTTGACTACCGCCTTTTAGGTATTCGTTGATGCCAGCAAAGGGCGAGCTACCACCCGTTCCACGTGGAACACCTGCAGACTGAACGGCTCCGGGGGTAACCACACCACCACCGCCAAGAAGATCAGTAGTACCTTGACCGCCTACCCCTTGTACCGCCTGCTCTTCTTTTAATTTGTCCTGCGCTGTAAGCGTTGCCATTTCATCCCCTTATTTTAGTAGTAAGATTAGTGTGCAGGTAGCGGTAGTCGCGCCTGAGAGTTGGACCGTCACGTTCACCTGAGAGGTCTTTGCGTTCTCCCATGTGAACCCAGTAACCATCGCACCACCGGAGTTCACAAGCAGGCACCCAAGGACCTGAGCATTCGTCTGAGTTCCTATGGTTTTTTGAGTGTTATGCGTAAGCTCTACAGTAACGGTCGTGCTGTAGAAATTATCCGCGAAAGTAAGCCGTCCTGAAACAGCTAAGTACATTTTTTCTAAGTAATCATTAAGAGGCGCCAAGAGATTGTCGAGCCATGACGGTAAGTTCTTACTCGACTGGTCAATGCTTTCTTTAGATATCCTTTTGACGACACTTAACTTCATCGTGTGGACCTCTCAGCTACGATCTCATGATCATACGCTACGCCACCAACAGACATGCGTTCACCACCAACCTGATGCTTAACGCCAACAGACATGGTCCTACTGTAGACCATCGTCTTAGGTACGTATGTCGTGTATCTCTGAGTGCCTGGTGAACCACCCCATAGAGACCCCCAAGGAGCGTCACCCCAAAGAGCTATCTCCGCATCCACCTGTCTCTCTTGCTCGTTGAAATCAACGTCAGTCCTGAATGTAATATAAAGACGACTCGCAGCACTAGATTGCTCAATCGTGTCAGCAAGTACCGACACCTGATACACGCGCTTAAGCATCCCAGGAGCTCCAGCCGTCCAAGAGTTCCACTCGATGTCCATTGGAATTCCAGGCTTAATTACAGCAGCACCCTCAACACCACTAGGTACAGTCTGGTTAACCGTCACCGTATAAGGAGACGAGGCAACATCAACCGATAGAATAATGAGCTCATACTCACCAGATGGGCCGTCAGTAATAACGTCGCCCTCTTTAGGAGCCACCGCCGCAGTGTAAGTCACCTGATCACCGCTCACGCTTGTAATCGTGATGTCATACTGAGCGTCAAAATAATCAGAGCTCGTGAAGTCCTTACGCTCTTTATAAACCTTATGAATCGTTGGAATCCCAAAGTATAGCTTATCATCACTGGGAAGAACTACTGCACCAGAGAGTGCATGCGTCCATCTCGTCCACGCCTTAGTGAAAGCATTATAGACATAAGTTTGATTGGGTGTCGTGTCAGTCGAGAGAGTTGGAACACTTAATAAATAGCTTCGATCCGACTCATAGCCAGCACCAACACCAAGACCCACTGTCCCGGTGTAATCAAACCCAAGAAGTGGCAGCACGTTTGGCTCAATGTCTCTAGATACCACCGAAACCGAGGTGTCACTAATCGCAACCACACCCTGGTTAGACAACCCAAGCACAACGTTAGCAAGTGTCGCCCAACTCTCAGGAGCAATAGAGAACACAGTCAAATCAATTGCCGCCACAGAGAATGGCGCCGTCTCACCCGAGATCCTATAAACACCTTTATCTGTGACTACGATGACAGAGTCACGAAGCGCAAAGACTCTATGAATCGTCGAGTTTTTAGGTCCAACCTGTAAGAAGTTTAAAGCAGGAACCGCTTCAAGCTCCTGATACTTCGAGTAGTAAACATAGTTTGTATTGGCATCGTTCGATGACGTTGTGCTAGCTGTCGCTGTCGTCCCAACTTCAGGGAAAAAGGTGCCAGAGATATCCGCGCTCGTGGTTACTTCAAACTCAGGTGTTGCATACGATCTAGCAACTATAGCTATTCTGCCAGGTAGATCACTAGATCCACTCACATAATACGCATATGTCTGCGTGTTGGTGCTGCTGGTATTTACGTTGTAAACTATACTATTTGCTATTTGCTCAATAATAGCGCTAGTGGCGGTAAGCGTATAATCTACACCAATCTGGTTAAGACCAAACGTAGCGCTACCCTTAAAACTAAACGTTTGAGATCCGATGGTTAACGTGGTTGACGTTACAAATATCAACGTTGTGGTACCACTTGCCGATGCATTGGTTGAAAGCGTAATCGTTGTGTCTGTAGAACTTGATACCGTTGGCGTTCCAGGAGTAAATCCCGTTCCACCCCAGAGCACGGAGCCATTTGGTGGTTTAAAATCATCGCTTGATACCGTAACGGTTGGCGACCCCGACACCGTAGTGGCTTCTATAGCTATTAAAATCTTGTCGGGATTTACAAGCGTAAGATTTAAAGACTGCTTTGAATACGTGTTTGCATAAAACATGTAGTTTGATTTGTACAAACACGTATCAACACAAGCTGGCGGCTCGTTGTTTGATTGAGCGATTCCCTCTTGTGACTCATTGGTATAAAGCGGTGTGCCGTTTTCCACGAGACTATATGGAGTTACATCGTAAAAAAAACCGGTACCGTTTGTTATGTCGTCATCAGTAATAACCACTGTGTTAACTAACACCATCTCGTCGTTTGGGGTTCCGGTCACTGTTGCAGATCTGTAAACCTCCATGGAGTAGTCTGTAGTAATAGAATCAGGGAGTAATGCGGTCACTAATACACCAGCCGCAGACCCAGACGTGTTCTCTAGTGTCGTAATAGCCGATGGGGCACTCCTGTAAAAATTGTTATTACTATCGCGATATGTAAAACAAACCCTGTAGGCTACTGAGTCACCATTAGGTAACCAGTCATCACCAACGACCCCACTAACAAAAGCTTCAAGTAAAACCATCATGGGCTGAGGAACCCCAGCCGATCTTGCTGCGGTACCAGAGACATCACCAATAACTTTAACCCCGGCGCTAGTTGTGACGTAGAGGTTGTTGTTGGCTTCCAAGCCCTTCATCAAATAACCATCTGGTGATGTGTAAGTCCCAGAGTATGCCGCAAACGTACCAGAGCCGTTGTCATAGACAATCGTGTCATTTTGAAGGTGAGAAAGCACACGGTTTGAGTAAGTAAAGAACCTATAAGGCTCTGCTCCAAGGCTCCCGTAACTCTCATAACCTCGGCGGTTCTCTACAATGTTCTCTCGTCTCACAACCGCGTTGTCAGCTTGCACAAGTGCGCCATCGACAACAGTCATCGAGTTGTACTGAGTGACCAATCCTACGTTTTTAGTAACTACCGCCTGAGGCATAGATCACCATACCCCGAAAGGACCGCGGAAGACGCCATACCCAGATTGGTATGCACTAATTCCGTAGTTGTCATTCAATGTCTCAACTTGATCTTCAACCCTATTGCCAATCATTCGCTTCATATCAGCGATCTGACTCTCAAGCTTTTGAACAGCCATCTGGTAACCAACTTGATCCTTGATTGCCATCATGATCCTAGCTTGCGCTGCCTGAACAAGAATTGGATGAAACTCTTGAGGAATCATCGGAATGTTCGCTTGTCCAGCTAAGCATATGAAATCACCTACCTGAGGAAGTACGGTCGATCCATCTTCACCAAGAAGCGCCGAAGTAGCGCACTCAATTGTGGTCGACGAACTTCCTGTTGTAGTCACATCGGTCACCCAAAGCATGAACGGAGACTCATGACTAAGAATGTCGATTGCTCCACCGGCTCCAAGAGCACCAGAAATGTCGTTATCTACTGTGAATGTAGTAGTTCCACCCACAGAGTTAATCGCTGTAATCGCAGCTACCGAGGTTGTAAGCACCAACTGATTGGGCCTTGAGTAGTACCACATCTCGATCGATCCGCCGCCGCTTGGTGTTGGATAGAGCACGATCTCATCACCAAACACATAGAACTGTCTGCTGGTGCCAGTTGATGTACTTGAGTACTGCGCGAGATCCTTAATTGGCTTTCTATAGAGTTGATACCTGCCACCAGAGTCATCCACATAAAACACATGCTTTAGGGAGTTCCCTATGGCTCGCCCTGGGATAGGATACTTCGATTGATTTGCTACAATGGGAGTCGTAGTCCGAGCTAAGAAGTAGTCCTCTCTCACGGCTTCGATGGCAGGTACTATCTTCATTTGGAACTCTTCGTTAACAAAACGAAGCAAATCAGTTTCAGTCTCGGTCACCGATGACGTGGGGTATAACGCTTGAGCCTGTATGGCTGTAAGTAATGTGTCCGTCGTGTAGTACATCTATCCCCCTATTTAAACAAAGTACGTTAAGTGACAATAAGCAGTATCAGCGGCAAGCGACGGACCAACGATAGTTACCGTCCAAACCCCCCCGCCAGTTTTCCCTAAATATGAACAATCTGGGCCAGTAGTTGATACCGTCCCGCCTACAGTAATAGCTCCGGATCCTACTATATTTTGCTCCCCGTTACCCATTCCTGTAAACGCTACCGGTGTCGAAATCCCGGTATCTGATGGTAATGGAAAACTCACGGCCGTGACCGCTGTTCCAGCAACTGATGCCTCAATCCTGCACCAAAGATCAACGCGGTTTCCAATCCTTGTAGCCCTGTATTTCTGTGTAATTGTCCCAGAGGGCGCAACACCAGCGGTCCACGTGAGGGTTCCAAGATCACTCTCAGCTACCTCTTGATAGTGACTAAGTGTTGTCGAACCAGCTCCAGTGTCCTTTACTTTGACACCAGATTTGAATGTCGAAAGCCCTTCGAAATAGTTCTCTGAAGAGTCATCAACCCTTATGGCGTACTGAGTATTAGTTCCAGATCCACCAGATGCTGTAATAGCCCCAGAGTCGATTTTGATTCCATATGCCTCGGTGTTCGTTCCACCTGACGCAGTTACACCCGTCTCTTGGATCTTAATACCAACAGCTTCAGAGTTTGCTCCACTAGCTTTTACAGAGTTGGTGTTAACCGAAAGAAGATAAGCCTTGTTGTTAAGAAGTGATCCACCAGATCTGATTCGATCCGCATAAATACCTTGAGCAACGTGGTCAAAATCAGCATTCCATGGAGTAACAAAATCGTAGGCGCTGATCACATAGAGCTGAATACCTTTTGCGAGCATGATCGCGTTATTTGTCCCCGTGGTTATAGGGAATAAATACGCATACATCCCGCTAGCCTCACGCATGAGGTTCCTGGTCTGCACACTTGAATAGTTGGCATACACACCGGGATAGCTGTCTCCGCTTATATATGTAGATTCGTCTAGGTATGAATTGGCATTCACATAAAGGATTGCAACACCTCCGGTATTTGTGTCGCTAATATGAACCGAGTGAACAGCCGCCGCGTAAGACTCATGATATGAGCCATCTGTAATTGTGGCATCTAGTAGTGCACCAATGATACACTTTGCATCTGTAGTTCCACCGCCATCTACAGCTTTTTCACCGTAAATACTTACAGCCAGCGTATCAGATGACCCAAAGTTCATTGATTGGAATGTAGCGCTAACACTTGTGGCGCCATCATAGATAGAGCCCGCAAAATAACTAGGCTCTGTTGCTACGCTATAGATCGCAAACGAGTCACCGGTTCCTCGTTGGTCAATATTGTTATCAATATAAATGCCATAGGCCGAGTTACTTACGCTTGAACCGTAAGCCTTAGCTCCCGCCAAATACAACCCATAGGCGGCTCTAGACGATGCGCTGTCATCGGTTACCGTATCAACAGCGGTAGCTACGTAATTATACATACCCATTACTGTGTTAATTGATCCCGTAGTATCTACCGGAGTCAGATAATTTTGAATACCAGTTATAGAAGAAACTGGAACGTATGGCGTGGCGTTGTTGATCATGCCATTTACCGTTGAGCCATCAAAAACACCCGCCTCAAGAAGTATTCTATTATAGATGGCAATAACCGAGTCTACCGACCCACCAGTTACACCCACCGGAGAGTGCACAAAGTTCATCATCGCATAGACCGACTCAAACAATCTTGAACCACTAAAGTAAATATAATGAGACCCTGCCGATAATGTTCCTGATTCGCTTACTGCTTTTTCGCCAATATCGAAGGAATTAAATGTAACAGTTTCTGTTCCAGCAAATGGCCAAACCCCAGGGATTGAGTCGGTTCCAAAATACGCCGTAGCGAGGGTGCTTGGTAGGTTACCAACCACAACCTTATTTCCCGATGGGTCGATGGTTACATAGGTTGTATCATTGGCCTCTAGACTCACGGCAAAATTGTCGTTCGACCCTATACTGAATGCCTCACCAAAGGAGTTTCCGTTCTTCCTGATGAAGTTACCTGAATCAATCGCAAGTTCATCAATAGCAGCCTGGACGTTGGTTGCCACTAATCCACTAAATGTATTGTCATAAGGAACAAGTGCCGCTAATTGCCAGTTAGATATAGCCATTACACATCCCTGTTTGCTGTAAAGTAATACTGAACGCTTCCACTAGCAGCCTTAATAAAGATCTGAGTAGCCGCCGCGTTCATGTCCCACTCAATAGACATCCCAGGAGCTATTCTGTGGTAAGTAGTTCCACCATCGAAGCTAATGTCGAGTCGCAATGTCGTGGTATTATCTATCCCGCACTGAACAAGAACCTCTCTCAGGTTTCCAGTTGCAGATGTTGGTAAAGCCGTTGGTGTAGTGGTTACCGTACCGGCCTCTGAAACCACCTCAGTGAATCCAGCACTCCCACCAGCGTCAATAAACCGGAAAGCGTTATTCGTGGAGTCATACGCTAGACGTAACGCCCACTTGTCGTCATACTTTCCGGTTAGACTCATGACTTACCCCTTAAGTGCTTTGTATGCTTCCATCGCCTTCTTCTTTTTAGCGTGGTACTCGTCCATGTCTGGATCGTCTTCACCAAGCATTGAGAATAAACCCTTAGGTTTTACTTCTTTTTCAATCTCAACTTTAACCTCAGGCTTTTCGTCTTCCTCTTCTTCTTTCTCTACAACCATCTCTGGAAGCTTGGCCTTCATCTCTACAACCTTAACCTCAGGCTTCTTTGGTGCTTCTTCTTTTTCTTCTTCTAGATCGCCAACCATTGATTTCATCATCTTGTCAGATGGTGAATCTGGCATCATGTGAAGATGATCTAAAAGTTGCTCAAGGCTTTTAATTAACATTTCTTGTTTCATATTGTTTCTCCGTTAGTTATTAAATTTTATACCCGCTAAACATCGAGGCAGTCGATCCCATTGTTAAAGTAGAATTTTGGCTACTATTATAATAAGCTGTCACAGTGTCACCGGCCGTTAACGAAACATTAACCGAAACACTGATTGTGTTATCATCACCACTATTCCTTTGGGTTAGTGCTGAACGCGCAACTGATGTCCCATTTACTTTGATCCCCAGTTGCCCTACCGCTGGAACGGTACTAGCGGCACTAAATACCCTTGCTGTAAACTGGTAGTATGCCGTGCTTGGGGCGGTAAACGTATAGGTTGCGGTATTATATGCTGAATCTGTATCGTAAACCTCAGTATCAAACTGAATAGTTGCGTCTGATGAAGCCGTATAGCTTTGACTGGTCGCCTTGTAGGCTCTAAAGCCCACGTGGGTGTTTGTCGCTGTACCAAGCTGAGACTCCACACCCGAGTCGTTCAGTATGTACAGCTTACCATCAGATTTAAAATAAACCCTACCGTACCCACTTGCCGGAGTACTTGGCGTACTCATCTCTGGCGTTTCTAAATATGACTTATTGTTTAAAAGCCACGATTCAGAGCTTCCGCTTGACATCGTGTACATCTTTTCATCTGACTTAGAATACAAAAGTACACTACCAAACGCTCCGGTTGGCGATGAGCCTTGGTGTAAATACTGCAGGTTGTTATAGACGTAACAATTGGTTAAACCTAAACCCTCTGGTAGAGAGTTCCACGTAACAATATAGTCGCTTGTGCTAAATTGATCGGTAAATTTCAATCTATTGGCGAGAGAATCAAAGCCTATATTGCCGCCACTTGCTGGGACTGAAAAACCATTCAAAATGGTTACACCACTGGATACAACCGGCGTTGTTATGTTGGGAGTAGTAAGAGTTTTATTTGTAAGCGTCTGCGTAGATCCAAGATCAACCAAGGTCCGAACAGTACCTGAGTCGTCTACATGTTTAATGAGATCACTTGTGTCTGAGTAAAGGGTTGTCTTCCCAGATGCCGGGGTCGACGGGGTTGAGCCCTGCTGCGTAAGTGTTACACTTGTAAGATCGAGACCAGTAATAACCGGGCTTGTAAGCGTCTTATTCGTTAACGTCTGTGCAGTGCTAACATCTACAAGATCAATTCCACCGTAGGTAAGGATCCCGTTTGCTCCAGACTTCGGCAAAAGCAAAAGGTTTGCACTATCTCCGGCGTTCCTCCAACCAATAGACTCAGTACTAGCTAACCTTACAAGGCCTGCTGTAGAGATTGCCGCTGACCGCGATTTATAATAGGCCGATTTTAGTCCAAAACTAGCACCAAAATCAGCGTCAGCAGTAAGCGTAAACGTCCCGCCGTTTTTCTGAAGCGTTGCTGATGACACCGCTTGAATCCATGCCGTTACTTGTGCACCCCATCCTGTTTCACCAGTCTGTGGGATCGTGTAACTCGTTCCATTTACGCTTACTGAGACACTCATTTAATACCTACCTTTAGGTGAACGTTGCGCCAGTTAATAGACTGTATGTAGGAGACACACCACCAGAAAGCGTAGACCCAGACGCAGTAATGTGTGTTCCGCCAGTAATAGGAAATCCGTTACCCATAGCGCCATAATCAGCAGCAGTGACCGTAACGACCGGGCCGTTAGAGGTTGCAACCAAAATAGTTGATGCGACAGTAGCGTTGATTACGTTCTTAAGGTTAACAGCCGTAAGTGTGTCACTAGCTCCCACGTTGAACTGTTGACCAGTAGCTCCAGAGGCTACAGCGGTGAATGTAGTACCAGCCACACTACAAGTGTTTGTTGCCACAACACCAGAAAGCGTCAACGTACCAGATGCTTTAGCAACCGAAGCAGTTGATAACATCAAAGCCGCGTTACCTGGGTCTTGAAACACTTTACCAAGATAGTTTTGAAGATCGTTAACGTAAGCGGCGGTGTTGCCGGTTTGGTTACCGATATTCTGAGTCAAACCTTGTGAGCCACTCGTGTCATTAATGTAAAGTAATACTTTTGCCATTTCATAATCTCCTTATGTAGACAAAGGCCCCAGCATCTTGATCATACATCAACCAAGATACCAGGGCCTAATTGTTACCTAACTATTAGGTGCTGTTCACGATGCCAGAGAACGCAATGCTCTTAGCAGGTGAGTCAGAGAAAATAGCTTGGTTGGTGTAAGCTCTCATTTCCACGCCAGCTTTGGTTGGAATGTGGAAAAAGATTTGGTCTTGGAACATTGGATCGCCGAACACGACGTCAACAGCTCCTACACGCTTCCAGTGATCAACTGAAAGACCGTATGCGTACCCTTCTTTCACGAAGCCGCAAGGTACGATCTCAGCTTTACCGTTTTGAGCGTAGTATTCGATAGCTTCTGCACCGATTGAGTACTTCTCATACTTCGAATCAGGCAAGCGTCGAAGAGCTGCCAAGTCAGTCATCATGTCGTCCCAAGTTTTTGGGTTAACATAGATCTTGAGGTCTTCCATCAAACCTTTGTTAACAGCTTTCGAGATACCTTTACGGATAGCTGCGAAAGAAGCTGCAACAGAACCCAAGCTATAGGTCGTTCCTTTGAACAAGCCATAGGTTCCAACGTTAACGTTGAAAAGAGTTCCAGAGGTTGTGGTGAGGATCTTGTGGATACCAACACACTCCTTGAACACCGAAGATCCGGAGTTAGCAGAAGCGAAGAAAAGAAGGTCACCACCGGTCGTTCCGCCTGGAGCAGAGTTCAAGGTGATGGTTCTAGCGTCGATATCAACAGCAGTGATGGTTGCTGTACCACGTGAGGTCGTTCCGTTGAAAACCTCAATCAACATACCTTCAGAACCTGCCCAGATATATGGAGCAAATTCAGCGGTGGTGATGGTGATGGTGTTGGTAGCAAGTGAAGCTACAGTTCCGATACCAGACTGACCGTACCAGAGAGAAGCTTCAAGGCGCTTACGGAAAGACTTTTGCATGTTCTCAATAACGAGACCAACAGAGTCACGGAAAGCGTTACGACCTTTAAGAGCTCGCGAAATAAGTTCGTAATCAATTTGTTCTTTAAGAACAATTTGTGAACCTTGAACTTGAGCATCTTTCATCGTTCCAGCAATTGCATCTTGAAGAGTAAAAGCTCCGTCACCACTTGCTGCATGCGTGAAACCTTGTGGGTAAGCAAGCATTACAGGTTGCCCTATTGTTACCCCTTTACCCTAGGGGGCTAGGTCATTTCTGACTAGCTCTACCGTTTTATGTATATCGGTAGGTCGGACTATCGCATCACCCTTTCGGGTGCCCTCTCACTTAGTCTCTCACGGTGCTTTCGCTTCCGCCCTGTCTCCCTATCTCTAGGGGGTCCAAGTCAATCAGAGAAGGTTTACGTCTTTTGAAAGACGGCTGGATTGGCTACCAGCTTACCACCAACATTAATGGTAATACGAACCAGTTTGTTGCGCCTTAGCAACGAATTTGACATCTTTCTGCAATGAACAAACATTAGGTACTAAGTCAGCAATACCCTCTGCGTACGCCTCTTTCAGGAGTCCCGCTAACGCGGCGACTGTATTTGGTGCATCAGCCATTTTAATTATCCTTTGTTAAATAAGTTATTCCTTTGAGTTCATGGATTCACGCCACTGGCGATATTCCTTTTCACTCATTGGTTGTTTTCTGTTTTTAAGGTGCCAAGGGAGGTCATCTTCTTTGCTTGCCGCTTTTGCGGGGCCCTTTGAGTCACTCTTTTTTGCACCTATTTGTTCGAGTTCAAACTCTCTTAACTTCTTTCGTGCGCCCGATCCTACCAGCTCTACCAGCTTTTCACGTGGGAGCGTTTGTAAGATTTCAGGCAAGTAAGAGCTAAAAGCTTTCTCTACTCTACCAACTGCCTCTTTAGGAGACAAGTCGACACCTTGTTTTGCAGCATCGAGCATAGTCGCTGCGACTTGCTGCACGAAAAACTTATGTTTAGGAAGTGAGGCAGACTGAAACGCTTGAGTGAGCTCAGCGTCAAGTTGTTGACTAACCTTAAGCTCTTCTTCTTGTAGCTGACGCTGCTTGGCTTCCTCTTCACGCCTTTTCTTCTCAGCTCGAAACTCTTCAAGCTCACGCCTCTCATCTCGAAGACGTTTCTCGTCTTCACTCATGAGCTCTTCTTCAAGCTGCTTTGCAAGGTACTCCTCTGTGAGACCACGAGGGTCCTTTCCTAGGAGTTTTAGCATCTCAAAAGGATCTTTCTCAGCAAGCTCAAGGAGTTTCAAAGCCCTTTGCTTCTCGTGTGAGGCCTCTTCCATCTTCTTATAAGACGCTTTTTTAAGTTGGTAGTCTTTAAGCGCCTCAGCGAGAGGTACTTCGATCTCTTGACCATCTACTTTGACCTTCACGAACTTACCCATGGCCTGCTCATCAAGATATTCTTTGAGTGCCTGAGCTTCTGCCTGGGCTTCGGTCTGTGGTTGTCCTTCGGTGGTTTCTGTCTGTTCTACTGACTCTGATGACGTAGCTGTATCGGTGGAGCTTGTATCCATTCCAATGTCCTTTCGTATTGTTGTTTAATTAAAGGCTATCGACGAGATATAAATCGACCTGATATACAGCACTTGCTGTAGTATTCGAAGTCGAAGTGCTCACATCATACGAACCAGTGAGAAACGGTGGAGTTGGATAATTCACTGAACCGGTTCCTTGTCCTGGGATAGCAAAGTAAGACGAGTTTCCGGCCGTAAAGTCCACTGGTCCACCTGAGCCAAGAAGATGGTCACCTGATGTTTGACCAACCTCTACCATTGAAAGAGTGAAGGCAGCATTTGGGTTGGTTCCCGCATCTGTAACAACTATCTTGATCAGATAACCATATAGATCAGTAAGGTTTGCAGTAGACCACACACCTGAACCGTTTGCGGTATTTGTATAAGTTACCTTTTTGTATTTTTTTTCACTTCCTGTGACCGTTGTCGTTGTGACTTGGGATGTAGACAACACACCTGAACCGTTTGCGGTATTTGTATAAGTTACCTTTTTGTATTTTTTTTC
>CAZWRK010000048.1:12965-20301 GCA_964635875.1 uncultured Aquaspirillum sp.
ACACACCTGAACCGTTTGCGGTATTTGTATAAGTTACCTTTTTGTATTTTTTTTCACTTCCTGGGATTGTGACCGTTGTCGTTGTGACTGTTGAAACTGCCATGATGTTTCTCCTTGTTGAATGTTAGTAATGCTTACACTTGTTCAATTGGTGGAACTGGTGGCAACCCGCCTTGATCCATTGGTGCCCCTTGTGGTGGCATCTGTGGAGGTGCTGGCTGCGGTGCTGGTGGTTCTCCAGCTACCATCGAAAAGAATGGATCTTGAGATTGATACAGATCTTTATGCTGCTGAATATGTTCAAGCACTAAACCTGTAAGCTCAGAGTTAGCCCTTACCTCTGGATTAGAAAGAAGCGTCAAATGCTCTTGAACATGCAAGAGGTGAGCATCTGTCACAAGTACAAGTGCTTGCTTACCTTGAAGCATCATTTCGTTTTCTGCATGTATTGTGGATAACTGTGTCTGAATCCCTTGAGTCATAGGCTCAAGATTACCAGTCTCAAGTACTGTCAAATACTCCTGAGGCACTTTAATGAGACCCTTGTCTATCAAGTTATTTGCAATCTCCATACGGCCAGCAGTGGTCCTAGACATCGAGTTACCAAGATCAACAACCACTCTGTCGATGTTACTTAGGTCATCACCCTTAAATGACTGCATAGCCATCTTGTTAGCCTTACCGGCTACAGCAATGAGCCTTTCGGTATTCGCAAAGACTTTGAGGTATTGAATGATAGTTGTGCCTACGTCTTCTAGAAGCTCAGCCCATGATTGCTGAAACCCACTGGCATATTGAACGGCCATATTCTGCACCAAGGACAAAGCTACACCAGACTTAAGTGAACTCTCAGGATTCCCACGAGCAACAGAGTTAACCCCAGAGATTGTTTCCATAAGCCTCTCAATCAACCCAATAGCGTTATACACATCTGGTGGGTTGTTTGTGAGCTGCAAGCTCTTAGGCTCACCCATCTGTGGGTCATACTTAAGGACCCTTAGGTTCCCAATCTGAGATGGGGTGATGTTGCTTCCATTAGGAATGAGAATGGTTTGCACCGAAGTGGCATTGAAGTTCGAAAAGATCCCACTAATAAGGTTGTTGTAAACCTCTTGAAGATCAATCAAATCAAATGCTTCTGAATAACCTTCGGTGGTCTGAAAGATTTCTCCTGAAACTATGCGCTTAATTGGAAGCTCTTTATATGGAATAGGTCCGTCATAATAAACGGTCTCATTATCCGAGAACATAATGAACCTACCGTTTGGCATAGCTGGGGTTCTCTTGTGATACGCATAAAAAACGGGCACGTCCTCAGATTCGTCGAAATAGCGAAACGTGTTTTTGAATGCGTAAGTAATATCTTCTTTCGATTGAAGCTCTAAAATATGTGATCTTAGCTCTGGATACTCAGCGATCAAGTTCCATTTATTTTTGAATCGTCTCGACACGTACCAGTTAAGTTTTGTGAAGTCTTCGCATGTCGTGTCGTAGTAAATATCAAGCGGGCCAGGGTTATGAATATCGATGTCGCCCTCATATTCAACCTTGATCTGGTCTTCACCATTAATTTGAGTCTCTGAGTACGAGTAAGGCTTACCCTCTTGTTTCTCCCAAGTAATCTCAACAAAGCCTTTACCGAAGATAAGCGCATGTTCTGCGGCTGTTCTTACGTACCTAAGGAGACGTTTCTCTCCGAGGTAGGCATTAAGGATGTTGTTACCAAGTCTTGCTTGCTCTAATGACTTTGGGTCTGCGTTAATTGCGCGCACATCAAAGCTTGGTTTCTGATTGGTTGTGAGCACCAAGATATGCTTCACAAGGTTACGAAAATGGTTAGCAGTAACGAGTTTCAACTCACCTTGTTGACCAGCTGACTTTACTCCGGCCTGACCAAAGAAAGTACCTTGCCAGTGACGACCATAATAGAGCTGGTAAGACTTTCTCCATCTGTCACGAAGTGAAGAGGATCCAAGGAAGTTCACCCAGGTGGACATTCTTTGAATGAGTTCACTTGCGACGTCCTTAGCTTCTTTGGTGAAAAAATACTGCGAGTCATCTTTCATGGTGTTTGTCCTTGGTGTTGATTAAAGAAGTCACCGAGCTCATGTATGCCTTTGTCCGATTCTGCGACATGATGCGGGTTTTGGAAAGTACTGAAGAAGTCTATCTCTTGAGTATAAGGATTATGCGCCATGTCTAGATTGCGATTCAGATAGATCAAAGCATCTACTGCATCGAGGTGACCGGTTGCCGCCCCTCTTTGAAACTGAGCCCCGGATGGATTCCAAAGACCAACCTTCAACTGAAAGATCAAATTCTTGCATCTTGGGTGGATTGCAATGGTGCCAGTAGTAAACCGTATTCTTAGCTGGTTGATCACTGCTTGCTTGTCGTCTTTTCGCGTTGGTATGATGCTGTAGCCGTAGATACTATTCATGTCGAATAGCATTTGTAGGTCGTTATCTGATACTCGCCTATAGATTGTCTTGTCTTGAAAATTGAGTGCTTCTTTCTGCTTAGCCTCTTTCACAATCTGCTCTGAGTTCTTCCCTTGGAGGACCAGTTCATCATGAATATACAAAAGATTTGTCGGGAAGTGGTGACTAGCAAAAAGGAATGCCGTGAAGTCTGAGAAACCAAGATCTACGCCGACATACCGATTGGACTCATGGAATGGGATCTCAAGATCTTTGACGTGAATTTCCTCCGAGAACTCCGGAATCACTAATCTTTCTGGATTGGTGACAGGCCTACACAAATATTCGCGTTGCCAAGACGGTGAATCCTCTCCACCGACTTCTCTACAGATTTCTGCTATTCGGTCCTTAGATAGTGACGCGTTGTCATAGATCACCCTCTGAATAAATCTTTCATTAGCAATCGCATCTTGCTTGAATCGGTAATAGCTATGTCCAAGATCTGGGCTTGGGGTACTACAAATAATAAAAGACCCATCGGTTGTATCGAGTTGAGGCCTTAAGATGCTTTTGACAACATAATCCGGATCTCTCCATGATCCGAATTCATCGGCCACTATAATGTTTGCGGCAGTTCCTCTAGCTGATTCCCCTTTGTCGTGGTTTACCCCTCGGAGGTAGAGCTTGGACCCATTTGGATGCTCAAAATAGCTATCGGTGACTCTCCACCGAAACCTATGATCTTGGTGGATCATCTCTTGAATCTTTTTGACCTCGTCTATAACGATCTCTCGCGCTTGGTTTTTATCTGGTTCACAGAACCTAGCAATATAACCCGGGTGCTTGATTAACTCCTCAAGGACGTAACAAAGGACGCTGGTGCTCTTTCCAAAACGCCGGGAACATTCAACGAATGGGTTTTTGTCTCTTACTAGGAGTTTGTAAATTGGTAACTGATCTGGTCTTAAGTACCACGCGGCTATAATGCCGTTACTCCACAGGATGTCGGTATTGCTCTGATACTCACTCAAGCCTTCTCCTTTGTAGCCCTCGCTGCTTCAACGAGCTCAATGAGTTGCTTGGTATCAATTGGTGCCACTTGATGAACCGTATGAGAAACTTCGTCAGGCTGTTTATCTCTCCAGCCAAATCTGTTCTTCATATTCATGTACCAAAGCGCTGAATTAAAGCGCTGATTTAGAAGCCCTTTTCGGCCTTGCTCTTCCCACCAAGCCGCAGAAATAAGGCGTCCCCTTTTTATGGTTTCCGCAAAACGTGGATTTTCCATCAGTCTTGTCCATGTGGAGTTGCCGAGTATTTTGTAATTTGGTCGTGCAAGATGTCTTCTTACTTCTACATCTGACATACCTTGCAAATAGCAATTCAGCGCTATTTCTTCCCACTCTGGGATAAGCTCATCACAAGTGACCATTCCGGAACCTTTTGGTCTAGCCATTGTCCACCGGCCTTATCGATACCTCTAACAGCATGTCCCTTAGAGCGCCTATTTGAGCTATTTTGATGATTTCGTCCTGACTAAGGCTAAGGGTGAGATTCCACCCTCCATCGGTTGTACTTGTAACTTTGTTAAATTGCCCCAGGAAGCAGATCGTTCCGGTGGAGACTGTGTCCATTCCGTTCATCCGGTAATTATTTACTTAACTCATTAAGATTACAAGAGTTGGTTTATTCATCGATAGATGTATTGGCGTCCCCACGGGGATTTGAACCCCGGTTACCACCGTGAAAGGGTGATGTCCTAACCAGTTAGACGATGGGGACTTTAGTGTGGTTTATTCTGTTACTATGAGTTTCGAAGAAGCCACATCGAAGGCCTCTAAGAGAGAGGCCACCTTCTTAGTGCCTGGGTTCCACTCTGTATCAGGTATGTATTGAAATAAAAGCTCATCGAGGAGTGATGGTTTTAGTCTCACAAGGCCTAAGTCTTGAAATAACTCTAGCACTTTATAGACGGTCCTTTGGTCTATTGCAGTTCCCTCGGAGATCTTCTCCTCACTCAGTTTCTCGTCTTTATGACCTTTTACGAATCTGAAGATCTGAGCTGCGACCTCTGCCTGATGAGTGAGTTCCATGGGTGGATTATGGCCTTCGGTGGTACTATTTTAAACATTTTTCTTCGTTTCGATATTTAGACCTAAGTTCTTAATTATCTAGATCTTTTAACCTTCGGTCGCCGCTCTAGTGGCGGCTCCTCTTAGATAAAGACAAACATATCGAATACCTTGAAGAGACTTTGTCAGATAGTCGAATCCCCTTTTGAACCTATCCCAGAGCTGAAGGCTTCAGGACGCAGGAGTGCCTAAAAAAGGCTTAGAGAAATCACTCTTTAAAAAAGAATGAACCTTATTCATTAGGAGCACTAAAGGCTTTCAACCTAAAGTGGTGGACTCCCTGTCTAACCGTTACCCTTATGCCCCCCTGGTAGAGGTTTCAGGCGGTGGTCTGAACTAGCATCACTCATTCATGCATTCATCCAGGAGTGTGTGGGAGCGACCTACAAAACACACAAACCCTTACAGCATGTGTTTGAATGGGTTAGCGAATAGAGTCCGTCTATCCAATGTTCACACCCCGCTATCTATCCCTCTCCAAGGGCCGGAAGTCGTGAAGTCTAACCATTCAACGCTCTAGCTATCCCGTCGCCGTTAGGAACGAGGCTCGCTATCGTACCCCAATCTGTCTAGGCATGAACCACCACCCTAAACTGTGCTACCCAACTTGGTTTATGGCCAAGCAGGGGATTCTCCCCAGGAGAACACTTAAAGTATAGTTGTGGCTAACACTTTAAGCTGTAGGGCGGATCGGACGCCCCCGGTTGTACTACCTTACTTTGTGAAAAGTTTTACTTGATGGTTTCCGCCCACAGGGCTTACGTTCAGGCCATCTAGTTTTGTTTTTCACAATCTAAACTTGATACAGGCCTGGAGATTTCGCAACGCGATTCTCTGGGCCTTTGTGTTTTTGTAGGCCACCCACCCTTAAGGATCACATAACCCATAGAAATCATTACAGGTGTATTTTTACACAGTGTGTAATAAGTATGTTACAATAGACTCATGATGTTCAATATGTTTTTGATGTTGAGTTTTACGACCATAGCTAGCTTCGTCTATTGGGGAGCCATAGAGGGTCGAAGCCAGTGGAAAGAATGGGATAAGGAGATCCTTGAAGATAAAAAGCGTCGTGAAAGACTAGGACTTCCAGATGACTACGACTTCGGTGAATACTAGTCACTATGAGAATCCTCTGGCTTCCAGCCCTGATCATCCTGTTCTTCATCCCTCTCCTTGGTGGCTGCTCCCTTCCTGAGACAAAACCAGACACAAGTGTTCCAGCCGTAGTTCCAGAAACTCCTGTAGTCCAGGCCCCAAAGGTCTACACCTCAGTACTCTGGCTTGGTGATTCTCAGTCAGTTGAAACAGGTGGGTTAGGAGACACCCTGTTTAAAGCATCTCAAATCGCCTCTGTGCCGTTTTCTTGGGTAGCTAGGTGCTCGGCTAGACCTTCACAGTTAGCAAACGGCTATAAGTCATCCTGTGGCTCTAAAACGATTCCTGCTTCTTTGGGGGTCACACCGAAGGTTGGAGACCTGCTTCAGGCCAAGACCTATGACCTAGTCGTCATCCAGGCCGCTGGTAACCTCCTAGGCTATAACAAGACCTTTGTCGTCAAAGACATCCACACCCTTCTTGATGCCATACCTACGTCTATACCATGCCTATGGGTGGGCTTAAGTGAGCGAGTAGGCACATCCACCCTTGATGAAACAAAGCTCAATGACACACTGCGTGATACTATTAGCCCACGTTGTACCTACGTCGACATCCTTGGCCTTGGTGCATACCCAAGGAACTCCCAAGGTAAGGCCTTCAAGGGAGACGGCACACACCTTAACGCCTCTTACGGTGAACCCTTTAAGTTCTTACTTTCAAAATATTCCGAAGCGTTTAATAACGCGCTTTCCAAATGAATATACCCAAAGAAGATTTAGAGCTCCTCACACCTTTCGAAAGAAAGATCTTAGCCTATTTCCTTAATCACCCAAACGAAATACAATGCGCAGCCAGGTTAACCGAGATCCTAGACGTAAATCAAAACGCCCTCAGTAAACATCTCCACTACCTGGTCGATTCCGATTACCTAGAATACGCATCAAGAAACAAAAGCACCGTATACTTCAGGCTTAATCACAAACGTGAATCACTCTCAGAACTCACCTGAATAGTGGTCGACATCGTAGTCGATTTGGATTTCGTTTTTACTTCTTTCTTCTCTAGCTTCTCTTTGTCCACTAGCTTCTCTAGGTGCGTAGCTAAAAGCTTGTTGACCATCTCCGAGATTGGGAGGTGGCTGGACAGTGCCGCCTTTCGTAACTTGTCCATGTGTCTCCTCGGTATTCTTACCATCACCGTCTCCATTGGCTCCTTGATCGCCTTGCTCCGGATGTACATATCTTATTCTCTCCTCGAGGATCTTAAACTTCCCGTCATACTTAAATACTGGATATTTATACTTTTTAGATAATCCATATACACACGTATCTAAAAACACATATTCATATTGCCCTTCTTTAGGATCTGTATTGGTTGCAAATATAATCCCAGAGCCGCGGCATCTGCTGCATACTGTTTTTATTTCTTTATCCACAACTACCCCCAGGGTACTAACTCCACATGAAAGCAACACTCACCTTTAAACTTCCCGAAGAAAAGCAGGATTTCGATATTGCCTATAAAGCAATGCAAACCAATATTGCCATCGAAGAGTTCGACAACGCTCTACGGCAAGTGTTGAAATATGATTCAAAACCCGAGGGTGTCCCTAATGAAATTTGGGAGACTCGCATAGAAACCTATAGAACCATTCGAGAAATGTTCTGGAAGATCATTAACCAA
>CAZWRK010000048.1:20401-31969 GCA_964635875.1 uncultured Aquaspirillum sp.
AAGGTTGAGAATCTTGAAATTAAATCCACACTAGGGCTCTGAAATGAACCTTGGGGGGTTGTCATGGGCCGTGGAACTATTGGATAGTACTAGTAGGGGTTAGCTTGTCGTATCCTTCATCATTGACATTCACTTCGTTGATCGTTCTATTGACTGCTTTTCATAGCGACATAGCGCAGGCTAACCCCGAAAATATCTTTTTCACCGCCATCAACTACACAAAGCCACAAGTCGAAATTCTTAAGATTTCACAAGATCTATCTAATAAACTTGTTCGTTCTCAGTGCTTTCGTAACTTCATGATGAAACGAACGCTTGTAGACACCAATGATCTCACGAACAACGAGATCGTAAACAAGCTCATCACCACGCCCATTATGACTCCAGTGAAGATGTATTATAGCACTAAGAAAGTCATAGGCTATAGAGACCCACCGAACCCCACCATCTACACCAATCGCCGTTATCATGAAGGTGCTACCGCTTGCGCTAGAGCCTCAAACCTTACTCACGAATGGTCACATGTCGCTGGATTTAAACACGATTTTAAACGCACCAAGTCTCGTCCATTCTCAGTGCCTTATTCCATCAACGATGCCTTCTTAAAATGCTGTAGCTGTAAGGGCATTAAAGACTGTAAAGTCAAAGAATGAAATATCAAGAACTAGAGCAGCTTAAGCTAAGCCTAGAAGCATTAGAGCAAACCATCCAAGGGCCGAATGAATTTAGTCGCCCCCACCCTTTGCTTGCTTGCGTTTCGTTATGTAGAGCAATTCATCAGTTAGCTTCTCTGATGCAAAAGGATCTCGTGGAGTCCACTTCGAGCCAAGGGTCGCAAGCTCTGCCTCTCGATGAGCTCCAAGCTTTATCGTCTCAACTACCTTTGGACACCGATAATTCCCCTTCCAAACCTGAAGGTCGCCAAACCCGTAAAAGGGCCAAAGCTTCTTGAATATCTTATAGCGCTCATCTTCAACGCCTTTGGCTTCAGCAAATACTCGCTTATTCGTGTGAGCGTCTATGTAACTGAAGTCGATCTTCCACCTGATCTCAGCAAGGGTAAGATCAACCCCCGCTTGCCTAGAAAGGTCTATAATCTCGCCAGCTTTCTCTAATAAACTAAGCTGCTCAAATACCGCAGCCTCTAACTTCGAAGGAAACCCTTGGGCTTCTCCGTTAACTGTAACGCGCTTGGCTGAGTACTTATTCCTGTTCACGTTTCTCCACATATTTCCTAAGTATGCAAAGAACCATTTGAGTCCACAACACTCAAACAGATGAGTCCACGCCCCGGCCAGGTCCCTTGATAACCTGCGTCGGGGTTTTTATTTAGTGGCATTATAACCCGAAAGCCGCTACTATAGCCGCACCTAGGAGTTGTGGCCTATGTTAAATAAAGACTTTATTACCCCGAAATCACTTAACCCAGAGGACTCATTTTCTGATTATACCAAATTAGAGATAGAGTGCGGTCTAGATATCGCCATGGATCAACCGGAGTTTGTGGCGCTTCTTATGAAGCAGATATCCGGCGAGGTATCACCCGATGTGGTGAATGCTTACGTTGAGCAAATCATTGAGGATCTTCGAGAGTCTGAGCGTAACCATGTGGAGTGGTCCAATGACTAAAGACCCCGAAATATCCCTCGATGAGTTACTACAGGATTACAACCGTTTGGTTGCTTACATTGACGAGCATCACGGAGAAGTGACACCAGAAGTCGAGCAAGCCATGGATAGGCTTGAGCTCGATATGGTCAACAAGGCTGATAAGTACATGTATGTCATCCATAAGCTTACAGCCGATTCTTTGTATTACGAGAATCTCGCTAATCAGTTTTATACAAGAGCGTCTAGGTATCACAAAACCACACAGTATCTCAGAGACAAGATTCACCAATATCTCATGAACACCAATCAAGCGGCTGTCATTGGCTCTATGTTTTCCATGTCGAGGAAGAAATCCCCACCTAAGGTTGTTATAAGTAATGAGGACATTATCCCGGTGGAATTTAAAGAAACCGAGACAGTTACCTACGTTAAAAAACAAGCTCTTCGAGATTATTTAAAGGCAAACCCAGATAAACCTATACCAGGTGCCTCTTTAGAGGTAGGAGAGTATTTAATACTAACCATACGAAAGGGTAAATAAATGCCATATCTTACTGTTGGATTTAATAACGACAACAAAACAACCGTCACCGTGATCTATCAAACACTAGCTGAAGCATACCGAGAGATTTCTACATGTGATATCATGACCTTCGGTCCACTATCTTATGTAAACAACGAACTTCAAGTAGATGTGCGCGACACCGTAAGCACCAAAAAGACCAAGCTTGTGACCACCACTAAAAAGAAACCAGGTCGACCAAAGGGTTACTCACCAAAGAAAGCAAAAGAAGCCGCTGCTCTAGCTAACAATACTACAACCGCTTAATGGAGATCGTTGTGGACTCATTTAAGACTAAAGCGGGGACAACCCTGCCATTCATTCAGCTCAAGGGTAAATATTATCTCGAGGTCAAATGGCGCTTAGTTTGGTTTAGAGAGGAACACCCAAACTGGGGGATAAGAACCTCGCTTCATACCGTGAACGACAACATGTGTGTCGCTAAGGCTGAGATCTATGATGAGAAAGGCTTTCTCATAGCTGATGCTTTCAAGCGTGAAGACAAAACACACTTCCCAGATTACATCGAAAAAGCCACCACGGGCGCAGTTGGTAGAGCCTTGGCTCTGGTGGGATACGGTACTCAATTTGCCTCAGAGCTTGAAGAGGGCGAGAGAATTGTTGACGCTCCAGTAGATAGAAGACAACCTCAATATAGTCCTCAGGCAGCTACGCAAAGGCCAGTAGTCCCACAACCGCGTGGTCAGCTTGTGAAGTCCGTCGAAGAAGCTGGTGAATACATTACTGCTGTAACTCGATACCTTGGCCAGTAGTCCCACAACCACGAAGGTAACCACATGTTCACATCATCTGAGAAAACCATCATTGAAGACATTATTGAACACTTTGGGCATACTAGTCAGCTTGTGAAGTCCGTCGAAGAAGCTGGTGAATACATTACTGCTGTAACTCGATACCTTTCTCTAAAAGACGAAAACGGTACACTAAAAGAACATGCGATTGAAGAAGTAGCCGATGCTCTTATCATGTTAAGCCAGGTGCGGATTATCCTAGGCGCTGATGATGTGGATGAAGTCATTTCGTTTAAACTTGGTCGAACGATGGACCGAATCAAAACAGAGGAAAAGATCAATGCAAGAACCTAAACGTGTAAAAGTGGCATCCCTTTGGCGCAACGTTTCTAAAAACGGAGCCGAGTACTTTACTGGTAAGCTTGGCAACCTTAAGATTGTAATCTTTGCCAATAAAGAAAAGAAAACCGATAAATCTCCTGACTTCAGTATGTTCTTTGAAGAAGTCCCATATGAGGCCACCACAACCCAACCTCAAGGGTATAACACTGCTCAATCGCAGCAACGAAGGGCTACTCAACCACTAGGCACACCACCGCCATCAACTCAAATGTTTGGCACAAGCTTCAATGAGGATGATGTAGCTTTCTAAGCACTCTTTACCGGTGCAATTATGAAAATTTTAACTAAAGACGGATCACTGTTATTTGAAGATACCCACGACACACTCAGGGAAACACTGCAAAACGCTGTAAACAGTAAGGTAAGCTTAAGAGATGCAAAACTAAGTAACGCACACCTAAGTGGTGCAGATTTACATGGTGCTGACCTAGGTGGTGCAGACCTGAGTTATTCATGTTTAAGTGGCGTACTCCTAAGCGGTGCAAACTTAAGCAGTGCAAACCTAAAATGTACAGACCTACGTGGCTCAAACCTAAGGGTCGCAAATTTAAAGGGTGCAACCCTAAGTTACGCACTCCTAGGTGGCGCTTATCTACCAGGTACAGACTTAAGTGGTGTAAACCTAAATGGTGCGGACTTAAGTGGCGCAGTTCTAGCGCTTGCGTCGCTGGTAGGTGCTGATCTATCTAGTGCAGACTTACGGGGTGCGCGCCTAAATGGCGCGAACCTAGAGCATGCAAATTTAAATAACGCAGATTTAAACGGCGCGGATTTGATCTATTCAAACATACGAACAACCGACTTTATTAGTGCGAACTCAAAGGGCGCGGTTTTTAGTGAGGCCTGAAATGACGACGACGCAGCTTTCTAAATCTCTAATCATCATAATTTATTGATCTTATTGATCAAACCGGCCCTTGTGGATGACAATAGGGTGACCATTTGACCAAGGGGGGCCATATGTATATCGATGATCTAGATCTTCAAAGAATGAAACAACAGGAAGCTTTTCGATCAAGGCTTGCAGCCGGTATTATGTTCCTTGGTGGAACGTGTGTACTTACTATTTGCCTGCTACTTTGGGTCTAATTGGTGCCCCCGGGTGGATTCGAACCACCAACCTCGTGGTAGCGAATCACTCCACCAAGCGCTCTTCCATTGAGCTACAGGGGACTTTGTTTTGTGGGTTCGTCCTTGACCTCACTCTTACAGGGTAAGCAAACTGTATAGGTAAGCAATACAGGACACCGATATGCTGCGTTGCGTCCACACTTTTCACAAAGGGGTACACCATGAACACCGTGATCACGATCAAGCTTATTAAGCCAAACGGTGGCCCCGTTGCTTTTCGGTGTCATCTCATTAGACAAGGTGAAGGTCTTCCTTATGTGGTTAGCTACAAAGATTCAGATGAGAGAGTAGCACTTCCAGAGTTTGAAGCACCTTTAGAATTCAGTAAAGACATTGAAACATTCCTCAATGCTTTCGGTGAGCACGTTGTGAAGCCAGCCGAAGAAGTTCTCAAAAGTTGGAAATAGCCCTCTTGATCAAAAGCTTATAGGAAATATTATATCCGCCACTTATGACCATACATTCACGCTTAGTGACAGCCTTTTGACCAGCTTCAATCGCACTCAGCCTGTCCACCTCGAACATCAAAAGCTCGGCAGCCTCTACAAGCCCAAGCTTAAGCACATGGATTCTGTGGTCACGTAGCCACTTTCCAAATTGCCGATCAACCGCATCCTCTGCACTATATATAAAGGCCGTCATCCTGATGTCCTTTCAACGAGGAGAAACAAACATGAACAAATTAATTGTGGGGTTAGTTGCCCTTGCCTTGCAAGCCTGCTCTGACATCCCCCTTAAAGATCTTGAGAAACTAGATGAAGTCCTTCCCCCAGTGGTAGATGTAGATCCAGTTGCTAAAGCATTCCCTGGGTTTGTGCGAGCTAAGGAAGAAAAGACAATCAAACTTCGTAATACTTACTACTACTTAGAAGACGAGGCACTTGATAAGAACGAACCAAGAACCACACCAATCTTAGATATGAAAGGAAAGCTCATCGCTAAGACGTCAGCCGTGTGGAAAAAGAAAGTAAACATCGAGGGCTCTGGGAAACTAAAAGACGGTAGGGTGATTAACTATGCCGGAAAGGTAGACGGCTCGATTCGCTATTCGGTTGTGTCTGCACCGTTTGGTATGGGAGTTGGTAACTGTGAGCTCATTCCTCTTCGTACTATCGCTGTTGATAAGAATGTCGTTCCCTATGGGAGCGTTGTGGAGATCCTTGAAACAAAAGGTGTCAAAGACAGCGAGGGAAAAGAGCACTCCGGACTTTGGGTCGCTCAAGATACTGGTGGAGCAATCAAAAAGGACCGAGTAGATTTGTTCCTGGGTACAGATATTAAAGGGGTGTTTTACAGAAACGCCAAACTACGAACATTACAACCACTCACGGTTAAGGTTTTAGGTTCAGTGCCTTATCCGTGCGTAAAGAAATAGAGGGATCTATGTCGCTTACTATTCCAGATTTCACAAAAACCAATGAGCTTTATATCGTAAAGACTCTTAACGGTAGTTACATCAAAGGCAAGATGGCTCAAGTCCACGGTCTTTGCTGCTATCTCACTGAGGTAGAATTCTATCTTCAAGATCCAGTCAGTAAAAAGGTTCTTTGTGAAAAGACTGAGACCGCAGTGGTTCCATTGAGTGCAATCGTTTCTATTGCTCCTCCAGGAAAGCTTTTGGAGGTCACTGGATCTCTTGATCAACCATCTGCTCAAGGCTCACAACCCGCTCAAGTAGCTGATGAGTCCGTGCAATCCAGCCAGACAGAAACACTAGTTGTGACTGATTCTTCTTCACAATAGAGACATACGAATTCTGAGCTACACAAATATACTTAATTGATGTGAGTAGCGGGTCTACCTTGTTGATCTGATTGTAATCTAGGGTCGAATCAGTAGTGCCCGTTACCACTAAATTCATGTTCTTTACAGCTGGACCAATCCCACGGTTCACCGCTTGATCAAATAGAACCATTTGAAGCCTTAGATCACCAATATCATCAAGATGCATGGCATCCCAGAATTCCGATTTATAGAAACCATACACTTGAGCAAGGTTAAGGTTCTTTAACTCCTGAACCGTAGCCTTATGCTTGATGTACTGTGAGAAGCTGTTGATGGTTATCCCGTAGTTCGTAGGGCCACCACGGTCATCTGGGTGATCTACAAAACCACCCTCGTGCTCTAGTAAGCACTTCATGCAGTACTCAAAAGCTGGATTCATTTGTTACCTTCGTTCTGAAAGTTGATCTGTTAGCTTCTGAAGTATCTCAAGTTGTTGTTTTTGTACGAACTCAAACCGAAGGAGAATCTCAACCATCTTTTCGGTCTGTTGGTGAATGTCACTTGGTTGACGCTTTACGTGCCACTGCCAAAGATCTGCAAGCTTTTGCTTATCTTGCGAATCAAAGTTTTTACCAAGCTTGTTTACTAGAAACTTAGTCACTTCAATCACCATGTAAGCCGCAATTATTCCTATAGCTTGGTTGTGGTCCATCACTTCACCTTACACCTTCTCACCATAAACTCTTGAAGAGTCTGAAAATCATCGGGAGGTGTAGCAATGAAGTTCTTGCACTGCTCAAACGGTAAAATGTAATTCCTATCGGCCTCAGGAAGACGTGGGTCATGACAAGCACAACCACCATCTCCAATGATACAGATAGCGATCTTTGGACCCTTAAGCGTCTGACAACTAGCCGCTAGGAGTCCTACCGATATGATTAGACAAACGTTCAGCCAGTTGTAACCGTTCCGCATCGCTTGAGGCCCTCTTGATGTTGGCTACTAGCTCGTTACCCTCTTGAATCCAGTTCTCTAGCTCGATGGTTCTTCGCTTTTCTATGTAGTCCTTAATAGACTGGTTAAGATCACGAAATAAGCCAACGAGCTCAGGAAGGGCCTTGAGGGCTGCGATAATAGCACTAAACATAGGTTACTTCTTTTGAATGGGCGCAAACGCCTCAAGAGCCTTAAGAAGCATTCCAACTACTGGCATTTCTTTAAGCTTAGCTAACCAAGCGTCATCGGCTTTACTTGGTGTAAGAAGCACAATCATTTGACCAACGATCACAAGTGACCCAAGCACACCAAGTACCAATGCAAGCGCTGGAACCTTGGCAGCTAAATCCTGAAGAACTTTAACTAAACCTTCCATGATTCCCTCTCCCTTATGGGTTATCCAAGAACATCTTAGCTGCACTATCCTCTGGTACATACTCAGAGGTAATTGGCTTCGATTCTTGGCGCTGAATGGCATTATTGTCCCTAAACCTGCCGTTCAATTGATTGACCTCAGATATCCCCTGTTGTGCGTCCTTCGACATTTCAACGCCTTTAAGGGCACCCGCAGCCTGCAACATCCTAATGATGCCGTCTTTGTTTTCTTTTGACAAATTTAGCTTGTTGATCATCCCCATCGTAATGGGTTTGTTTTGGGCGTATAACTCCAAAAGCTTCTTGCCGGCTCTTCTTCCATATTCATCAAGACTATAACCAGCCGCACCACCGATAGCGGTTCCCACTGGACCACCAATCATTGATCCGACTACGGAGCCCATCAGTGTTTTCCGACTTCCATTAGTTGTTGGCTTTTGAAGCGCATCAAGTAATACCCTATCCTGAATCTTTTGCGCCGTCCCCTCAGTGCCTGCGGCTCTATCTAAAGCTTCAACCGTCTTGATTGTTTTTTGAGGATCTCGAGCCCTAATATCTACAAGGTTTCTCGCCTGCTCGGGAGATACTCCGGATAGTTTCTCTATATCTTTCCCAAGTACAGGGCCGCGCTTTTTTAGTTTCTTGATCTTACTCAATATTTCCTCTGATTTCGATAGATCAGTGTTGACCTTTGGGGCGCCTTTGTTTTTATTGATAACCACATAGGGGTCGTAGAGCAGGTTTGTATCTGTTTTTTTGCCAAGCTCCCCAAGAAGCTCCTTATAGTAAGGCTCTTGTTTCCCCGACAATAATCCCGTGATTTTTAATACCGATTTGTCCGACGCTATCTCTCCGGTCTTTTCTAATAAATTAAAAATACTAGAAGCCTCTTGCATTGCTTTTCCATACCCAGGAACTTGCGCCTTAAGCTCTGTGTCTAATGCCTTTCTTACTGAATATAAGGCCTTACTTTCTGGGGTCATGAATCCGCCAACCGTTCCGGCTTTCTGATACTCAATTTTGTTATCTAAATATTGTAGTAGTTTCTTAACACCAGTAAGTGAGACGACCTCAGGAAACTTCAAAGCCTTTTCTTGTAACCGACCAATCTCATTTAAAGCAGTGTCATCAAGTGAACCAATTTCTTTATCCACCAATGAGTCCATAGCCTTGGAAATTTGATTCGTGATAAACTCTTTCGGAAATAACTTACCAGGGTTCTGTTTTTCTAGTTGATCAAAACCTCGGTTTGATGCCTCTATTCCTAGGTTTTTTAGGCGTTTGATAGAATCTAAAACTTTGGCTGAATAGTCCTCATTTATAGATGCATTTTTGAGTTCGTTTTTTAATGCACTAGCGGCTTCTTTGGCCGCATTAGCGTACAACTCATCAGATGTTTTTAATGAATTAATGGTGTTGTCAAATTCAGATATTATAGAATCCTTTTTTGAAACTACGTTTCGCTGCAGACTTTCAAGGTAGTCTTGAAGTTCCGCCCTGGTTGGGACGTTATCGAGAGTTTTGCCGGCATTACTTGAAAGCCTAGCCAAATAACTATCGATCAAATTCTCAGGGATTCCGGTAAGTAACGAAAATCCACGCTTCCCACTCTTTGCAATAATCTCGCTTGATTTAGATAGTAGCGGCCCAGCAATTGGCGCTAACGCACCTATACCAGCTCCGGCTCCAACACCCGTCGCAACATCTTGGGCCGTAGGTAGTTGTTTTTGCCCGATCGAGCTTGCTGCTAACGCACCGGCTCCCGAGATAGCACCCTCAGTCGCCCCGCTCACCAGGCTGGGAAGTTTTGAACCGATCTTGGATATCAAACCACTAGCCCCAGAAACAACACCGGGAGCTGCGGCCGCCGCCTCTGGCAACAAACCAGCTACGGCAGCGCCACCAGCTTTTGCAATAGCCCCCACTTTGCCGGCAACACTCACAGGAGATGGAATCAAACCACCAACCACCTGGGCACCGATATCAAGCACTGGGTGCTCTGCTTTCCATGCTTTACGCTCTTCTGTATCTGGACTCACGAGTTGATCGAGACCAAGGAAGTGCCCAGCAACTCCAGACCTAAGGACGTTGCCTACCGTCTCTTGAAGCGGTGATGGTTTTGACCCTTTGGCACTAAACACACCAGATTCGACTAGTGGCTTTGAGGCCACAGGAGCGCTTTGACCTGCAAGCTTCAACAGTTCTTCATCTGAAAGTTTAGACAAATCATCGGGAGCATTTGGCTGGCTTCCAGCTGCTAGTTTCAAAAGCTCTTCGTCTGTGAGTTTAGATAGATCCATATGGTCCTCTATTTAATAAGTCCACGGCGTTTGAGTTCTGCCTGAATCGCTGCTTGATCTGGAGCTCTTGAAGGAGCTCCTAGTATTGTGGTCCTCAAATCTGGCACAACCATCTCTGGCTTAATTCCTACGGCTTTGGCCCGGTCTCGATAAAAACCAGAGTTAGCCTCATAAACATCAAGCTGTTTCCCTGTGGTACTTAGCGCAGAGTCGTACATTTGTTTTCGAACCTCAGGCGTAAGTTTTCCACCACCCTGAAGGTTTTGCCATGTTCCAACCAGAGCCTTAGCAGGACCGTTAGCGGCTTTTAAAATATCAATTTCACCCTCTCTAACAACCGAACCAGGGTCCCACATTTTAATAAGGTTGTAGACCATACTAATGTCGCCAACCGGTGAGGGGTTTTCATATGCATCTTTGATTTTATTAAACGACTGACCAATGATCTTGGTTTCTTTTGTAATTGGGTCACCCAAAACACCAGCGCCTATTGCGTTCTCTTGCCTCAAAAGATCCTTTGCAGAGAATCCACCAGAGCCACCGCCTGCTTTTTTGGGTGCAGCTAATGCCCTTGCTTGAATGAGTCCCTTTTGAGCTTCAGCTCTATCGGCAATAAGTTGCTTCTCTTTCGCTTGCTTGGCATCGAGAGAAAGAAGCTCTGATGGTTTTCCATACATCTGCGCCATCTCTGGAGCACTAATGCCATCAGGCACATCAATACCCTTGGCTTTATAAAACAGCCTCAAGCTTTGAGCGAGCTTACTTTGTGGATCAGCTGCCGAGGCCATTGCTGCTTGCTTTTGTTTGGCTTCTTCAAGATCAGCAAGCTTTGCTTGTCCTGCTAGCTCTGCTTGAGCAAGCTCTAATGGTGACGAAGGCCTTTCACCACCAGTGAACTTGAAAGGTTGACCAATCGTTCTACCCTTTCTGATTTCATAAGCAGTAGGAACGTTAGCTACAGCTTCAAGGCTACCAAGGAGTGCCTCTCTAGCGCCCTGAGCATCTTCAAACTCTTTTTGCTTCTTAATCAACTCTTCCATGTCCATTAGAATAGATCTCCTATTGCTCCACCAACTCCGGCACCTGTTTGAGCACCAGCTGTTCCACCAACTGCACCACCGATCGCAGATCCAGCAAGCGAACCAAGAGCAGCGCGTTTCTTAGCGCGTTCTGCTCCTTGTGCTCCGTAGTAATCACCATACATGCCACGAACCCCGGCAAGTCCTGATAGCTTAGCTTGAGCAGCATCTTGCATCTGATTGGCTTTATACTGAGCTGCTTGATTAACGTTTTGAGCGTTGAACTGAGCTATGCGATTAGCAGCATCTACGTTAGCAGCTTGAGTCCTGTAGTCTTGATTACGAACATCACCAAGGGCTGAACCGTAAGCCTGTGCATAAAGAGCCCTTTGTCTTGCAGCATCAGCAGCTTGTTGAACGTTACTGGCTTGTGCTTGGTTTGCAGCAGACTGAGCAGCTTGAGCACGAAGCGCTAACTCCGCTCCAGAGCCACCAATTCCCCGCTCACGCATTTGATTGATAATCGCATTTTGCTGTCTTTGAGCAGTAGCTTCAGCTTGTCGTCTAGCTTCATCAAAGGCAGCCGTATCAACTTCACTTAGGCCCTCGTCAGATAGGCGCATAAGCTTCTGAAGGTAGCCCATTTGAGCCTCCTTCATTGCTGGATCTTCTGTGACACTTTGAGCTGCTATTTG
>CAZWRK010000049.1:0-31853 GCA_964635875.1 uncultured Aquaspirillum sp.
TGCTTCCGTGCATGACGCGGCAACCAATCAATTCTGCGTAGTTCGTCTAGCATGGAGCCACGGATACGTTGAGACGCATATGTTTCAAACAAAACGCCTTGGCTTGGGTCAAATTGGCTAGAAGCCTCAAGTAAACCAATCATGCCAACTTGAATTAAGTCATCAATTTCCACACTTGGCGGTAGTCTACTCATTAATAAGTGCGCGATTTTTTTAACTAAAGGAGCACAGCGCTCAACATCACCATTTTGTTGGTCTGTGTCGAAATGGGATCGATAAGGGTGGTTCGGCCTAGGCATGAATAAGTTTAAGGTTGTTCGTTAACAAGATTGGATTCGTTGATATGCCGAACCGTAGCAAGCCAGTTGCCAAAAAAGTGTCCAGCACCACTATGGTGATTTGCATTAGCCCAGCGAGGTAACGCTTCGCCTAGTTGTCTGCATGCAATTGCGCCCTCACTACGAGGAAATGCTTTCACTGCGACTGTTTTAAGGATATCTGCACGCTTGAGCATATTATCTTCTGGGACAAATCCAACCCAGCGTAAAGAGACGCTGAGATATTCGCCTGTTGCATAGGTGAGTCTCCGGAAAACCTGCTGTGCTGTCTCCATGTCTGCGGCTTTGTTGACTAAGACATTAAATGATCGTCGAGCAAATTCTTGAGAGAGTCTTTTGACGATGGCATAAATCTCGGTAATTGATTGATGGCTTGGATTCAGGACCAACACAAGATTATCCGCAATAGCCGCAAGCGAAGGATCAATTGCGGAGTTGGGCGTATCAATAAGCAATAAATCTAAATCACGTAGCCAGCCTGAAATTTCATGGGATAGGCGTTGCTCCAGTGCCGAGGGAATGTGGATTAAATGACTGCTCTTTGCGTATAAATTGACTAAATCTACGCCTGTAGAAAGTTGTGTGACGGCATCCCCAAAAGCACCTTGGCTCGTGATGACGCCATCCAAAGAGCGGAGCGATTCAATTTGAAAACGCTTTGCGAAGTTAAACCCTGCTTGTCCATCCGCTACGGCAACGCGTAAGCATGACATGGAGAGCGCTGCAGAAAGCTCAGCAATTAATGTTGATACGCCACTTCCTTCACTCCCAATAAAAGCAAAGGTATGGGGTCCATGTTGAGAGGACAGTAGGCGGCGTAGGCTGGCGGCTTGATCTTCCATATCAGTTCCAGCTAGCCTGTGCGGCTTGCAATAGTTGATACTCGTCGCTTTTGAGGCTATACGGGCTAGCTTCACGAGCAACTTTAAATGCGCGATCGACTAAGAAAGCCGCATTGGCTTGATGTAGATCTTCTGGGACTCTCTGCCCGTTGGTGACGTAGTAGACCGGCAGACGATGTCGAACAATCGTGTCTAAGCACGATCCCAATGAAACCGCTTCATCGAGTTTTGAGAGCACGCATCCGGCTAACCCTGTGCCGCGATAGCGTTGGGCAACGTCTTCCAGTGTATGTCCATCGGCGTTTGCGGCCAGCAGCAAAATTCGCTCAATCGCTTTGCCTTCTTGGCTTGCGTTGGCAAACATTTCAGTTTGGCTTGCAACACGATTATCTCTTTGTCCCATGCCAACCGAATCGATTAATACGATATGCTTGTCTCTTAAGTCATATAGCGTCGCTTGCAAATCTGCTTCGTTTTGTACGGAGTACACCGAAACACCCAAAATTTTTCCATACAGCTTGAGTTGGTCTTGGGCCCCAATTCGGTAGCTATCTGTTGTGATTAATGCAACTTGTTCGCTGCCGTGCCGGATTGTCGCGCGCGCTGCTAACTTAGCCACCGTTGTTGTTTTTCCAACACCTGTCGGACCAACGAGTGCATATACGCCGCCTCGGCTGATGATGTCTTTGTTTTCAGTGATCGTCAGAACATTGTGAGCCAAGGCTGATTTAGCCCACTTAACTGCTGCTTCATCCCCAAATTGCCCTGGCAAACGAGCGACCAATTGTCGACAGAGCGCTGGGCTCATCCCAATCGCGAGCAGCTGCCGGAATAGCTCCGCTTGCATTGGCTCATGGTCTTCAAAATTTGCCCAAGCCAAACTCGCTAATTGGCCCTGTAATAGGCTACGGAGCAATTTGAGCTCGTCGTCAATGATCTCCAGCCGTTGTGCGGTAGGATCCGGCTCTGCTTTTTTCTCAAATAACTCAGGAATACCTTCTTCGCGCGGACGCGGGGTACTGTTGGTTGGCTGTGCTGCTGCCTGTCCCTCATAACGGCCAATTACACTATCTTTAAACTCTACAGGCTTAGGCTGTGCTTCGACTTCATTCGTATGCGCTTGTTCTCTTGCCCTTTCTGCCGCTAAGCGACTTTCTAGGGAAGGGAATGTTGGACGCGCAGGGGCTGGTCCCGCATCATCCAGCGCTTTCCGATTAATTGGCGCAGGGGCTTCATCCATCGGTTCAACGGGGAGTGCATAGGTTCGTGCGAGGGCATTCCCGACCGAGTGTGTGGCCGCGGGCGCTGGTGCATCGCCCATCATGTCTAACGCTGCGGAGTTAACCTCATCGGCTTTGTTTGGTTGGCGCTGCTGATTGAGTGTAGTGCTAGCAAGCGACTGGGCCAGAACAGAAACATCTGCGTCGGCAACCGCCATAATCTCTACACCGCCGCTAGGTAGCGGTCGGTTTGAGAGAATCAGCGCGTCGGAGCCTAGATCATGGCGGACTTGGCGCAATGCATCTCGGGTTGTTTTTCCAAAGTATTTTTTTACGACCATGGCTTACCCCCTGCCCCCAACTACAGCGATGATACGGATGGTCTTATTGTCCGGTATTTCATTATGAGCGAGTACCGCCAGTTGTGGCAGCGCTCTGCGCAAAAATTTAGCCAGCAGCGGGCGAAGAGAGCCTGGTGTCAATAACACCGGATTGAGTCCTTGTTGCTCGACTCGTTCACACTCTTGAGAAGCGCTAGTGAGCAAGCTTTCCGCGAGTCCTGGCTCAAGCCCACCTCCACTCTTGCTTTGGACCGCAGACAACAAAATCGTTTCTAGTTGTGGGTCAAGCGTCATGACAGGCAACTCGTTTGCCCCTGGGAACAACTGGTGCACAATCGCCCGCGCCAACGATACCCGCACTGCTGCAGTTAGGTCTTCAATATCTTGTGTGATCAACACATGTTCAGACAAGGTCTCGATAATACTGCGCAAATCTCGGATGTGAAGACCTTCGCTGAGAAGGCTTTGTAAAATTTTCTGAAGCGTCGCGATCGGCACCAATTTTGGCACCAACTCTTCAATAAATTTCGGCGAATCTTTGGCGACATGATCGACCAATTGTTGAACTTCTTCGCGGCCCAGCAGTTCGGCAGAGTGGCTTTGCAGAATATTGGAAATATGCGTGGCTACCACCGTACTGGCGTCTACAACTGTATAGCCCAGCGATTGAGCCAACTCTTTATTGCTATTGTCGACCCACACAGCAGGTAAACCAAATGCTGGGTCGGTCGTGGGCGTTCCTGGTACTTGACCCAGTACTCGGCCGGGGTTGATAGCCAAAAACTGGCCAATCATGGCTTCTCCGCTGCCAATTTCGACACCCTTGAGCAAGATTCGGTACGCGTTGGGCTTAATTTCCAAATTGTCTCGAATGTGAACTGGCGGCACCAAAAAGCCAATATCCTGAGCAATTTTTTTACGAATGCCGCGCACCCTGCGCAGTAGTTCGCCATCTTGCGAACGATCGACTAGCGGAATCAAGCGATAGCCGACCTCCAAAGCAATCGCATCGACCTGCTGAACGTCATTCCAACTGACTTCTGCGAGCGGTGTTTCTGCAACATCTTCCAAGGCGACATGCTGATCAATTTGTTTCGTCGCCAAAGCTTTTTTGCGGGTATCTAGCCAATACGCGAGGCCTGCTAAAAGTAGCGCAATACTCAGAAACGCAAGATGTGGCATTTTCGGGATCATGCCCAAAATGGTAATCACTGCCGCAGTTAAATACAGCACTTGAGTATTGCTAAAGAGCTGCCCGAGGAATTGCTCGGATAAATCTTTTTCCGTGCCAACCCGAGAAACCAAGATGCCTGCCGCGGTTGAAATAATCAGCGCAGGAATTTGGGCCACTAGGCCGTCACCGATTGTCAAAAGGGTGTAGGTTTTAAGTGCATCGCCAACGGCAAGATCATGTTGAACGACGCCAACAATCAGCCCACCAACAATATTAATCAGCATGATCATAATGCCGGCCATGGCATCGCCACGAACAAATTTAGATGCACCGTCCATCGAACCAAAGAAATTCGCTTCTTCGGTGATTTGTGCGCGCCGCTTTTTGGCATCATCTTCGTTGATGAGGCCTGCGTTCAAATCGGCATCAATCGCCATTTGCTTGCCGGGCATGGCATCCAAGGTAAAGCGCGCCGACACCTCTGCGATCCGTCCAGCCCCTTTTGTAATCACCACAAAGTTGATAATCGTCAGAATGATAAAGACGACGATACCAATCGTGTAGTTACCACCGATCAAGAAGCTTGCAAATGCTTCAATCACATGGCCTGCCGCTGCCGCACCTTGGTGACCATCCAGCAGAATGACCCGACTTGAGGCGACGTTGAGCGACAGCCGCAGTAGGGTTGTGACCAGCAAAATGGAAGGAAATGCTGAAAAATCAAGCGGTTGGCGCACATTTAAACCGACGATCAAAACGATGACGGAAAGGGCGATATTGAAGGTGAAAAACATATCGAGCAAAAACGTGGGCAATGGTAAAACCATCATCCCAAGAATCAGCAAGACTAAAACAGGGCCCGATAACGAAACAAAGTTAAATTGGCGTAGAGAAGAGAGAAGTTTTTCCATCTGGCCGTAACATGCGGTCAGGGCGCGGGAGAGCTTGTCGACGCGGTTGCATTATTCGGGTCAAGCTCTGCCGGCACCGGCAGATTATCAGGGTACACCGGAGGCACACCGCCTCGGTGTTCGTATTCTTTTAACTGGAAGACATAGGCAAGCACTTGCGCCGTTGCACTATACAGTGCACTTGGAATTTCTTCTCCCAGTTCTGTGTTGTGATAGAGCGCCCGCGCAAAGGGTGGGGCGCGCATAATCGTGACACGGTGTTCCTTTCCAAGCTCAATGATTTTTTCCGCTAAGATCATTGTACCCTTTGCAACCAGAACTGGCGCACGCATCCCGTCTTCGTATTTAAGTGCTACCGCATAATGCGTCGGGTTTGTGACAATTACATTTGCATTTGGAATTTCTGACATCATCCGTCGACGGGCTGCTTCACGTTGCAGCTGGCGAATTCGGCCTTTAACCTCAGGGTTACCGCTACTTTCTTTATTTTCTTGCTTCACTTCCTCTTTGGTCATCCGCAGATTTTTGTGGTAATTCCAAATTTGGAATGGCACATCAATCACGACTAATAACAGCATTGCACTCACAACAATTAAGAACGTGTGCTCCATGAGTCGAACCAAATGCCCGAGGCTTTGCTCTTGCGGTTCAGCAATCAGTCCAAGAATGGCATCACGTTCATTCCAGATCACCCATGTGGCTACGCCCCCAATGAGAAAACTTTTGAGGATGGCTTTTCCTCCCTCGAGAGCCGCACTCACCGCAAACATTCGTTTGATGCCTGAAATCGGGTTGAGTTTGGAAAACTTGGGTTCAATGGGTTTGAATGTGAAATTCCAACCACCAGTCAGTAATGGCGTGACGGCTGCAACGATTAAAAGTGCTCCAAGCATTGGCAATAAAGCCAGTAGCATGTCAAAGGTCGCTTCCTTGAAAATTTCCAACATGCGCTCTTGGTCTTGCAATGTTTTGCCGTCAAAGGTGTAAGTTCGCTCCAATATGCGCTGCAAATGTTCGTAGATCATGCCCCCGCTTGCCATGAGCATCGCGACGCCAGTCATGGTCACCGCAAAAGTGGCAAGCTCTTTGGATCGGGGGAGCTGGCCGTCTTCTCGTGCCTGTTCTAGTCGTCGCCCCGAGGGGTCTTCTGTTTTGTCTTCCTTGTCTTCGTCTGCCATTGCTCTGCTTCGGGGCGGCTATGCTGCAAAGCGGAGATTCTAACCGATTTTGTGCATTCGCCGGACGGGTTACAATAGGCCGATTTTTTTGGGGAATTCCGGATGCGTCCTTATCTTGCTCTGATGAAACAGGTGCTGGAGTCTGGCACACTCAAAACCGATCGTACGGGAACGGGTACACGCTCAATATTTGGTCACCAGATGCGCTTTGATTTATCCGAGGGCTTTCCTCTGGTGACGACCAAAAAATGCCACCTTAAATCGATTATTCATGAATTGCTGTGGTTTCTCAGCGGCGAGACGAACATCGCGTACCTCAAAGCCAATGGTGTGCACATTTGGGATGAATGGGCTGACGAAAATGGCGATCTTGGCCCTGTTTATGGTGCGCAATGGCGTAGTTGGCCAGATCACCACGGTGGTCATATTGATCAAATTCAGCAGGTGGTTGAACAAATTAAGTCCAACCCCGATAGCCGCCGCTTGATTGTAAGCGCATGGAACCCTGCGTTAGTGGATGAAATGGCATTGCCGCCTTGTCATGCCTTGTTTCAGTTTTATGTGGCGGATGGCCGTTTGTCTTGTCAGTTGTATCAGCGCTCTGCGGATATTTTCTTGGGGGTGCCGTTTAATATTGCAAGCTATGCTTTGCTTACGATGATGATTGCGCAAGTGACTGGTTTAGTGGCTGGTGACTTTATTTGGACGGGCGGCGATTGTCATTTATATAGCAATCATTTGGAGCAGGCTTCGTTGCAGTTGTCTCGTGAGCCGCGCGCGTTGCCGACGATGAAAATCAATCCTACGGTCACCGATATTTTTGCATTTACGTTTGACGACTTTGAATTGGTCGGTTATGACCCTCACCCTCATATTAAGGCGGAGGTTGCGGTATGAGTGCATGCACCAAAATCAGCTTGGTGGCCGCAATGGCGCGCAATCGTGTGATCGGGATCAACAATACCTTGCCTTGGCATTTGCCCGCAGATCTCAAGCATTTTCGAGCGGTCACTATGGGCAAGCCGGTCATTATGGGGCGCAAAACTTATGAAAGCATCGGTAAACCTTTGCCGGGCCGCGAGAACATTATTGTGACTCGGAATCTTGAGTGGTCAGCCGAAGGGTGTGTGGTCGTGCATGGTTTGCAAGAGGCAATTGCATGGGCGCAGTCAAGCGCCCATGCAGAGGTGTGCGTGATTGGTGGAAGTGATGTTTATCAGCAGGCGTTGGCTTTTGCTGACTTTCTGTATTTGACAGAGATTGATGCTGTTTTTCAGGGCGATGCTTTTTTCCCTGAGTGGGATGCGGCACAGTGGAAAGAGCTGAGCCGAGAGAGTCACTTGCATCCTGAGCAAGGCTGGAAATACCATTTTGTGCAGTACAGCAAAACATAATACCTAACCTTGAATTATTGGCATTCGCGGCTAGTATGTAAAACATACGTTTTAGTTTGGATTGCTGCAATGCCAGTGCCACAGAAGTTAGATACGTTATTTTTTGGATTGCCTGAACGCTTAAAGCCAGAGGCGGTACAAGGGTTAAGCAGTCTCTTCCATTTTAATTTGATTGGAGAGATTCGCGGCACTTATACCGTCATTGTTGCTGGGGGCGTTTGCCATGTCTTGTCCGGTTTGCATGGCCAGCCGCGCTGTGTTGTGGAGGTTTCGGGGCGTGATTATTTGAGTATGGAAGCGGGCGAACTGTCCCCAGAATCTGCTTTTATGTCTGGTCGCATCAAAGTGAGCAATTTAGCCGAAATGATGCGTTTCATAAAAGCATTTCGACCACTACCTATGGCATGATCAGAGTTTAAGTTTGCGCTCTATCAAGCTTCTTCATCAGCTTGACACACATAAACTTTCATTCCGTGCCAGAATGAGGCCTAGGCACTTTTACTCAGGAGACATTTGATGCTATTCGAATCAAACTTGCTTGGCCCCGTTGAAGTTGATGAAAGCACTGTTGTAACTTTTGCCCAAGGCTTACCGGGCTTCGAAGATTGCAAACGCTTTAAGTTGTTTCACGAAGAAGGCGACGCACCTCGCGTGTTCTGGATGCAGTCTCTTGATGATGCTTCGGTGCTCTTTAGCGTTGTCGATCCAGCCGAAGTCGGTGTTCGTTACGAAATCAATCTGAACGATGATGAAGTTGCAGAACTTGCACTCGAAAAAGCAGAAGATGCGGCTGTCTTGATCATGGTTTACCGCGCTCCTGATGATGCGGCAGAGGGCGAAAATGCCCATCCGTTATTCCATGGCTCATTGAAGTTTAATGTCTTAGGCCCGTTGGTCTTGAACTTGGTTCAACAGCGTGCCATGCAAAAAACTGGCTTCAAGTGCGATGTTGTGTTGAGTAACGGTTAATCGCTTATCCATACAAAAAAGCCCCGTTCAAATGAGCGGGGCTTTTTTTCGGCTTATGTCATGTTGACTCGGTCGTGTTGCTTTCGATCGGTCGTGTCCAAGCCATCATGTAATTAATCGCTGTGTCGCGATCAATCGAAAAAGTTTTGCGAATCGGGTGATAGCGCATCCCCGAAAGATCTTGCATGCTCAAACCGGCGCTTCTCGCCATCCGTGATAGTTCTGATGGTTTCATAAAGCGCGCATATTCATGCGTCCCTTTCGGGAGCATTCCTAGCACATACTCTGCTCCCAATACCGCCATCACATAGCTTTTCAAGTTGCGATTTAATGTTGAGAACACCACCGTTCCGCCCGGTTTCACCAAGCTGGCGCAGGCGCGCACTACGCTTTGCGGGTCCGGTACATGCTCAAGCATTTCCATGCAGGTCACCACATCAAAGCTTGCCGGATGGGCCGCGGCAAAGTCTTCGACGGCAACACAGTGATAGTTCACGCTTAAGCCCACATCTAAAGCATGTAATTGCGCGACCTTAATCGACTTTTTCGCCAAATCAATCCCAGTGACTTGCGCGCCCCGTTTGGCTAAGCCTTCCGACAAAATTCCTCCGCCGCAGCCCACGTCGAGCACGGTCTTATCCGCCAAGCCTTGTGCGTGCTGCTGAATGTAATCAAGGCGCAGTGGGTTGATATCGTGCAGAGGTTTAAACTCACTTTCGGTATCCCACCACTTATGGGCCAGCTGGCTGAATTTATCCAGCTCCATTGGGTCTACATTTTGTGTCGTCATCACGGTTATCCTTAAATGTTAAATTAGCGCGCCGCGATTTTTTGCCGCCAGTGATTTGCTTTATCCAATAGTGTTGCGGTATCGACTGTTTGCAGTTGTCCGGTTTTGAGCACTTGCCGACCGGCGACCCAAACATCGCTGACCTGCTCACGACCTACGGCGTAGACCAAATGTGAAATGGGGTCAAAAACTGGCGCTGTTTCAACATAATCCCCAAGATTAACCGCCATGAGATCTGCTTGTTTGCCTACTTCTACGCTGCCAACTTGATCGGCAATGCCCAGTGCTTGAGCACCGTTGAGCGTGGCCATCCGCAATGCACTCGCTGCAGGCACGGCCGTTGGCTCAAGCGTGCCTACTTTCGCCAGCAATGCCGCCATGCGCGTTTCGGAAAGCATATCCAATTTATTATTGGAGGCCGCGCCATCAGTACCAATCCCGACGTTTACCCCCGCCTTCAGGTAGGCTGCAATCGGTGCAATGCCTGAGGCAAGTTTCATATTCGACGTGGGGTTATGTGCAATATGCACACCATATTGCTGTGCTAGCGCAATTTCCTCTTCATTGACATGCACCATGTGCGCAGCCACGAGGCGCGGAGACAATAGGCCCAGCTTTGCCAGTCGTGCGAGCGGTCGAACGCCATGGTCACGAAGGCTATCGCTGACCTCGCCTGCGGTTTCGTGGATATGGCAATGAATCCGCATATCTTCCCGCTCGGCAATCGCAACAACTTGTTTAAAGGTGTCATCGCTGACGGTGTACGGCGCATGCGGGGCCAGCGTGAAAGTGACGAGTTTTTCGCCTAAAAACGTTTGGCGATCCGCCATGCCTTTGTCGATGTATTCCTGTGCGTGGCTCGCGTAGTTCGTCGGGAACTCTAAGATTGAGCAGCCTACAAATGTGCGAACGCCTGCGGCCAAGCCCGCACGGGCAACGTCGGCATTATAAAAATACATGTCGTTGATGGTGGTGGTACCGCTGCGGATCATTTCACCCATTGCCAGCAACGTACCGTCATAGACAAAGTCTTCGCGTGCAAATTGACCTTCTGCGGGCCAAATATGGTTTTGCAGCCAATCCATTAACGCCAAGTCATCTGCAAACCCGCGCAACAAGGTCATTGCCGAATGACCATGCAAATTCACCATGCCGGGGCAGAGGACATGCTGATCTAGCGTAATCGTTTCTTTCGCTTGGTATTGGTCGCGTGCTGTTGGCGGGACAATGGCGACGATTTTCTGGTCTTGAATCGCCACGCTATGGTGCTCTAAAACCACATTTTCAGGTTCGATCGGCACGATCCAGCGCGCATCAATTAAGGTATCTACGGTTTGCATTAAAACAGTCCTGTAAGGAAAACAATCGGGGCGAGTGTAGGCAAGGGGGCTGCAGGCTGCAAGTTTTAGCTGTGGATTGACTTATCTGAGTAAGGGGCGCAGTTTTACGCCTTTTGTGTATTGGCAAAGGGTGATCATGGTTGAAACATTGATCCTATTGTTGGGCTTTCAGTTAGCGGGTGAGTTGATCGCGCGCGGGCTGCACCTTCCTATTCCGGGAGCGGTGTTGGGCATGTTGTTACTATTTTTATGGTTATGCTTTCGGCGCTCTATACCGGTCCTGCTCGGCGAAAATGTTCCTAATATGATGCGCCATCTGGGCTTGTTTTTTGTGCCCGCAGGGGTTGGCGTGTTGCAATATGCAGATCTACTTGGGCGGTCGTTTATTCCGCTCACTGTGACCTTGGTGCTGGCGCTCTTAGTGACCCATTTATCCAGCGCGTGGATTCTGAAAACCTTGTTGGTCAGAAGCCGTGCACGACGAATGCAAGGGAGTCGTCGTGGCAACATTTGAAGAACTTTGGCGTTTTCTTCGTGGCTTTCCGCTGTTTTGGCTCTTTATGACCTTGCTCGGCTATCGTTTTGGTTTCTGGGTGAATGCCAAAACGAAAGGCAGCTCGTGGTTTAATCCGATTGTGGTCGCCAATGTGACTTTGATCAGCTTTTTGGTCATCACCGGCGTGGATTATGCGACTTATTTCACGGGCGGCCAGTATATTCATTTGCTCCTTGGGCCTGCGACCGTGGCATTAGCGGTGCCGTTGTACGCCAACTTGAGCCGGCTCACGCGCGCGTTTGGGCCGTTATCGCTGACATTACTTATTGGCAGCACAGTCGGCATTGTGGCCGGCGTCGCTTTGGGGGCGAGTCTTGGTTTGGAGCGGGATATTTTATTGACGCTTGGGCCGCGCTCCGTCACGACCCCCATTGCAATGGGCATTGCCGAGCAGACGGGCGGCATCCCACAGCTGGCCGCCGCATTTGTAATTCTGACTGGCATTATTGGTTGCTTGGTGTCGATTCCGTTGATTCAGCGCTTAGGTTGGGACAGCGATTTAGTGCTAGGCTTTTCGACAGGGTTGGCCGCGCACGGTATTGGAACCGCCCGCGTATTTCAGTTGTCGGAGACCGCAGGCGCCTTTGCCGGTTTGGCGATGGGCTTAAACGGACTATTGACCGCAGTGCTGATTCCAATTTTGCTCGGTCTTTTTCCAATTTGACCCAAAATAGCAATACAGATGCGCTAGTCTCGACGTCTAATCAATAAGGAGAAATCACCATGGATTTGATTTTGTGGCGCCATGCCGAAGCCGAGGATGGTTCAAACGATTTAGCGCGGACCCTCACGCGTAAAGGCCAACAACAGGCCGGACAAATGGCCGCGTGGTTGCGTGATCATTTACCCGATAACTACCGTGTTTTTGCCAGCGAAGCGAAGCGTTCCCAGCAAACAGCGGCGTTTATCTCAAAAAGCTATAAAGTGATGCCCGAGCTGAACCCCGACGCCACGCCGGATGCCGTTTTTAAAGCGCTCGATTGGCCAAACCTCAACCATCCGGTGATCTTAGTCGGCCATCAACCGTATATTGGTCAAATTGCCGCAAAATTGCTATGTGGCGACTCGCAACTATGGACGGTGAAAAAAGGCGGCATGTGGTGGTTGCAGCATCGCGTGCGCCATGGGATTCCGCAAACCTTACTGAAAGCGGTGATGAATCCGGGACTGATGGCTTCTTAAATAAGCCGATGGTGGCGATCAGCAGAGGCGACAAACGTCCTCTGCTTTTTTTATGCAAAAATTGCCCGAGGTAGAGATCCGCTTCGTAAAATATCGGCAGTTTTTCTTCTGGTTAGCTTATGTCTGATTTAATCGTCCCCGAGAGTGTTGGTCAGCGTCTAGCAAAACTCGGCATTTATTCCCGCTTTGATTTGGTGTTGCATCTGCCTCTGCGCTACGAAGATGAAACGCAAATTCTGCCGATTCACGCCTTACGCATTGGCGATTCGGCACAAGTCGAGGGCGAAATCATCTCGAGTGAAGTCCGTATTCGGCCGCGTAAGCAACTCTTGGCGACGCTCAAAGACGCGCAAGGGGGGCGATTACAGCTCCGTTTTATCCATTTCTATCCTAGTCAAGTCAATCAATGTGCGGTCGGTAACACCTTGCGCGCGCTGGGTGAGGTGCGCCATTGCTTTCACGGTGGCTTGGAAATGGTGCACCCCAAGCTGCGCGAGACCTGCCCCGATCATGCGTTGCCGCAGCATTTAACGCCGGTTTATCCGACGGTCAGCGGGCTATCTCAGCCGAATTTACGCAAACTGATCGTCAATGCGCTCACCGCTGAAGTCTTAACCGATACCTTGTCTCCGCGTTATTTACAGCGTTTGCAGCTGATTGCGTTTGCCGATGCTGTCACCCTTCTCCACCACCCACCGGCAGGGCTGATTGGCGAGGCGTTTGATGCGGCAGCCTATCCCGCGTGGCAACGCCTGCGCTTTGATGAGCTTCTCGCGCAGCAACTGTCGATGCGTGAAGCCTATCGGGCGCGCCGCAAAATTATCGCCCAGCCTTTGGTCGGAGACGGCGCATTGCGTGCCGCTTTCACCGCCGCTTTGCCGTTTGCGTTGACCGACGCCCAGCAGCGGGTATTGGCCGAAATTAGCCACGATTTGGCGCGCAGCGAGCCGATGCGCCGTTTATTACTGGGCGATGTCGGCAGCGGAAAGACCGTCGTCGCGGCGCTCGCCGCCTTGCAAGCGATTGAAGCTGGGCGGCAGGCAGCCTTGATGGCCCCGACCGAAATTCTCGCAGAACAGCATTATTTAAAATTGTCGGAGTGGTTTTCGGCGCTTGGTTTACAGGTTGTGTGGCTCTCCGGCAGCCTGAAAAAATCCCAGAAAAAAGTCGCGATTCAGGCGTTGGCCTCAGGCGAGGCGCATTTGGCGGTCGGCACGCATGCCTTGTTTCAAGACGAGGTGCAATTTGCCAATCTCGGCTTGGCCTTGATCGACGAACAGCACCGGTTTGGCGTCACGCAGCGGGTCGCCTTACAGGAAAAAGGCCTGCACTCACACCAGCTGATGATGTCCGCAACCCCGATCCCCAGAACCTTGGCGATGAGCTTTTTTGCCGATTTAGATGTGTCAGTGATTGATGCCTTACCGCCCGGCCGATCGCCGATTGTGACCAAGCTGATTGCCGCTGCGCGCCGTCCAGAAGTGATTTATGGCGTTAAAAACGAAGTCGAAAAAGGCCAACAAGCGTATTGGGTGTGCCCCTTAATCGAAGAATCTGAAACCCTCGAACTGCAAACCGCTTTGGCGACCTATGAAGAACTTGCGCAAACGCTCGCGCCGATTCAAGTCGGCTTGGTGCATGGGCGAATGAAGGCCGATGAAAAAGCGGCGGTGATGGCGGCTTTCAAAGCCAATCAGCTGCAAGTATTAGTCGCTACAACCGTGATTGAAGTCGGCGTTGATGTGCCGAATGCGTCATTGATGGTGATCGAGCACGGGGAGCGGAGGGGGCGGGCGCATTTGCATCATTTGCGTGGGGGGGTGGGGCGGGGGGCGGCAGCGAGCCGGTGCGTGTTGATGTACGAGTCCCCATTATCTGAAATCGCCCGAGCGCGCTTAAAGGTGATTTTTGAAAATAGCGATGGCTTTACGATTGCGCAGGAAGATTTGCGGATTCGGGGGCCGGGGGAGTTTTTAGGTGCGAAACAAAGCGGAATGCCGATGTTGAAATTTGCCGATCCCGAGCGTGATGTCGAGCTGCTTGAGGCCGCCCGCGCTTTAGCCGATCACTTGCTGGATAAAGATCCCGCGACGGCGCAAGCGCATTTGCAGCGTTGGTTGGCGGGGCGGGAAATGTTTTTGCGGAGCTAAATAAAAAACCCGACGTGAGGCCGGGTTTTTTTGGGCAAGTGCGCGTTTAGCTGGTGCGCTCAATTTTTGCACCGACCGCATTTAATTTGCGTTCGATGTGTTCATAACCGCGATCCAGATGGTAAATCCGATCGACAATGGTTTCGCCTTCGGCGACCAATCCGGCAATCACCAAACTGGCTGAAGCGCGCAAATCCGTCGCCATCACTGTTGCGCCGGAGAGCTTTTCGACACCGCGCACGACGGCGGTATTGCCTTCGACATCAATATGCGCGCCCATCCGCACCAATTCCGAAACATGCATAAAGCGGTTCTCGAAAATAGTTTCGGTCACAATCCCAGCACCTTCAGCGATGGTGTTCAGGGTCATGAACTGCGCTTGCATGTCGGTCGGGAACGCCGGATGTGGCAAGGTGCGGACATTAACGGCTTTCGGGCGGCGTTTCATATCCAGCGAAATCCAATCGTCTCCCGCTTCAACGATACAACCGGCTTCAACTAGCTTGTCGAGTACGGCCTCCATATCGCGGGCGCGGGCGTTGCGCAAGATGATATGGCCTTGTGTCATGGCACCAGCCACCAAGAATGTGCCGGCCTCGATCCGATCGGGCATCACCGCGTGTTCGGCACCGTGCAGACGATCAACGCCTTCAATGACGAGCCGATCACTGCCAATACCGGAGATTTTTGCGCCCATTTTGTTGAGGCATTCGGCCAAGTCGGTGATTTCCGGTTCGCGGGCGGCATTTTCCAAAATGGTGGTGCCTTCGGCGAGCGTTGCGGCCATCAGCAGGTTTTCGGTGCCGGTCACGGTGACCATATCCATTACCACGCGTGCGCCCTTGAGCTTGCCACGGGCTTTGACGTAGCCATGTTCAATTTGAATGTCGGCACCCATGGCGGTGAGGCCTTTGATGTGCTGATCGACCGGCCGCGAACCAATCGCGCACCCGCCCGGCAGACTGACCGAGGCCTCGCCAAAGCGGGCCAGTGTCGGGCCTAAAACCAAGATCGACGCGCGCATGGTTTTCACGAGGTCGTAGGGCGCGACCAAGTTGTCGATGTGGCCGCAGGTCAGCTCAAATTCATGAATATTGTCGGTCATGACCCGCGCGCCCATGCCTTGCAGCAATTTTTGCGTGGTTAGCACGTCACGCAATTGCGGGACATTGGTCAGGCGTAGGGTGTCGGCGGTGAGCAGCGAGGCGCACAAAATCGGCAGTGCGGCATTTTTGGCCCCTGATACGGTGATATCGCCATTGAGCGGGCCGTTGCCGATGATTTTAAGTTTTTCCATGGGCTTAGCGCTTCATGATGGTGTTTAACAATGCATCGGGTTCGCCGAGCGCTTGCATTTCTTCGGGGGTGTGGGTTTTCATCGACAGGGCGTGAATTTCCTCACGCATGCGATCGCCCAATGCGCCGTATACCAGTTGATGGCGTTGGACCAAGCTTTTTCCGGCAAAGGCGGGGCTGACAATCACAGCGTAGAAATGGTGGCCGTCACCGTCGAGTTCGAGGGCGCTGCAGTCCAATCCGGCAGCGATGTATTGTTTGATTTGTGTAGGAGTGACCATGTTATTGCCTTAGTTTGTAGCCGGATTGTAGGAATTTAAGCGCGAGTGCCGATAGCAAAATCAGGCAGCCCGCTACCACGGTTAGGCTGGTGAAGGGATCGACGTCTGCTTGACCAAAGAAGCCATAGCGGAAACCGTCAATCATATAAAAAACAGGGTTCGCTTGCGATAAGCCATACCAAAATGGCGGCAGGCTATGAATCGAGTAAAACACGCCGGATAAGAACGTGAGCGGCATGATGATGAAGTTTTGAAATGCAGCCAGTTGGTCAAACTTATCGGCCCAAATACCGGCAATCAGACCGAGCGCGCCCAAAATGCCGCAGCCCAATACCGCAAAGACGATGGCCCAGAGCGGTTGGGCAATCGGCGGCATGCCAAATGCCCACGCCGCCAATAGAATTCCTGTGCCGACCACCAGCCCGCGCACCACAGAGGCCAGTAGATAGGCGGCAAAAAATTCAATATGCGACAACGGCGGCAGCAGCAAGAAAATAATATTGCCGGTGATTTTGGATTGAATCAGGCTCGATGAGGTGTTCGCGAAGGCATTTTGCAGCATCGACATCATGATCAAACCCGGAATCAAAAATGCCGTATAGCTCACGCCGCCATACACTTCCACATGCCGAGACAGCGCATGGGAAAACACCAGCAAATACAGCAGCGCAGTGAGAACCGGCGCGGCGACGGTCTGAAACGCAACCTTCCAAAACCGCAGAATTTCTTTTTTGAATAAGGTGTAAAAGCCCTGCATTAGTGTGTGTCCTTATGCATCATTGCCACAAAAACATGCTCCAGATCGGTTTCTGGTAGGGACATGTCGCGAACGTGGATATTCGCGAGCCGGAGTCCGCTGAGCACTTCTTCGAGATGGCCGAGGCTTGGAAGCTTCAGAATAAAGTCATCGCCTTCTTGGGTCATCAGCCATTTACGCAAGGCTTCTGGCAACTGGGCGGGTTGTAAGGTGAGGCGCAATTCGCGTTCTTTGCCTTGCGCAAGCAGTGTGGCCTTGTCTTCGAGGGCGATGATTTGTCCGGCTTTGAGCATGGCAATGCGATTGCATAAGGTCTCGGCTTCTTCCAAATAGTGTGTGGTTAACACGATGGTGTGGCCGGCCTGATTCAGCTCTTGGATAAACGCCCACAGGCTTTGCCGTAACTCGACATCGACACCCGCCGTCGGCTCGTCCAGAACAATCACCGGCGGCCGATGCACCAAAGCTTGCGCGACCATCACCCGCCGTTTCATGCCGCCGGATAAGGTGCGCATGTTTGCGTGGGCTTTATTTTCGAGGCCGAGTTTACTGAGAATTTCATCAATCCACGCGTCGTTATGTTTCAAGCCAAAGTAGCCAGACTGAAACGTCAGGGTTTCGCGGACGGTAAAAAAGGGATCGAAGACCAACTCTTGCGGAACGACGCCCAGATTGCGCCGTGCATTTTTATAGTCCTGAATCACATCATGTCCCATGACGCGAACTTCGCCGCTGTCAGGGCGAGAAAGCCCTGCAAGTGCCGAAATGAGGGTGGTTTTACCGGCACCATTGGGACCAAGTAAGGCGAAAAATTCGCCCTGCTCTATTTGCAAGCTGACAGCGTTGAGCGCAGTCAACGAGCCGAAGCGCTTGCTAATCGTACGAATGTCGATTGCAGGAATCATAGTGGCTGAGGGTCTCTCTGTAGAGGGTGAAAAAGCGGGTGCGGAGAACGAAAAGGGCGCTGCATTTCACCTAAAGTCAGGGACGCAGCGCCGATCAGGCGAGGCTAAAGCGGAAGCGCTTACTTTTGGGCAGGTTCCGCAGGGACAAGATCGTTAATGTTCAAATCGCTGTCCTCGGCCTGTGTATTGCCAATTTTTTTATTGCGAATTTGCAGCCATGCATCACGGGTAAAGCTGTAGCTGTCGAGCGAAGCTTCATCAATGAGTTGCTCTGAGCCCAGCACGGTTGCACGGCGATTGACCATGTTCAAGCCGGTGGCGCTATTGCGCGAGGCCGGGTCGCTGAGGATGGCCTGATTTGGGCTTGCCGCAAAGTCAACGCCTGTTCCGATTGCATCGCGTACCGTCGAGGGGCCTAACAGCGGCAAGACTAGGTAGCTGCTGTCTTTGTAGCCATAGTGCGCGAGAGTATCGCCAAACCCGGCGGCCTCGCGCTCTAAACCCATTGGGGTTGCAATATCAATCAGGCCGCCTAAGCCAAATACGGTGTTAAATGCGACACGCAAAAGATCCTTGAGTGCGCGTTCGCCTTTGAACTGTAGCGTGTGATTGGCCAAGTTAAGCACATCGCCCAAATTGTTAAATACATTGCTGACCCCGATTCGGACCGGCTCTGGCGTGACGGTTTTATAGCCTTCTGCCACGGGCTTGAGCACGTAGCGATCGGCTTTTTGGTTAAAACCATGCACCGCCCGATTCATGGGTTCTAGCGGATCATTGGGGTGTTGGGTGGGTCCGGTTGCGCAGGCCGCCAGTGCTGTGCTGAGCACGAGCGTAGCAAGGCTGCGCTTACAGATCAGGTTCAGCTGAAACAAGATGTTCCACTCCATAGAGGTTGGCCAAGCTCATCAGTGCGCGAGGCAGCGCCACATGACGTAGACGCCGCCCATGGCGTAAGGCGAGGCGGTTGAGCTCAAGTGCAAGGGAAACGGCGGAAGAGTCGACCGCTTGCACTTGGCTCCAGTTAATTTCTTCAATCCCATTCAGCTGTGCGCCGAGCTGCTTTGCCAGTGCGGCACTTTCTTTGAATGTGATTGACCCCTTGAGCATCCATGTGGATGACGGGACCGTTGCAGCATTAGACATTTTTATTCGCGAGGGTATCGTTTTTTTCTTTAAGCGATTGAATCAAGCCATCGACACCGTTTTTACGCAGGATATCCATGAAATTGCTGCGATAGACCGTCACAAGGCTCGCTCCTTCAACCGAGACATTGTAGATTTTCCAGCCCGTGCTGCCTTTATACAAGGTGTAATCAACTTGGACTGGCTTGCTGCCGTCACCTGTTGAAATCTCGCTGCGCACGGTGGCTTCGTTGCCATCGGAGGAAATTACAGGGCTGCCGTTAATGGTGACTTGTGCATTGCGAAAGCGATGCATGGTCGAAGTGTACGTGCGAACTAGCAAGTTTTGAAACTGAACTTGCAGCGCATCTTGTTGGGGTTGGGTGGCCTCTTTCCAGCCACGGCCCACGGCTAAAGCTGTCATCCGTTTAAAGTCAAACCGAGGAATGGCAATGGCTTCAATATCGCTACGCAGCTGGCGAATGTTTTTGCCATCGTCTTTGCGGAGCAAATCGAGAATCTGTTTTGAAGTGCTCCGAATCAGGGCGTCGGGAGCGTCAGCTGCAGCTTGTGCGGCGATAGGGGCCAGTGCAAGACAGCTGAGAGTTAAAACACAACTCAGAAGGCGTTTAAGCGAAAACATCATGGAAGTTCCTTTAACTAAGATTTAAATTTTATGCGCTGCCCGAATAGATCGAGCCGTTGGCCGGTGGATTACTGCGCAACCTCGGCGGCGGGGGCGCTGGCCTTCGTGCTATCACTTCCTTTTTCGGCAAAACTCAGCATAAATTTACCGATCAAATCTTCAAGCACCAAAGCAGACGACGTCAGTGTGATTTTGTCGCCTGCGGCCAGCTGGGCTTCATCCCCGCCATCCATCAAGCCAATGTACTGCTCGCCGAGCAAACCTGCTGTAAGGATTTGTGCACTGACGTCTTTGCTAAAGCGGTATTGGCCGTCGATTTGGAGCGCAGCGCGGGCGCGCATGCTGTGGGTGTTCAGGTCAATGCTGGAGACACGCCCCACAATGACGCCCGCAACTTTAATCGGTGCACGAACCTTCAGGCCGCCAATGTTGTCGAACTCGGCATAGACGGTATAACTCTGGCTATCACTCCCGACCGAAGTCAAATTTGCGACCTTAAGTGCCAAAAATAAAATTGCGCCGATGCCAATCAAAGAAAAAATGCCGACCCAGAGGTCGATAGTAGTGCGTTTTATCATGGAGGTTGGTCCTTAGAACATGAATGCAGTCAAAATGAAGTCAAGCGCCAGAATGACCAACGCTGAAGTGACAACGGTACGCGTGGTCGCCGCAGAAACGCCTGCAGCGGTTGGTGTGGCATCAAAACCTTCGAACACTGAAATAAGCGTGACGGCGACTCCAAACACAACGCTTTTAATCAGTCCATTGATCACGTCGTAGTGTAAGTCGATGTTGGATTGCATTTGTGACCAGTAGGCGCCGCTATCAAGGCCAATCAGGATCACCCCGACCACGTAGCCCCCCAGAATCCCCATCACATTAAACAGCGCTGCCAGCAGCGGCATCGACAATACGCCCGCCCAAAAGCGTGGCGCGATGACCCGAGCGACGGGGTTTACGCCCATGACACTCATTGCGTCGAGCTGTTCGGTTGCTTTCATCAGGCCGATTTCGGCGGTCATGGCCGAGCCAGAGCGACTGACAAACAGCAACGCGGCTAGAACAGGCCCGAGCTCTCGTAGCAACGACAAGGCGACCAGCGTACCGAGGGCGTCGGTGGAGCCAAATCGGGTGAGCGTGGTATAGCCCTGAAGGGCCAGCACCATGCCGACAAACGCGCCCGAGATGGCAATGATGATGATCGAAAGCACGCCCGCAAAATACACTTCGCGAATTGTGAGCGACAGTCGTCGGAAGGCGGTGCCTGAGTGCAAAAAAATCGCAGCAAGAAAACGCATCGCAAAGCCAAATCGCCACACGCCGTTAATGAGCTGGCGCCCGATGCCTTGAATTGCGTTGAGTAAATAGCTCATCGTGCGGCTCCTAAGCCCAAATCGCTGGCGTAATCGGCAGCAGGATAGTGCAGGTGGACAGGACCATCGGCGCGCCCGTCAACAAATTGTCGAACATAGGGATCGCTTGATTGGCGGATTTCGTCGGGTGTGCCTTGGGCGACAATTTGGCCGTTGGAGACGAAGTACAGATAATCCACCACGCTTAAAGAAACATGGACATCATGGGTCACCATGACTGCCGTTGTACCCAGCGCATCGTTGAGTTTTTTAATCAGATGCGCAATGACGCCCAGCGCAATCGGATCAAGGCCTGTGAACGGTTCGTCATAGAGCATCAGCTCGGGATCCAGCGCAATCGCTCGTGCGAGTGCCACGCGCCGCGCCATCCCGCCTGAAAGCTCGCTGGGCATGAGGTCTGCCGTGCCACGCAAACCGACGGCGTGCAGTTTCATTAAGACTAAGTCGCGTATCATAGCCGCCGGAAGCTGGGTATGCTCCTGAATCGGAAACGCGACGTTATCGAAGGTCGAAAGGTCGGTAAAGAGTGCCCCAAACTGAAACAGCATGCCCATTCTGCGACGTAGGCGGAGTAGCTCGGCCTCGCCGTAGTGACTGATGTCTTGTCCATCCACATGCACGCTGCCCGCGCTGGGCTTCACCTGACCCGAAATCAGGCGGAGTAATGTGGTTTTTCCGCTCCCTGAGCCGCCCATAATGGCGACAAGCTTCCCTTTTGGGACGCTCAAAGAGATATTTTTGAGAATGGCGCGTTCGCCATAGGCGAAGTTGACATTGCGCAATTCAATGAAGGGTTCCGCGCTCAAGATGGTTCCCATTTGGTCAAAATGATTTTACGATGCCCCTGTTGTTGTCTTTGGGCGGCTTTTTACTCAAAATGATTGCTGTATTTTTCGTTCATGCAAGTTCTCGGGGTTGCGTGAAATCTCAGTCAATTGCTGCAGTGCCGCATCTACCTGATTCAACCCTCGGCGGTGAGAACCGTCCGCGATTATAGCGCGCACGTAGGCATTCGCTCCAAACCTTGTACGGAAAGCTATGTATTTAAGACATTTTGGTCTGAACGAACCCCCTTTCAGTATCACCCCCCATCCTGATTTTTTCTATGGAGGCGGTGAACGTGGCGACTTACTTGAAGCACTCATTTATGCTGTGACGCAAGGTGAGGGCATTATCAAGGTCAGCGGTGAAGTGGGCACGGGCAAAACGATGCTGTGCCGCATGCTGATGGAAGCCCTCCCCGAACGGATCGAAACCATCTACATCGGCAACCCCAGTATGGAACCCGACGAATTACTGCGCGCCATTGCGGGAGAGTTGGGGCTGGAATTGCCCGCCGAAGGCCGCAGTGGTCTCGTTCGTCGTTTGCAACAAGTCTTGGTTGAGCACTTTGCGGCCGGTCGGCAGGTGGTGATTTTGGTTGACGAGGCTCAAGCCATGCCACGCGATAGCTTGGAAGAAATTCGCTTGTTGTCCAATCTCGAAACCGGTCGCTACAAACTGCTGCAAATTATCCTATTTGGTCAGCCTGAGCTGGACGAAGCCTTGGCGCGCAAAGATTTGCGTCAATTGCGAGAGCGCATCACCCACGGTTTCGAGCTTTCTCCCCTCACCCAAAAGCAAATCGCCGATTACATCGCGTTTCGTTTATTTACCGCAGGCTATCGTGGTGATCCGCTGTTTGCTGCAGGCACTGTCGCGCTGATTTTCAAAGCATCGATGGGATTGACGCGGCGCGTGAATATTTTGGCCGATAAATGCCTGCTAGCTGCATTTGCAGAAGGTGCCTCGCAAATCACGCGTGCGCATACCAAGGCGGCTATTCGCGATGTGGTGTTTCACCGTGATCTTTCCCACTCCGGTCAAATGCGGCAGCTATGGCGGAAAATTTTGATGGGTTTAGCCATTTTTATGGGCCTAACTATTGTGGTCGCGCTGGTGTGGTTCGCCAAAGATTTCGATTGGTCAACTTGGCTGGCGCAGTGGTCTCTACACATGCCGACCCTCCCTTTTGAGAAAGTGTCGACATAATGCGCATTTCCATGGTCTCTCGTTGGCCGATCTGGGTGCTGGCGACGGCGCTGGTTGGCTGCCAAACACCCTACGTTGAAAAGTCCTCTCAACACCTGAGCGAGCCGACGCCTCCCGCGGATGTGGCTGCGATTCCTGCACCGGTCGCGGCACTGCCTACCCCGCCTCGTCCTAACAGCACGACGCCCGCCCCACAAACCTATACCGTGGTGGTGACGAACGCGCCGGTGCGCGAATTGCTCGCCTCCATTGCGCGCGATGCTCGTCTCAATATTGATGTGCACCCTGGTATTGATGGCGTGGTTTCGCTCAATGCGATTCGCCAAACGCTGCCGCAAATTTTGGACCGTGTGGCCAACCAAGTCAGCGTTCGCTGGCGGATGATGGGCGATACCTTAGTGATTGAACCCGATCGCCCGTTTTTACGCACCTATTCGGTGAACTACGTCAATTTAGTGCGTAAGAGCAAATCGGATACCCAAACCAGCACTGTTGTGCGCTCGGGCGGCAGTGTGTCTGCCAGTGGCGGCAGCAGCAGTAGTGGCGGCGGGGGAACCGATGGCAGCGGCTCAACCGCCAAAATCGAAAATGAAGGCGAAAACCGCTTCTGGGAGCGCCTCATTAAAAACCTTGAAGATTTATTGCGGGAAGATGATCGGGTCAGCGCGATTCAAACACGGATTGAAACCGGCAATTCAGCGCTCAATTCACCGATTGCCGCCCCGCCGGTGCCGCCGAGCGCAAACCCTCTGGCCGCGCTAACGGCGCTCAATGCTGCAACCAATAGCGCTGTTCCCGCAAGTACGGGGGCGCAGCAGCAAACGCAGCAAGTCGACAAGGCAATTTTGATTATTGCCAACCCCGAAACCGGCACCATTAGCGTTCGTGCGACCGAAGTACAGCATAAAAAAGTCCGAGAATTCCTCGATCGGCTGACATCTAGTGCGCAGCGTCAGGTGTTGATTGAAGCCACGATTGTCGAGGTGGAGCTGTCGCATGGGTTTGAAAGTGGCATCAATTGGACCGACGTTTTTGGAACGAATGGGCGTTTTGTCTATTCGCAAAATTTTGCCAGTCTTGTCACCAGTTCGCTGGTTTCGACCACGAACTCCAAAGCGGGAACCGCTGCCGACACCATTAAATTGCTCGAAAAATTCGGCAAAACCAAGGTGCTGTCTAGCCCACGCCTGATGGCGCTGAACAATCAGCCCGCGATGCTCAAAGTCGTTAAAGACGTGCCGTATTTCACTATCTCGGTGAAACGCACCGATGCGACATCGACCGCCCCCGAAAAAGTCGAATATACCAGCGTGATTAACACCGTATCCGAAGGGGTCGTGCTCGGGCTGACACCACAAATCAGTCAGGGGGGCGAAATTGCGCTCAATGTGCGCCCGACCATTACCCGCATTGTCGATTACGCCTCCGACCCTGCTGTTGAGCTGGTCGTGGCGCAATTGGCAAACCGAAACAACTCTGCTGCGCCGATTCAAAGCCTGATCCCGGTGGTGCAGGTGCGCGAACTTGAGTCCACATTGCGCTTATCTGATGGGCAAATCGGTGTGCTGGGGGGGTTGATTCAAGATCGGGTTGGCGACGATCAGCAGGGCGTGCCGGGTTTGGGGCGCTTGCCTGTCGTAGGGAATTTATTCAAATACCGCAAAGACAACGCCACCAAAACAGAATTGGTGGTGTTCTTGAAGCCGACGATTGTCCGCGATCCGAATATTGCGACCGATCTCAAATCGTCTCGCGGCATGCTGCCGACCGATCAATTCTTCCGTGATCCAGATGATTACGCCAAAGTGACTGAAGGTATGCCACGATGAGTCTTTTGCTGGACGCACTCAAAAAAGCGGAAGCCGCCAAGCGGGCGCAACAAGCCGAACAACCCACCGTTGCCGCCTCTGCGCCACCGGCTGCCGCGACCCGTTCGAGCCTTGATCTGCAGTTAAGCGATGAGGCTGACCAACCCTTATCGCCCCCTCCTTCCACGCCCACAGCGGCGACTGCCAGCGGTTCGGGGCTGAGTTTGGCGGGCGACGATGCACCATTATCGGCGGTGCCACCGTTGCCGAGCTTGCCAGATTTACCACCGTTGCCGATCGCCCCGCCGATCGCGTCTGCCACGGTTGAGCAATCTGATTTTCCGAGCTTGTCCGTGGGCGGCGACAGTGCATTTCCTGCTATTGCTTCAGCAGACACACAAGCGTCTTCGCCGCCTTTGGACGGCGCGGACGCTGCGGCTTTTCCGAGTTTGGAGGCTGCCCCGCCCGTGTCTGCTTCCTCCGCTGTGGATGATATGCCGTCGCTTGATGGTGCTGCGGATTTGACACTGCCGCCTATAGCAGAAGTTCCGCCCGCTGCATCGATTCCGCCGGTCTCACCTGCACCGCTGGAGTCTCCCGCGCCGTCTGTTTCGGCCCCTACGCCCGAGGTCACGGATGCACCCGCCGAAAAACCGGCTGAAGCGGTGCGTGAAAGCGCGCCGGTCGATCAAAAAGTGATCGCACGGCGAATTGTTTCAGCGGGAAAGGCCAAGCAAACCCAGCCCCAGATGGGCATGAAGCGTTTGTTAAAACCCATTCCGTTGGCTTTGGTCACGGTTGGGCTTTCGGCATTGGCCTTTGGGGGGTTTTGGTTCTGGTCGGAAATGATGGTCGAAGCGCCGACGCAGGTGGTGCGGCCAATCGTACCGACGCCTCCCGTGGCGGCTGCGGAGCCTGCTCCCGAGAAAGAAGAGCCGCCTGTCGAAGATGACAAAGATTTGCTGACCCAGCTTGATGCTGGCGCACAGGCCCCAGTATTGCCGCCGACGGAGCCGTTGGCTAAAGCCAGCGCGCCGGTGAAACCTGCTGAATTATTTCAGATTCGCGCAGGTGCGGATGGGAACCGTGTGATTTCGATTGCGGGGCACAGTACACCGAATGCTTCCGTGGTGCGAAATGCGCCGCCTGCGCCGCCCGTATCGCGGGCGCGGGATTTAGGTCGTCAGGCCTACGCCGCATGGCAGCAAGGCGATTTGTCACGATCGGCGGCGCTGTATCAAGAAGCGCTGGCGAACACGCCGGATGATGCTGAAGCTTTGTTGGGGTTGGCGGCGGTGCTGGCGCGTCAAGGCGCGCATGCCGAGGCAATGCAGTTGTATCGGCGGGTTTTAAATAGCCGTCCAACCGACGCCAGCGCCTTGGCGGGTTTGGCGGCTTTGGGCGGGTCAAAGCCTGCAACAAGTGAGCGCCAACCGAATGCTGTGGCGGCTTTCCAATTGGCGAACCAATACGCGACTCAAAACCAATGGTCACAGGCACAAGAGCATTATTTTAAAGCGTACTCCCTCGCACCGAATCAGCCCGATTATGCGTTTAATTTGGCGGTCAGCTTGGATCACCTCGGAGTGCGTAAAGAAGCGAAGAACTATTACAGCAAGGCGTTGGCATTGGTCGAACAGGGGCAAAGCGCCACTTTTGATCGCGAGCAGGTGCGCCGCCGAATTCGTGATTTACAAGCGCCTTCAGAGTCTACAACCGACACGGCAACAGAGGCTTCACAGTGAATGCACCGATGAAAAAGCTGCCCCTTGGCGAATTGCTGGTCGTGCGGGGGCTGATTACACAAGATCAACTCTCGATTGCCCTGATTGAGCAAAAACGCACCGGCGCCAAGTTGGGCGAGCTTTTTGTGCAAATGGGCTTTGTGACCGAAGCCGCCTTGCGTGAAGCGTTATCCGAGAAAATCGGCGCGACCAGTGTCGATCTAACGCGGATTATTGTCGATGGCGTGGCGATTAAGTTGGTTCCGCGCGATCTCGCCAAGCGGCATATTTTGTTCCCCTTGGCGTTTGATCAAGGGAGCGGGGTCTTAAAGCTGGCGATGGCCAACCCGAATAACGTGGTGGCGCTGGATCAGATTCGAATTTTGACGCAAAACCGCGTGGTTGATTTTGAGCCAACGATTGCTTCTGAATCCGATATTAGTCGGGCGATTGACCAGTATTACGGGTACGAGCTGTCGATTGATGGCATTTTGCGCGAGATTGAAACCGGCGAACTCGATATGGCGAGTTTATCGACCGGTGCGGGCGAATATAGCCAGCCGGTGGTGCGCCTGATAGATGCGTTGTTGGCTGATGCGGTCACGCGCGATGCTTCGGATATTCACTTTGAGCCGGAAGCCAGTTTTGTACGGATTCGTTATCGGATTGATGGCGTATTGCGGCAAATTCGTTCTCTGCACAAAAACTATTGGGCGGCGATGGTGGTGCGGCTCAAGGTGATGAGCGGCATGAATATCGCCGAATCGCGCGCCCCTCAAGACGGGCGCATTTCGTTGATGCTGAATGGTCGCTCGATCGATTTTCGGGTGGCATCGCAGCCGACGGTGCATGGCGAAAACGTGGTGTTGCGGATTTTGGATCGGGTCAAAGGTTTGGTGCCGTTGGATGGTTTGGGCTTGCCGGAGGCGCAGCTCAATATGCTCAAGCTGATGATTGCCCGTCCCGAAGGGATTATTTTGGTCACGGGGCCGACCGGCTCCGGTAAAACGACAACCTTGTACTCGATTCTGAGTCACATCAATTCTGAGCAAGTCAACATCATGACGCTGGAAGATCCGGTTGAATATCCGTTGGCGATGATTCGGCAAACTTCGGTGTCAGATGGCGTCAAAATGGATTTTGCCTCGGGGATTCGCTCGCTGATGCGTCAAGATCCTGATGTGATTTTGGTCGGTGAGGTGCGGGATAAAGAAACCGCCGATATGGCGTTTCGTGCGGCCATGACCGGCCACCAAGTGTATTCCACCTTGCATACCAACTCGGCGATTGGCGCGATTCCTCGGCTGTTGGACATCGGGATTTTGCCGGATATTTTGGCGGGCAACATTATCGGGATTGTGGGGCAGCGGCTGTTGCGCAAGCTGTGTGTGTATTGCAAACAGCGCCATCAACCCGATGCATTCGAGCGTAAATTGCTCGGCATTTCGGCGACTGATCCGAATGTGGTGATTTATGAGCCGAAGGCGGGTGGTTGCGAACATTGTTCAGGCACGGGCTATCGAGGGCGAATGTCGATTTTGGAGATTCTGCGCTTTGATGCTGAGCTGGATGAGCTAATCGGACGACGGGCGACGGCGCAGGAATTGCGAAGCGCCGCGCTGAAAAAAGGCTTTCGCACCTTGGCCGACGATGCGACGGACCGGGTGCGTTTGGGGTTAACGGCCTTAGATGAAATTTTGCGAGTGGTCGATTTGACCGATCGCGTGTAATCGGGGGCAGGCATGTTATTTCGTTATCGGGCGGTGGATACCAAAGGGCGAACAAAGCGGGGCGACATGGTGGCCAGTAATCTGGTCGATCTCGAAATGCGCTTGGGTCGCTTGGAGCTTCTGCTGATTGAGGCGAAACCGCTGACTAAACGCCGTTCAAGCCTGCCGTGGAGCAAGCCGGTTAAGCGGCGCGATCTGATTAACTTTTGTTTTTATCTGGAGCAGTTGATTGGCTCGGGCGTGCCTTTGCTCGAAGGCTTGGCCGATCTGCGCGATAGTGCGGATAACCCTAAGTTCAAAGAAGTGATCGCGATGCTGATTCAGGATATCGAAGGCGGGCGGGCGCTCTCACAGTCAATGTCAGAGCATCCCGAAGTGTTCGATCATGTGTTTATCAACTTGGTTGCTGCGGGTGAGGCCAGCGGTGCGTTAACCGAGGTGATGAAAAAGCTATCGGATACCTTGAAATGGCAAGATGAAATCGTCGCCCAAACCAAAAAAGTCATTATGTATCCCGCGTTTGTAGGGACGGTGATTTTTGGGGTGATTACCTTTTTGATGGTGTTTTTGGTGCCGCAGTTGGCTGGATTTATCACCAGTATCCAAAAAGAATTGCCCTTACAAACCAAGATTTTGATTGCGGTTTCAGACTTTTTTGTGGGGTATTGGTGGACATTCTTGGCGGTGCCGCTCAGCGTGGCCGGCTTGTTAATGCTGGCGCGGCGCTTTGATCCTCGGGTGCCGTATTGGATCGATAAAGCCAAACTGCGGATTGTGGTGATTGGGCCGATTTACAGCAAAATTGTGCTGGCGCGTTTTGCCAATGCGTTTTCGCAAATGTTTGGGTCGGGGATCACGGTCTTGGAAAGTCTAAAAATTTGTGAGGGCGTGGTGGGTAATTTGATTGTGGCGAATGCGCTGGCGAATGTCCGCCGCGAAATCGCCGAGGGCAAGGGCATTACCGAGAGCTTTACTTCATCGCAGTTCTTCCCGCCGTTGGTGTTGCGGATGATTCGGGTCGGTGAGCAAACCGGCGGTGTCGATGTGGCGCTGAATAACGTGAGCTATTTCTATGACCGCGATGTGCGTGATTCGATCGAACGCATGCAGGCCATGATCGAACCCGCCATGACCACCATTCTCGGGATTTTATTGGCCTTGATTATGACCGCGGTGCTGGGGCCAATTTACGACATGATTACAAAGATGGGCGCGTAGTATGGCGGCGCGTTTTGTATTGCTGATCTCGCAAGATCGGCTGAGCGTGTATCAGGCACGGGGCGGAATTCCTGAGCATATGGGTGATTTTGCTGCCGAAGCTGAGGAGATCGCTGAATTTTCGGCATTTGTCGCGCAGGAAAAAAATGCTTTATTTCACTTGGTGTTAGATCTGGCTGAAGAGAGTTTTAGCCATGAAACTGTGCCAAAGCTCAGTTTAGCGGATCGTCAGCGCTATGCCGCCCGTAAGCTGAGCCAAAATTTCATGCGTTCCCCGTATCGCACGGCGAGTTGGCTCAATCACAAAAAGCAGTCGGTGTTGTTGATGGCTGGTTTGACGGATTCAACCACCTTGGAAATGTGGCTGAATCCGTTGCTTGAGGCTGAGGCGCAAGTGGTGGCGATTCAGTCGGTACCGCTTTTGTCATCGCGCTTGTTGAAACGTTTGGAAGGCGTTGGTGAGCGATTTGCGCTCGTGCATGGTACGGCGGGCAGCAATGTGCGTTTTACCTATTTTCGAGACGGTAAGCCGATTTTGTCGCGGGTGGCACTGATTCCACCGCAGCTAGATTTAGCGCAGGCCTTGCAGGCAGAGGGCGCGCGTTTATTTGATTATTTGGCGAGTGTGCGCGAGCTGGGGTTTAACGATCGTCTACCGATGGTGATGATTCATGATGGCTTGATCGACGTGGATGTTGATGCGCCGCCGCGGATTCATGAGCGAGTGGATGTGGAAGTCGTCGACGTCGAGAGCTTAATGGATAAGTGGGTTGCGCATGACGCGGCAGAGTTATTTGCCGGATTAGCCGTGACGCGCGGTATCGGCACCATGAATCATTATGCTTTGCCGGTGACGCGGCGGTTTTATCTGCTGTCACGGGTGCGGCGGGCATTATGGGGCACCGTGGCGGCGGCAGTGTGCATGAGTGTCGGGTTGTTTGCGTGGACAAAATGGCAAGATCAAGTCGTTGCACAGAGCTACGCGCAGATGCTGAGTCAGGCGGCCAGTATTGAAGCGCAAGCGGTGGCGATGAAGCCTGCGCTCAAAGCAGGCGACCCCATTCCGGCCGACGAAAAAGCCATGGTTGAAAATTTGAATGTAATTCGCCGCCATTGGCCCTCTCCGACTCTGGGGGTGCGGGTGGTGGAGTCCATGTTGGCAAATCACCCAATGTTATCTTTGCAGCATGCCGAGTGGCGGTTGGCGGATCCGAAACCGGCTTCGCCCGATGCGCCTCCGACGCCAGCAAACCAGCCACGCCCCCTAAACGAGCCTTTGCCGTCAGAGCTGATTTTAAAGCTGGCGGTCAAAACGCCTGATCTTCCTTATCGTACGGTTTTAGATAGCGTGGATAAGCTGCGGCTGTATTTGGCGCGCTTCAAAATTGAAAGCGCAATTGAGGCGTATCCCATGGATATTTTACCTTCGGGCAGTTTGAACGTTCAGGATGCCCAAATGCCAAAAGAGGGGTTTTTCGAGCTTCGTTTAACCTTGCCTTTGCCTAAAGCAGGACAATAAACCATGGCAATTCAATGGCCGAACCATCCTTTATTTGAGCCTGCTTTGCGGCGTCGTTATCGTGAGGCCGCGATTGTGGCAGGGCTGGCGCTGTGTGGCTTGTTGGCGATGCTGTGGTTTGCTTATTCCGCAGAGGAGGCCCGCGCGCAAATTTTAATGCAGGGTCAGTCTGCGATTCAGGCCGCGCATGAAAGCGAAAACAAGGCGCGGCTGGAGCGAGATATCTACCAATCTTATCATCGGCGCTATTTGCGGCTACTGGCGAGCAGAACCTTGGCCGACGAAGATCGCCTCAAGCTGATTGAGGCGATGAAAGGCTATCAGGCGCTGCAAAATTATGCGGGGATGACGTTTCAGGTCGATCCGCAGCAGGCGGCACTGTGGTCGGTGCCAGAACCCATGCAGGCCGTCGCGCTGAAGTCGAGTCAGGTGAAGCTGTCGTTTCGCGTGCAAGACAGTCGTTATATGTTGTCGTTGATTGCAGGATTGGGACGCTTACCGGGGGTGCTGTTGCCGCGTCAATGTGAGTGGGGCGCGATGGCGACTGCGAATGATGGTGTGAGCGCTGTTGCCGTTTCTACTTCGTCGGTGCTAGAGGTGGGGTGCACTTTTGAATGGCTAACATTTTCTCGGTTGCCACCGCCCGCTGCTGCGCCGCCAACGCCTTAAGCGTGCGTGGTTTTCATGCCATAAAAAAACGCCACCGCATTCGGTGGCGTTTTGCTGGGCGCAAAGCGAATTAGTCGCCGCGCAGAAGATCGTTGATGCTAGTTTTGGAGCGGGTTTGGGCATCCACTTGCTTCACGATAATCGCGGCATACATGCTGTATGGAACGCCATTTTCGGTGGTTTTGGGCAAGTTACCAGAGACGACGACAGAGCCTGCTGGCACGCGACCGTAGGTGATTTCACCGGTCATGCGATTGAAAATCGGGGTGCTTTGGCCGATGTAAACGCCCATGCCCAGTACCGAGTTCTCTTCCACGATCACGCCTTCAACCACTTCAGAGCGCGCGCCGATGAAGCAGTTGTCTTCGATGATGGTCGGGGAGGCT
>CAZWRK010000050.1:0-31841 GCA_964635875.1 uncultured Aquaspirillum sp.
CGGTCGGGGCCGTGCCCGGCGAGCCTACAACGGCCCCGAGGGCATTTCCATTCACGCGGTTTGTCGCCGTGGTCGAATTGTCGTTTGCGATCCTCACGCCGCGCGAGAACACATCGACGCCTGCCGTTGAACTGGCGACAGCGAGCTGTTGGGTATCTTCATCGCACGAAATCGATTGAACGTTGTTGCCTGTGAGGAGCGTCTTGGCGTTCGCCTGGAACATCGGCAGTTCGGCCGCATACATAGCGGCGATCTGGTCGGGTGTCGGGGCGACGGCCGCGATGCGCGCGAGCGCGAGACCACCTGATAGGATGTTGCCCGGTGAGCCGCCGTTGATGATCGCGCCCATGTAGATCGACGCGCTCGTGTTCGTCAGCGAGCCGACCGAAGCGTACTGCGTGCGTGCGATGCGCTGGCCATCGACATAGACCTCGAAATACGACCCACGGCGCACTGCAACGACCATGTGAAGCGCGCCAGTCACGACCGGACCCGATCCATAGATGTCGAAGCTGTTCGTCCCGTCCGATCCGAAAAACTCGATCTTGCCGTCCGTGTGGACGCGCAGGAACCAGTTCGCGCCGGAGCCGTAGGAGGCCCCGCCGGCCGAATACTGGAACAGGCCGCCGCTGTTTGCAGCGTTCGTGGTCCAGCCGGCAAGGCAGAAGTCGCCCGAGCCGAAGTCGAAGCTCGTGCCACTGCGCGGTATTGCGAGATAGTTTGATTCAGAGAACCCGGTAATCACCGCCAGATCGGAACCGGATGCGGCCTGCGAACGGGTGAGCGTGCCGCTGACAACTGCACCGTTTTTAGAAGGCGCGCGGTCAGCGATGGCCCTGCGCCACTTGACGGACGTAACGACTGGTGAGGTTCCGTTCGTTGTGGCCAGTAACGTGACATAGACGGTGGCTGCGGTGGCAACGATCTGGTTTGATCCAGCGCCGCCGGTCGTGGCGACACTGCCCATGTCCAGCGCGCCCGGCGAGCTGCCGATATATGCCATGACCTCTCCGCCGGTCGTCGTGATAAAGACGACACCAGCACTGCCGACAGGCACAGAGATAGCTTGATAACAGCGAGCATAGTTTGCAGCAGTTCCGTCGCGCGGAAGGCTCACGCCACCGCCCGCATTCCACGCAGCCACATAACCAGAGCCGACATTATTCGGGGTCCAACCCGTCAGGTCGGTGGCGAAGGTTCCGTTGACGATGAGATCACCGGTCGAAATACTCGACAAATCGGCGCTACTTTCCGCGCTGGCGAACTTGATCGCGCCCTGGGCGCCGGGCATCCAGCCCGTGTCGAAGAGCGTCGTCTTGTTGCGGATGAGCGAGTTTGCCGGATTAGTTGGATCGAGCTTGATTTGCGCGACGCCGAAGCTGCCGGCGACAGCGACGGAGTTCGGGCCGGTCGAGCGCGGCTTGGACGATGCGCTGATGGTGCCGACGCCAAGCTGAGCGGCAGTGAACGTGGCGATGGGCGCGTTCGTCGCCAGCGACATGCAATAGAGGTTGCTGGCGTTCACCTGCGCCCACAGGTTCGGCATGACGCCGGGACCAGCGAGATCGTAGGAGCAACCGACATAAGTCGCGCCACCGCCGACCTGCACAACCACATTGTCGGAACGAATGCGGGTCAGCGCAGCGGCCGTGGCGATGGCGATTTCTGGATTTGGCAGACCAAGACGCGCCGGGTTCGGCGGCGTGTGTGGGACCACCGCCATCGCGACGTCGTAGCAGGTATTGTTTGCAGGCGGCCAGTAAGGCGTTCCCGAAACGCTCGTAAATGTCTGGTAGGCCGATGCCGAGTTCACGTTGCGGTTCACCAATCCCTGATAAACATACGTCACACCGGTCTGATGGGCGGCGGAATAGTCGAGGATCAGGTCGATCTCGGTCGTCCCGCTTGTCGTCTGCGCAACGATAATCTTGCCGTTGCGGGCGGCGATCGAATTTATCAGGATGCTCGCCGTGACCCCGAACAGCGTGTTACCGTTGCTCGACCACGACGCCCACACTGGACACGTCGGATCGGTCGCGTCGCGGATTTCAAAGCAGATATTGCCGGCCGTGACGTTGTAGCCAACGAGCAGCATGTCCTTCGGATATTTCGCCGTCGTCCCGCGCGTCGCGGTGTTCAGCGTTTCCGTGACGATCGACTGCGTGAGGCACTGGTCCGGCCACGCCGGGTTCTCGTCGCGCGAAGTCCTGTAGAGGAACACGGCGGCGAGCGTCGTGGCGAGGCCGAGCGCGCGTGCCGCCGCCAGCAGCGACGACAGGTTGGTGGCCGCAGCCACCCCGCTCGCATAGAACGCCGCCGAGTTCATGTAGCCCTGCGCAAGAAGCGCGCTCGCCGATACCGACGACAGATAGCCGGCCGTCGTCGTCGCCGAGCCCGCCGCAGCGGTCGCGGAACCGGCGGCCTCGGTCGCCTTCTGCGTCGCGATCCCGGCCTGCGTCGTCGCCGTGCCTGCCGCCGTGTTGGCGGTGTTCTTCGAGGCGAGGGCGTCCGATGCGCTCTGCGCGGCTTCGACGGCCTTCTGCGTCGCGATCCCGGCCTGCGTCGTCGCGGTCGAGGCGGCGCCGGTCGCGACGCCGGCGGCGGCCACGGCCGACGAATTGCCGGCGGCGGCTTCCTCCGAAATGTCGTGCCAGGCGTTGTCGGATTCCCACGTCCGGACGACGTTGGTCGTCGTGTTCTCGTATTGCGTCCCGTAGACCTTGGTGATCGCATTGGCGACCGCATAGGCGTCGGCCGCCGCATCGTTCGCATGACCACCGAGATTGAGTTTCAGCAGCGCCGTCAGCGACGATTGCACCGCCGCCTTGTCGTCGGCGACCGCCTGCCGATCCTGCCCCGTCGCGACGCGATCGAGGCCGGTCTGCACACGATCCGCATGGGCCGCATCGGCGTCATCGGACGCATCCTGCGCGTGCTTTTTCGCGCTGTAGCCTTGCCCGACCTCAACCTCGCCGGACGTCTTGGTCGCCCAATCGCGCGCCAGATCGCGAGCGACCTCCGTATCGCCCTTGGCGTCTTGCGCGGCGGTGTTTGCACTTCCTGCCGCCCCGGCGCTCGCCGCCGCATCGACGGCGTGCTTCTTGGCCGAATAACCCTGCCCCGCGACGACTTCGCCGCTCGGCTTCGTCGCCCAGTCGCGCGCCAGATCGCGCGCGGATTCAGCATCGCTCAGAGCTTGATTTACCGCGACGACAAGATCTTCCGTCGTACTTTGAGCCTCCTGCGCAGCATCACGAGAACTCCGGGCGTCAGCCACGATCGTCGACAGTTCGACCGGGATCGGAACCGGTGTATCTTCTCCGACAACGAACACGGTCTGACCGACACCATCCAGGCCGACAAGCCCAGAATCATTATCGGCAAAAACATCACGACGAGACCACTCGGCGGTTCCGCCCATGATCGTTTCAGCGACCTCTCCGGCCTTTTCCAGACGCGCAGCCCAGCTAGCGGGCGAAAGGAACGACTCTGCCGAGATCACTTGCAATACTGACAGCGACGCGACGAACCGACCAATTTTCGTTGCCGGATCGTAAACGAACCGACCACCACTCAGGGCCCCAGACACGAACGACAGCACCTCGCCTGTGACGAATATCATCGTCAGGCGGGCCTTCCATCCATTCTCCAACCGATCCGCGAAATTCGAAAAGTCCCGCGGGAAGTTGAACGTGGCGTCAGAACGGCAAATCAGGTCGTAGTGTTTCATTGAACCAACTCAGATCGAGTGCCGAAGACACCGTGTCAGGAAGAAGCCGCGAGCGCCGCAAGCCCGACCGGCGCCGCCGGCCACACCGCACCAGACGACGCGGTAACAAGGAGGACGGCATCGATCATGCCCTGCTCCCATTTTGCTGCATCCACAAGCAGCGCGCGGTCGGCGATCTGCTCAGAAGTCGCAACGCCATCGATCATGTAGGCGTTCAGCTCGCCGAGGTAGCCGTACAGACTCACCCGTTTCTCGGCGCCGCCATACGAATCCGCTACCAGCCGAAGCCGCTCGGCATCGGCTTCGCGACGCGCAAGAGCATCGGCCGACCCAGGGAACAACGTATCGAGCGCAAGCACGCTCGCCGGCTCCGGCGACGTCACATGCTCCCCCGAGCCCGGCGTATAATCGTCGGAGACGGTCCGCATCGAAATCCCGGAGTCGCCGTTCAAGGAATAGCAGTAGCGCGGCATAGCGAACCTCGTCAGTCCTGAAGAACGCCGCCCGTCACGGACAGCAAACCATTCGATTGCGAACACGCCCACAGCGTCAGCGTCGTCTCGAGCCACAGCTGCCAGGGCGTCATGCCGCCTTGCGCCGACAGACCGGCGGCAGGCGGGTTCGAATAATTCCACGCATTGCCGCGGTTTGGCGACGGAGCGACGCAGATCAGATTGTTGCTCGAAGATGTGCAGTTCGGCAGCAGATCGACAGCGCGCGACCGCGAGGGAATGATCCCGGACAACGACACGGACACCCACGTCGGCACGGTCACGTCGCCGAGAGCGCCGCTCACGATCTGCGGCATTCCAGTCGTCGGGCTACCCGGAACGACCTCGTACCACCATTTGCGACCGACCTGCCGGATGCGGTGCCACTTTCCAGAGGAATCGGTTCTCTGGAAGCCGACCCATTTCGACAGCACATAGCCAGCCGGCAAGACAGGCGCATTGCCTTCGAGAACAGCAATCAGCGTCGCAGCGCCGGACGTCGGATTGCCGCAGACATAGAGGTCATAGAGCCGCGAGTTCGTCACGGTCCCGGTATCGATGCCGCCGGCGCCGGTCGTCGCGGAATTGCACGACAACGCAACAGCCTGAAGCCGCATGCGCGTCCCGGCCGCGTTCGTCAGAACCAGCTCGTCCGCGGTCAGGTTCAGAACGGTGTCGGGCGACCCGCCAGAATTCTTGATCAGCAGGTTCGACGTGGAGCCATTCACTCCGCCGACCGATCGAAACGGATTCAACAGACGCAGGTTCGTCCCGTCGTATTCGAGATCGGCCTCGAAATCGACGCCGCCGGGCATTTCGCCGCCGGCGACAGCGACGCCGGTTTCGTTCAGCACAACGTACTTGGCGCCGAAGCCGAAATTCATCGTCGCGTTCGGGCCGTTCGTCGTCGTCACAGGGCATCGGAATTTCAGACCAGCGACAGCAGACGTCGGAGCCGGCGCCAACGTCGTCGTCATTGCCGTAGCCGTCCCGCCGGTCGCCGATCCTTCATGCCACAGCGAGGCGTCCGAAATCTGCGCGGCAGAAAACACCAGCCGGAAGCGCGTGCCGTCATGAACGGCGATCGCCAGCTTGCCGGCCGCGATATCTCCGAGCCCGAGAGCAGTTGAACCGTCCGACCGCTTCAGCGCGACAGCGCCATTCGCATCGGCGTTCAAGGTGGAGGCGCCATCGCTGTCGTGGGCCGGAACGAAGATGATCGTATCGCCGGCCTGATACGAGGTGATGTTCGGCCCGACATCGACCACGTAGCTGTTCGCGGAACCGCCGGTATCCATGCCGAAATGGACCAGCCCGTTTTCCGGGATCGCGACACAGGCGCGCAGCGCGGCGACGAAGCGCGTCTCGAGCTCGGACACGTCGCCATTATCGCGCGCGTCGAGCGCGGCGTAGTCGACGATGAACTTGCCGATCATCGACGAGGCGGTCGAAACCTGCCGCATCAAGGAATTGAACGGAGGCGCCTCGGCGACGCCATCTTGAAAGCCTTGGCCGATCAGCGACGTCAGAGCAGCGAACGCAGCCTGCGAAAGCGCGTTCGCACCCGCACCGGTGGCCCAAGGAAGAAACTGATTCGTTGCGGTCATGATCGGCCCTACGTCGTCGAATGGGTCAGCAGCCAGTTAGCATTTACGCCCCAAGAGCCGGAACCCCAACCTGCGATGAAATCGTTCGACACGCCGAACCCGAACAGCGGCGTCCGGTTGCGGCTCGTGAAGCAGTAGGTCCGCGTCATCCCGCCGGCCTTCACCGGGATCAGACCGAGCTCGAGCAGGAAACACAGAACGATCGACGGTAGCTTGCCGGCGACGCAGACGATATCACGAAGACCGCTCTGATCGTCGATCCAGATCAGAGTTTCAGGATCGGAGAACATGATCCGCAGCGCGGCCTCGGCCGTGTCCTTTCGACCATCCCAGTTGTTCGCGGCGATCTTCGCCTTCAGCAGCAGCCTGTAGGTCTCGTCCTCCAGCGCGGACAATTCCGTCCCGGTCGAGTAGGGTCCCTTCCATATCCCACGCCCCCAACCGCGCAGCGCGTCGCCGAACGAGAACCAGGGTGCAGGAACAGGGATCGGCACATATCGCGACCGACCGACCCACTTCCCGACGATATCGAGCTGCTTCCCCACGGCGACGTCGAGATCGAAATCCTCCGGCATATGACGCAGGGCGTTGCCCAGTTCGACCGCGGCGTCGGCCAGCATTTCGACGGTCGCCGAAAAGTTCGGCTTGCCCCGGTGATAGGGCGTAATCAGCGACAGATAGTCGGCGGACGTCGTTCTCATACCGGCAACAGAATCGACACATCGCCAACGACGCAAGAGGGCTGTTCGAAATAATCGAACGACAGGTCGGCATCATCCAGCGCCGCAGCGTCTCTGCGCAGCCGAACGGAATTCAACCGGAAGGTCGACGCACCGACGATCCCCTTGATCACCGCGGTCAGATCGTCCAGCTCGATCAACGCGCCCGCGCCCAGTTCGTTCGTCCAGTCCGCAAGGGTCGATTTGATCCGGTTCCGAACGTCCGTCGAGTAGCCGACCTTCGGCGTCAGGGACACCTCATAGGTGATCGGCGGGCGCGTCGGACGGGAGAACTTTATCTGCTTTTCAGCGCCGGCCGAATCGAGCACGGCGACCATCGACGTTCCTGCGGTCTGAACACCGAGCCCCTTGCAGTTTGCGATCACAGCGGCAACCGCGTCGGCATCGCCGCCGGAAACGACAGCGGCAAGCGAATGCGGCGGAACCGAGTATCGATCGCCGACGAGACCCTGATCGTTCTCGAACAGCCAGACGGCGCTCACACCAGGCACGTCACCGAGCGAGCCGAGCAAACCCTCCGCCACCGTATGGGAAGGCATCATCGTCGAGTTTCGCTGCCTGATCCGCAGCTGCGCATCGCGCTCGACAGGGGCCCCGACCGTCGCCGCAGCCGGGTTGGTAACGCTGTCCCAGCCGGCAGTCGGGGTCACGATCTGGTTGATCGTATCGGCCGGCGCAGGAACGGCGCCGAGCTCCGCGCAGATCGCAGACACGATCACATCGCCCTCGGGAGGGAAGGTGAAATCTTCCAGCGCCCAGATCGACCCATTGTCCGCGCCGCACTGCCCGCCGGTCACTGTGACGCCGGCGCGGCCGATGCACCGCAGGTCCACCGTCGAACGAGTCGGCACGTCGCGCTCGATTCCATTGATCTTCACGACTCGAGACAACGGAACGCCAACCGACTCCTGCGGATCGAAGCTGTTGTAGACGGAGACGGAAAGCGAATTCGCATCGTGCACCATCTGCGCGAACAGCGAGATCAGCTGACCATCCTGCGAGTCGTTGCCGAGATAGATATCGGCCCCGTAGATCGCCTGCATCTTCGCGACCATGTAATCGCGAATCTCGATCAGCGTCGGAATATGGATTCCGGTCTCGTCGATATAGGCGGCGGGAGGTTTCGTCGTCATTGCGGCCCCAGAAGGCTGACCGTCCCGTAGGAGGTTTCGATCGTCATCGCCCCGAACATCGTCCTCGTACCACGGTCGAGTCGGCTGGCATAGAACAGCAGCTTGCGCACCTCCGGCGTCGCCGTCACGCGCGCCTGAATCGCCATATCGCGCGTCGCCTCGGTCCCCTTGCCGAGAACGAGCGTTCGCCAGGGCGTCCCGTCAGCCGGCGCCTGATACCAATCGCCGGTGAACATTTCGAGCCGCGTCAAGCACGCCTGCGCGACCGCCTCCGGCTGGTCGATAAAGAAATCCTGCAGGCCATGCCCGAAGGAATAATCGCCGTCCGCGTCGAGCTTCCTGTAGCGCATTGCGACCTCAAGTGAACCGTACAACATCCTCGACAGATCCAGGCGGAGCATCGACCTGCGGAGATTTCAGACCCATATCCGACTGAAGCACTCCGGTCGTTCGCATGCCGCCGTCGTGATTCCAAGTCCCTTTCGATCCGAGCTTCGGCGCCTCGATATGCACCTTCACAGTCGACTTGTGCGAAATTCCGGCATCGGCAGAATGCACGGTCACGTGCTTGCCGCTATCCACCGACGTCGTCACCTTACCGCTCGCGGAGTCCAGTTCGACGAAGTGCTTCGGCTTTCCTTCGCCGTCTACCTCGTCAGAACGAAGCTGCGTCGCCGTCTTCGAGACGCCCTTCAGCTTTTTCGGATCGGATCGAATTGGATGAAACGTCAAACCGTCGCTCAGGCTCTGAAGGCGAAGGCTCGACGGCTCCTGCACATCGCCATTCTGCGACCAGTTATCGATGCCGCGCGAAGCGCACACGACGTAGCCTTCCATGCCCTTTTTCACGGGGAACGTAAGCGTCGCTCCGCCGCCTGACGGGAACGATATCGGCACGTCTTGCAGCAACGGATATTTCACCATTTCGATAGAGCCGTCAGGCTTTCGCACGCGCCCCTTGATCGTAATCTCCAGCGTCACGCGATGCATATCTTCCGAGTCCTCGTGCACGCGCACAGGCATCGCGAACCAATGATCTTTCAGGCACCCCTCGAACACCGAGCGCAGCATTTCCTCGGTATCTTCGAACCGTTCCGGAAGCTCGAACGCCATCGCATCAACCTCTGCCTTGCGCCGCCTGCGACCCAGGAACAACGCCATTGTTGGCGCCGATGCACGTCAGGTAGGCGTACCACGGGCCGCCGCGCGAATCCCCTTCCCAGTCGATCGCCAGAATGCGGTAGACGCCATCGGAGGTTCCGAGCGTCGACAGCATAGAGTTCTGGATATCGCCGGCCCAGTTCTGCGAGAACCCCGCGCGCTGGATTGATTTCTCGTCAATAATCACTTTGCCGTTCACGAAGAACTGCGGATTGATCAACGCCGTCACCATGATTCCGTTCAGCGTCTCAGTCGGCATGCCGATCAGGCCGGTGTTCGCATTCAAAACGAAGTCGCCGCCCTGCTTTCCGTCAGACTTGTTCGGAATGATATCCAGCTTGCCATTCTGGATCGACCAGGTTGCATCGACAGTCGCAGCAAGCCGACGAAGATGCTCGCGCACCATGCCGAAGAACACGACCCCTCGCGGATATTTGTAATCGCCGAGCCCGGAGACATTGCCTTCGGTGATTCCGAACGGCTTCAAAACCTCGAGGAACGCATCGACGTGCTGGCGATGCGTCGAGCCTTTCTTGAACGACTTGTTGATTACGCCGTGGTTATAGCCGGTGTCGCCGTCGCGACAGAACAGATCGAGATAGGTGTCGGTCGGATTCTCACGACCAGTTCGCGCATAGATCGCCTCGCCGCGGAAGATCGTATTGCAATTTTCCTCGTAGCCAGCATCGAGCACGACAGGCACAGGCTTGCCGCCCTTCACGCCTTCAGTCACCTGCCGCTGGATTGAAGACGCATGCTCTTTCGACAGATTGTAGATGCGGATTTCGGCGTTATTCGGCGCCTGCGTCGTCCACTGATGCACCTTGAAGACGATCCGCATGTTCGACAGATCGTCCTCCTTGCCGGATGAACCGACCGTCAGCTGTATCGCCCTCTTGTATTGGCGGGCCATATCATTCGACCTCAACCATCAGATGCGACGTCACGCCCAGCGTCTCGGCAGTCGGCGGAGCCAGCGGATTGCCATCCGTCGCGATGAACAGCTTACCAGGGAAGCCGAGGTATCCGAGCCCTGCGAGGAGATCGGCGCCAGTCACCATCGCAAGACCGCACGCGAGAGGATTGCCGTAGCCATCGTACAGGTCGAGAACCCAGCCGCCGAACTCGCAATCCAGATATCGCGTCTCGAATCCGTATGACGACTGACCGAACGAGACGTTCATCTTCTGCGGCCGCGGCTGAAGCGGGATTTCCATCACCGTCGTCATCGAATGCCCGCCATCTGCGAAAACATTTGCGTCGAAGTCGGCGCACCTGCGACGCCGATAGGCTGAAGCGATCCGACATTCGTCGCCGGCAAGATCCCAGCGCGTTCCGCGAAGAACGACGTCGAGTTCGATATCCCCTTGTCGCTCATACCGGTAGTTGAATCGACACCGTTGCTGTTCGGCGTCGTCCCGTTCTGCGATCCGGAGCCTTGCTGCGTCGTGTAGGTCAGGATGATCTCGCGGAAGCGGATCGTCAGCTGCAAAGCATTCTCGGCTTTCGCGTCCGTGATCTGCACGAGCCCCGCCATCAGCATGTTCTTGTAGACGCGCTTGCCGGCGTAGAGCGTGAACGGTTCGCGGTCGGCCTGAAGATTCACGAGCTCGTCATAGATGCGGCGCACGTAGCCGACTTGCCCGGCGGTCGAGTCCGAGAAGCCGCATTTCATATCCAGTTCGACAGGCAGTTTGAACGCATGATCGGTAATCGCGGCGCCGATCTCGACAGGATGGTCGGTAATGCGAAGCTGATCGTTGCCGATCTCCTCGATCACGACGTCAGGCACGATGCCGGCGAACTGCCGTTGTGTGAACTGAATCAGCGCACCGACATCATCGATCAGGCCGAGAGACGAAGCGACATTCAGTCCATCGACAATACTGCCGGCCAGCAACGCGGTCCCGTCTATGATCGTCTGAATCATTGCGCGGCGCCTTGGAAGTTGCGCAACAGACCGGCGTTCGTCCGGTTGAGCGCCTTTTCGGTCTCGCGCGCGGCGAGCGCCGGGTCGCTCACACCGGAGACCGAGGTATTGTTCGTCTGATTGATCACCGTCGAATTCGAGGTGCTACGCCACGTATTCGTCGCAGGCGCGGCGGCGCCACCCATCGACCGCTTCATGAAGTCGTAATCGAGACCGCCGAACGGCGAGCTCGGCGCCTTGTCGCCGTACTTGAAGCGCGGACGATTGCGCCATGTCTCGTCGCTCCCTGCGGGGCCGGTTTGCTTCGACTCCTTCGGCGCAGATGCGGACGGTTCGGGATAATTCGTCTCGCGATCACGCCCCTGCGCAAGACCTTCGCGCGCCGTCTCATAGGCAGCACGATTGCCTTTGAATCCTTCCCAGGCGCCGAGACCTTGATTGCGTGCGATCCACGACGCCATGCGACGCTGGTTCTCCGGCGAGAATTTATCGCTTCCCTTGATGCCGAGCGCGCGCATCGCCTTTCGCTGCGTCGAATTGACAATCTGAAACGCGCCTTTCGCGGACGAATTCAGACCCTGCGCGACACGAACCTGCTCGCCCCACGCCATAACCTCGTCCATTGTCATATCGGTGAGAGGCTTCGGGGACTTCATGTAGCCGAGCGACGTATTGTAGGGGTCGCCGTATTTCGAGGTCCCCTCGGCCTTGATGATCGCATCATAGAACGAGTTCGGGTCATTGTAGCGCACGTTCGCATCGCGACCGCCGCCACGAGACGCCGCGTCGCGCAAGTGGGCGTTCCGCTTTCCGCCCATCGCTTCGGGCATGTGCTTTTCCCACCAGTTTTGCCACCAGCCTTTGCGCTGATCGGCCGGCCCGCCGGTTCCAGAATGTTCATTCGGCCCGCCATAGTAGCCGAGCGAATTCAGCAGCCACGTAACCCCGCTTTCTTCTCCCAACTTGTTCAGCCAGTCGACCAGATCGCGAATCTGCTTCACCAGACCCTTTACGCTTCCGGCGAGTCCATCGACCGAGCGCGCGAAATCGCGAAGCATCTTTTCCGGGCCGCCCATCTTGGCGGCCCATTTCAACAGCTCGGTTCCAAATTCGATGAACGCTCGGACCAACTCGACAACGATCTTGGCGATCTCGTCGGCATGATCGAGAAGCCAGTCATTGAATTTTTTGAAGTCGCCGCCGAACGCCTTCAGCAGAACGTCAGCAACCTTATCGACGACGACTCCGACCGTGTCCCAGAGATCACGCCATGACGAACGGAACTGCGCTGCATTGTCGGCCGCACTCTGCGGGTCGAGGCCGACGCGACGCATCTTCTCCAGGTAGCGATCCGTCAACTTGTCGACGTTGCGCATCATCGCGCGCATCGTGTCTTCGTCGATCCCCAGCTGCTCGGCATAGAGCTTCGCGCGATAGTAAGGCATCGACGAGAACGCACGACCCAACTGGCGCAAAGCGCCTTCGGCATCACGGGCGGTCACACCCATTGTTTTCAGCATGCCCCAGTAGCCGGCGCCCTGCGGCGTGGAGCGAAGCTTCTCCGCGAAGCGCTCGATCGACATGGCGGCGCCTTCGGCCGAACCACCCATCTGCGCGACGGCCGAGGAGAACGCCTTGATGTAACCGACCGAGACGCCGGTCTTTTGCGAAGCCCAGTAAAGGTCGGCGAAGCTATCGGCCATCCGCCGCGTCGCGCTCACAGCACGAGCGGTCAGGGATTCGATTGCAGAAGCGACGGACGAGATTTTTTCCTCGACCGACTCCAGACTGCGAACGAGCTTCTTTTGCCCTTCGGCGTCTACCTGCCAGCCGAGCGCGAGCAGATATTCTCGCAATATCGATGCATCGTCAGCCATTGCCCTTCGCTCTCGCTGCCTCGCGCGCCCGGAACTCGTTTTCCTCGAGCACGTCGAGGTAATCGTTCATGCGCGCAATATCGACGAGATTGAGCGTCCCGTCGAGCAGCGACTCGTAGCGACACATTCCGCGAGAGACCGGGCGAAGAAGCCACGCCATTTCTGGCGTGGTCATCGTGACAGGATCGTAGCCGGCGGCCCCGCCTAGAGCCGAGCGAAAGCTTGCGGGGCGATATTGAAAAAACTGGCCAGCGTGCCTCCAAGCACGCGGGTCGTGATCACCAGCACGGCGGCGCCGTCAGTCCGCAGCCAGTCGTATTGATACATTCCGACCGGCCCGGCGTCGGCATTGAAGACCTTGAACCAGCCGGTCGAATTCTCGCCCTTGATCTCGACCAGCTTCATCGCCTCGCGGATCAGGTATGCCTTGTCTTCCGATTTCAGCGCGGCGACAGCGCGGGCCAAGGGACCCGCCAAATCCCAGAGCGTAGCGATCAGCTCCGGCGACACCTCTTGCTGCGTTCCTCGACCACCGCCGTCAGGCGACGACCCATTCTTGCGGTTCCGAGCGAACTCCAGCGCCTTCGGGAGCACCTCTTTCAGGGCATCGCCGACCGAAAGAAGACGCGACAGGCATTCGATCTGCTGGATCGCGTCCATCTGACCGAAACGGAAGATGTTCCCCTTGAACTCGAATTCACCCGGCATCGCGCACCTTCAGGTCTGGATCAGGAAATCGACGGCTTGCCGGAGCCGAACTTCGGCGTGATCCGGGTCGAATCGAAAATCCATTCCTGAATATTGCCTTCCTTGGCCCACTTGCCGTCGGGGTGCTTGCGGAAAGCGCATTGCACCGCCACCCAGTTGTCGCCGCGCTGCGCGTCGTTCAGCGTGATCGTGTTCTGGCCATGATTGGCGGACGAAGCGGTCTGCGAAGCGAACATCGCCGACAGGATCGCATTCAGCGGCGAGGTTTTCAGAAGCCGCACCGTCACCGAGCCCGGCTGACCGGCATGCAGCGAGTGCATGCCATCGCCGGAGGCGCCGGTCGTCATCGTGTTCTTGTCGCCGGTGAAGGCGAAGTCGATTCCTTCGTCGGCGACGCCCTGCTCGCCAAGTTCGACCGAGCCGCCCGGTCCGGTCAGCGAGCACTTCACGTCCGCGAAGCAGTAGGAGTTGTTCGACATGACCGCAGGTCTCCGTCAGCGCCAGGGGCGAACCGCGATCAGCGGTTCACGTTCATCAGAATGTCCACCGAATGCACGGCGCCCGCAAGCTTCATGGCGACCGTGAACGGCACCGACTTGCGCGCCTCGCGATCCGACTGCGACTGCGACGAATAGGGCGGATAGAAAATGTAGTAGCCCTTGTCCAGATAGTCGCCGGTCTTCAGCTGACCGACGTTCGGCCCGTTCCACTGCCCCGGCGCCACCAGACCGTTGCGGATGGCGCGCTGCATCGTGTGATCGATCACGTTGGCGATCGTATTCGAGCCAGCGTCGGTCTGCGGAACCTTCGGGTTCTGCAGCAGCAGATTGTAGACGTCGGTCTGCACGGCGTTCTCGAGCCAGTCCGTCCCGTGGATTTCGTCGAAGAAATAGCCGTTCACCATCGTGCCGTATTCGATGATGGCGGTGTCGTTGTCGTATTCGACGAACACGTTCGCATGCTTCGACTTCAGCGCATCGGCCTGCGAAGTCGGCAGATTCTCCGCAGCGATGCCGGGCTCCTGCTTGAACATCATCGTGATCGCGGTGTTCGAGCCTTCGAAGTTCACCGTTGCGGCGCGCCCGAAGAACGAGCTCGCCGCGTAGGGATTCCCGCTCGAATACTGGAACCACGTCCGCGACAGCTGAAGCCCCTTCAGCGTCGAGCAGAGATCGTTCTCCTGCGCGCCGTCGAGCACGTTGGTGTTCTGGCCGGTCACGCCGTAGACCCGGCGCGGATAGCAGGCTTCGATGAACTGCGCGACAGCCTCGTGATCGGCATCCGACAGCGCGGCGGTGGCGGCGAACTGGAAGCCGTACCAACGATTCGACACATCGACCAGAGTCACAGCGCACGCAAGCGCAGTCTCGGCGTCGACGCCAGCGACAGGAGCAGCGGCGCCGCTCGCAGCCGTCATGCCGAGCAGGGTGGACACGTTCACGCCGCTGCCGGCGGCCGACCCGTAACCGATCGAGGACGAGGCGCCGGTCGTTCCGCTCTTGAAAATGAAGCGATCGTTGTAGCCGTCCCAGAAGCAGATGGAGTTCGCCCATTGCGTACGCAGCGCGGTCTGGATGATCGAAGCGACGCCATTCAGGTTCGTGGCGGCACTGAAATTCAGCCCGGTCACATCGTGCTGCGTTCCGTCGATCGTCACGCGGAATGAGCCGGTCGTCACGGCGGTGAAGTTCGTCAGCAGCTGTTGGGCCGGAGTCAGGATCGCGGCGTTCAGCCGGCCGCGCGTCGCGCCGGAAGCCCAGCGACCCATGTAGAGCAGGCTCGGGCGCGGATTCTGGGAGAAGAACACCTGGGCGGCCAGAAATTCAGGCGACGTTGACGAAAAGTCGCCCGAAACATCGTCCAGCGAATTGTAGGAACGGATCCGTTCCGCGACGTCGATCACGTCCGAGTCGCCGACGATGATGTTCGCACCGAAGTTTCGCGTCGCAGCGGCCAGGGCGGCAAGCGACACCGACACATTGACGATGCGAGCGACGGAGAGGGCCTTTGCCATAACGATCAAGCCTCCACAGACCAGTTTTCAGTTTCGAGAACGGCAGGCCCGCCTTCGACCGAACGGATCGACACGAAGGAGCCATGTGCGCTCAGCAAGTTCAGCACGCCGAAGCTCCGTACCACAATGCCGTCGAGCCGCACAGTCATGTCGGAGCGACGGTACCAGCTCGCATTGATCTGCTCGCCGAGCACGACGATCGACCCGGAACCCTGATAGGCAAGGCCGCAGGCGCGCAGACCGTCGCGGTTCTGTTGCACCTTCAGGCCATCGCGCAGCCGGCGGGCATTCGTGGTCGCGCTCGGACCATAGAACGACAGCAGAACCTCTATCCGCTCCGGCGTCTGAACCTCGTCATGACCGTCGCCGTCAGGTACATGCTTGATGATTCCGCGCACAGACGCCTCGGACGTTTCTGACACACCGAGCGCGCACCAATCTTGGCCGGAGCCAGGCATTTGCGGCGGAGCGCCTAGCTGGAAGCGCGGCCTGACAAAATTACGCTCGAAGCCGAGGACACCAGCCACGACAGCGCCGAACACATCGATCAGCGGATCGTCCGCATCAAACGAAGTCTCAGTCGGCTTTAGAAAGCCTTCGGAGGCGGTCGTATTTGTCACGTCAGCGGCTCCAGGGTGCAGGTCGCCTCTACGAAGCCGGGGCCATAGCCACCGTAATCGGAGAGCAGCGTCACCACATACGAACGGCCGCGATAGATAATCCTATCCGCTACCCGACTGCCATCCGAATCAACCAGCGGGAATTGCGTCACGATGGAGATCGACCCCTCGACTCGCGCGCCTTCCGGCAACCGCTTCAGCACATCGCCGCCAGCCTGCGTCACGACGCCGAGCCCACGCAAGGAGCGATCGATCTCATTCGCGGCGCGCCCGTCGACCATCCGCTGCTTCGTCCGCACCACCTGAAACTGCGAACTCAGCATCGGAGAACGGATCACGCGCGTAACGTCGAGGCGGGCCATGGATCAGCCTTCAGGTCTTGCGTGCGCGCGTCACGAAGGTGACGGCGCGCGTCAGTTGCCCGGTGTCGTTTAACGGCTTGTCGCCAGTTCTGCCACGACGACGACGAGCCGCCAGCGTCTTTTCCGATAGCGGGGCAAACGGGCCGCTCCGAAGCTTCGCCTTGATCGCATTCGTGGCGACCATACCGACCGCCTCGAACGATTTCTCGACCGCTTCAAGATCGCCGGCCAAGGCCGCGCGCGCGCCGCCAGCGAGGTGCTTCTCGATCTTCGCCTGACCGGCGAGCAGACCAGTCCGCATGAACTCGCGCTGCGGGATGTTCCGCGCCGGGGATCCTTTGTCATGCACGTAAGCGATCATCGCATTGGTCGCGGAACCATCGCCGGCGCGCATCGTCGTATCGGCAGGGAACCCGACCAGCACTTGCTTGGCGGTCAGGGTTTTTACGGCAGCCATAACCTTCGGCAGATTATCCTTCACCATCACCCGGCGAAGCTGCGCCTTGGTCGCCTTCATAGCTGGAAGCCGCCGATCGACACCGCCTGCGCCAGCTGCCAGTATTCTTGACCGTAGGCGGTCCGATTATACGGGCCGGCATCGTCGAGGGCGATCGACCCGGTGTCGTATCCCGCGCTCACCTTGTCCACCGACTCGGACGTCAGCATGCCGCGCACCATTCCCGGCACATCGCCGCTCTGCACGGCGACAGCAGCCTCGCGCGCGAGAACCAGATGATGCGCGACCCAGGCCTCGACGCCATCGTCCAGAATCGTCCGCCAGCGGTTCGCATCGAGCAAGCGATACGCACGCGCAAGAAGGCGATCGATCATCGCGCCGGAGAAGACAGCGGTATCGCCGAACTCCGGCCGATTGGCTCTGAAGGACGAGGCGTCGAGCACCGAAGGACTCCGATCAAACGTTGCCGGCCTTCGCGGCGGCTTCCTGCTTCAGCCGCTCTTGTTCCGCAAGACCGGCGGCAGCGCCGGCCGCAAGATCGGCGGCGGTCTGATCGCCATTGGCGACCTGCGGGCCGCCGCCGGCCTCCACGACATTCGCGCCGGTATCGCCGACCACGCCAGACGTCGGTTCGAGCGGAGGTTGCGGCGCGGCGGCGACGGTCGCCGGACCCTCGACCGTATGGGCCTGAACGAACCAGTGGTCGGCGTCGATCTCGAGCACGTCTTCGTTCACGCCCTTCACGAACTGGCGCGTCGAACCATCGTCGCGCGTCAGCAGGAATGCAGCTGAACAGTGGATCGTGCGTCTTGCGCCGGCCTCGCGTTCTGCTGCCTTTTCCGGATCGATTGGCGCGGCCATTCCGGCCTTCACAGGGTCCATGTTGATCTGTCCTCGAATGAGAAACGGGCGACCCTTTCATCAAGGGCCGCCCGCACATTACCCGAACCGATCAGAAACGAAAGTCGCTCACATGCCGTCGACGTAGGCGACCGTTTCCGGATAGACGAACTCGACCTGGCCGAGACGCCCGAAGTAGGTCGTCTCCTGCCAGATGGACCGGTTCTCGATGGGCGTGTTCTGCAGCGCCGTCATCGGGAAACGAACCATTTCGTGTTCCTTGATGTAGGCGACCATCCGCGAGGCGGTCGTCGCATCGAACCGCGTGCCGCCGGCGCCGCCGCCGATCAGCCACTTGACCGGAAGGATCTTCAGCTCCTGCCCGGCGAGCGTGCAGACGTTGTTCTCCATCACGTACTTGAGGATCGACTGATTGCCCGCGGACGAGATCAGCGTGATCGACAGGTAGGAGTAGAGATAGGGCGGAAGCAGGATGCGGTTCGGGAACCGCGCGAAGCCCGTCGCCAGCCACACCGCATTGATGATGGCGTTGATGTCGGCGAGGATTTCGGTCGGCGTCTTGTTCTTCCACAGCGGCGAGGAAGCGGCGCCGTTCGGCGCGTTCGTCGGCGTCACCGCCGCGCTGTTCAGAAGGCCGGCGAGGCTCAGGCCAGAGTCGCCGACGTAGACCTGCTCGTCGATATCCATCTGGTGCTTCAGGGTCATGCCCTTCAGCTTGTCGGCGTCGATCGGGCGACCGAGCTTGATGGCGGCCTGAAGTTCCGGGATCGTCCACGACAGAGTCATGCCCCAGAGATTCAGCGGGTGCGCGGTCTTGCCGATATCCAGCGCGACGCGGGCCATCGTGTTCGAGTCCTTGCCGACCCACGACTTGCCGCCGCCGGTCGCGCCGCCCGCGGCCGCGAACGTCGAGTTCGTGAACGAAGCCGTCTCGTCGGCGATCGTCACGTCCTCGCGCAGATCGATATCGCGCTGCCACGTCACGGCCGCGAGCGGCTCGTGAATGGTCGGGTCGAGCCGTTCGAGCTCGTTCACAAGGAAGGCGCCCGTCGAGTCGCGCGTGGCGGCGTCGAACGTGATCATCCCGTCGAGCGTGCGCGCACGGATGATCGCCGGAGCCTTCGGCACGAACACCTCCGGCTTCGGAGCCGCGATGACCGGACCAGGGCCGCCGAGACCGGGCAGGAGAGCAGCCGATGCCGCAGCGACCAACGGAGAGATATGCTTGGACATGAGACCTGTTCCCCTGTGACCTGTTCGGACGCTCGGCGCCCTGTTTCCCCTTCAGGCGAGATCAGATGTTGTAGCTGATCTCGACGTTGCCGTTCGCGTCGGCCGCGCCCTGAAACTGCGCCGCGACCGCGACGCACTTCCCGGAGTCGAGACCGGCCGCCTCGATATCGCCGACCGCCTTGCCGGTATCGGCCGTGATGCGCAGATAGACCGCAGCGCCCTTGGCCGGCGTGCCCTGCTTGTTCACCACCGTCATGTAGCCGCGCCGCAGAACGTCGGCGATGCCGGAAGCCGGAACCGTGCCGGGGCCGAGCCCCTGCGCCGACCCGTCCTGATTCGACATCGGGTAGGGACGAACCAGCAGTCCGTAGATCACCGAAGCCGCGTCGCCCGAAGCGATCGGCTGAAGCTTGCCGGCGACCAGCTTCACGAAGCTGCCGAACTTGGTCGGCGGCGTGGCGGCGTCGATCTGAACCGATTCGACGGTCGCGGCGGCCGGACGGCTGATATCGCCAGCGATGCCAATCGGCATACGAGACAGGAAGGAAGTCATTTCGTGCTCACTCCGTTGTGGCTCTCGCCGTTCGAAACCCTCAGTTGCCGTACTTGGCGCGATGCTTCGCGTTCAGTTCTGCCGGCGTCGGCGGCGCCTTGCGATCCGACGAGCCGCCGTAGGTCCGGTGCTCGCTGGACGTATCGTAGGTGCGACCGTTCGTGCGCTGCTTCTTTTCGTCGGAAGCGGCGCGGAACGCAAATCCGATGGCGTCGCAGCCCAGCTTGGACACGTCGCCGAGTTCCATCTTGTCGGCGAAGGCGCGACCATCCGTGGTCGCGACGAACTTTTTCAGCGCCGAGCGCCGGATGCCGCACATCGAATCGATCGTCTTGGCGCGCTTGGACTTGGCGTCGAACGTCGGGATCGTCATGCCGGGCGCCAGCAGCTCGGCGCGCGCGATGGTGTCCTGATAGGACTTCACCAGGGCAGCGGAGTCGCCCGTATTCCCCTTCGGCGTCGCGCCATCGGGAAAGTTGGCCGGAACGCCGCCCTCGTGCCGATCCGGCGTTTCGCCTTCGTCGGTCGTCCGCTCGTCATCGCCGCCTTCGTCGTCTTCGTCGGCGTCCTTGTCCTTGTCGTCCTCGTCGTCGGCGTCGGTCGTCTTGCCGTTCACCTTTTCCTCGAGCGCCGTCATGCGCGAGCCGAGCGACTCCAGGGCGTCCATCACCGGCTTCATCGGATCCTTCGAGCCTTCGCCGCCTTCGCCGCCTTCGTCGTTGGTCTCGGTCTTGCCGCTGGTCGAAGCTTCCGAACCGGCTTCGCCGCCTCCGCCATAGACGTGCACATGAACGGCGCCGGAGCCTCCGACGTCTTCGCCGCCGCTCTTTTCGATCCCCGACTCTTCGAGCGCGTTTTCGAGCTCGGCGGCGTCACGCGTATTGAACGCCCTGCGGATGCGCGACAGGATCGAGTCGTGCGACGTGCTGCTGCGAAGAACCTTGGACTTGGACATTTCGGAGTCCCCTATTGAACACCTCGGCCCGCACCGCGGGCTGGAAGTCAGAACCACATGGTTCGCGGCGACCGGCCGCTGAAGAGCACGACCGGGAGCGGTCTGGATATATTCGGCGTCGTAACCGAGGCTCACGCCGCGCTTCCCGTTGCGCACATAGTTGATCGCTTGCGAATCCGTAATCAGAAGATCGCACAGAATGCAATCTGCCAAGGGCGCGTCGCCGCGACGCGCGTTCAACATCACGCCGGCGGCCAGCTCGCGCCAGTTGGCCGGCGTCACGTCTTCGGCAGGATGATCGCCATCGGAACCGCCTCCGGCCGCCATCATGTCGACGACCGGCTTACCGTTCAGCGAGTCCAGGAACGCCGGCGCGAACAGGTCGGCGTCGGTCCGCACAACACGGATCAGATGGTCAGGGCCGGCCTCGACCGGGAGCTCGCCTGCGACGTAGATCAGTTCGCCGACGCGCGCGACAGGAACGTCTTTGCAGAGCAGGAACCCCTCGCGGGTCATCGCCTGCTTCGGGCCGATCTGCATCACCTCATGGATGCGCATCGCCCCCGCATCGTCGACCGTGCGGGCAATGATCTCTCGAAGCGCGGCGGTTGGTTTCACCAGATGGACCATTCAGAGCGAAGGGCCATTTGTAGAACGTGGAATCGCCGAACCGTCAAGCCGATCAATATTCAGGGTCAGGGATCACCGGCTCGCAATAGCAGCGGCAGTTCGGCAGCGCGCCGGCATGACCGGTCAACTTGTCCAGGGTTGGCGGCCGGTCCCAACGCACGAATTTGCCATTCATTTTCCGATGCGACGGACGCACGTCCGAGTCCCCGACCGTGCGCCAGATATATCCGGCGGACCCGATCGCCGTGGCACGGACTTGCGTCATCACCGTCGAGGCGCGGCCGACCTCAGTACGAGCGATCAATTCGGCACGGCTGCGCGTAACCTCGCCTGTCCGCATGATCTCTGCGACCAGCGCCTTTGCGCGGGAGCCGTCCGTCTGGGCCTTCATCGCCAGCTCATGAACGCGCAGCGCGGCGTCGCGCGGCATCGATGTGATCAGATGGACTTGAGCGTCCATCAAGGCTTGAACCTCGGCGCCAATAGGGGTGTTGTCGATCTTTCGCTGAAGCTCGGAACCGATCTCGTTAGATAGCTTTCTCCATTCCTTGCGGTCGCGCGCGGCCACGTCGGCGATCATCGCCTTGGCGACGGAAGAAGCCCACGGCCTCAGGGCGTTCGCGTAGGTTTCGAGCGCCGAACGAATCATCGTGACCCCTTCCAGGGTCGAAGGGTCCATCGAGCGGACGAACTGGCCGATGATCTTGGCGATCTGCCTCAGTTGGGCGCCGTAGCGACGCTCGGCGCGGCGCGCGCGCTGAAAATCAGCCTTCGCCTGCCGCCGCGTATAGTCGCCGGTCCGCACGACGAGCACGCCGTTCTCAGTGCAGACCGGGCACATATCATTCGACCTCGCGGATAGCCTCGCCCTTGCGCTGGTCGGGAGCCGGCGCATCGCCTTCGTCCGAGGAGTCGGCATCTTCTCCCGGCGCACCGCCGGCGTCCAGACCGATTGCAGGCGGCGGGGCGAGTTTCGCCTTTTCGATATCTTCCTCGCTGATGTTCGTGAAGACGCCCGTCACCTCCGAGGACTGCTTCAGTTCCTTCAGGGCGAGGTGCGGCTCGAGCAGTCCATCGCCAACCGCAGTCGACACAGCCGATGTGGTCGAGACGGCGATCTCCGCCTTTTCCTTGGCCGACAGCTCATAAAGCGGAGCGAACTTGTAGTCGAACTCCGAAGAATTCGGACGACCGAGAGACGACACGTGCATGATGCGCGCGAGCCGCGAGAACTGGCGACGATGGCGCCGCTGCTTGCTCGCTATCCCGTCGTAATAGGTCCGCAGGTCAGACTCGCCTGTCGAATTCAGACCTGCCGGCGACTGACCGAACAACCGAACGAGCGGGATTTGCAACGCACCGGCAAGCTGCTGACCGGCCTGAAGAATGCAATCGCTCAGGCCGGAAAACGTGTACGTCTGGCTTTCGACCGCATCCTTGGCGTCGATCACCGAAAGCCCTTCGATCGTCTGCATCGACCGCATGTAGTCCAGCTGGGCCGCAACACCTTCCATCGCCTTGCCAGCGTTCGCCAGGGCGGTCCGCAGGCCTTCGATCTTGATCGTCCGAAGATGCGCGCGGAAAACCATCTGGGCCATGCCGGTCGACGTCGAGTCGAACATCACGAGACGGTCGTAGAGGGCTTCGATCACGGACGCGCCCCAACCCATTTCCATGCGGCGCTGCCAGTACGGCAACTTGTCGCCGTCGAACCTCAGCATTCGCGTATGATGTATCCGCTTGCCGTTCAGCCCGGCGCCGACGCTCAGCACGTCGTAGAATTTCGGCAGGCCAAGATCAGGGCCAGGGGCCTCGATCAGTTCGGAGAACGACGGCTGAAGCTGCCACCGATCGAACGCCAGAATCCCTTTGAAGGCTCCCTTTTCGAGCCTGTCGATTCGAAGCTCCTCGTTCGGCTCTTGACCATCGATCATGATGTAGCCGCAGGCGCCGCCATACAGGCGCGCGTAGCCGATGGTTTCGGCAAGCGCATTCATCACCCCGAGCTCGCTCATATCGGCGTGCATCTGCTCGGCTTCGTTCGGCGTGACGCCTTTCTCGAAAAGCAATCCCTCGCGGGTCATGTCGTCGGCCGGGATATCGACCGCCATGCGCGCGATCCACGAACCGCGATACGCGAATTCGAGATTGCCACGATTCCGAGTCACTGGATTGAGTGCGTAGTTGCTCCCGGAGATCAGATTGTCGGCGCCGATACCAAGGCGCGCCTTCAGGTTCTGAAACGAATCGCCGGTGCGAACGGAGGGCGCCTGCACTCGCACGCGATCCTTGGGGGTGGAGACTGCTGCGACGGTCATTGGGCAAGCTTCTCCCAGATCGACGGATCGGACTGATCCAGATTCAGCGCCGGCATCAATTCGGTCAGCGCCCAGATCGCAGCGTCTGCCCGGTTCGGCGAGCGGTCACCTTGATAGCCGGAAGTCGAGAAACTCGAAAGTTCGTCCTCGAGCTCGATGAACGTGCCTGCATGGCGGATGCGGTCGGTTTCGTACAGGGCAGACACCGGCTCGGCGCGAATCCACTTTCCGCGCGACGCCTTCACCTCTTTGTAGGCGACGGTCGGATCAGCGCCGCGGATCACATGCTCGACCATCGCGCCGCCGTAATTTGTCTCGGCGACGACGCAATCTGCGTTCCACTTCGCATAGAGCTGAACCGCCAGACGACCCCACATCGCCGGCCCGCCGAGGCACGTCGCGTCTTCGAGCACATATCCGCGACCATCGACACCCATGCCGGCAGCGACGATACCGATAGCGTCATTCCGCTTCGACTCGGCAGAGGCAGCGCCGGACGGATCGACACCGACCACGATCCGCAGCAGCGGAGGAACATCCTTCGGTTCGACACGCGACGAGGACAAGGACTCCAGCGTCCACAGAGCGCCGTCGATTTCAGCAACGTATTTCCCTTCGAAGAACCGGGCTCGCGCGCGTTCAGGAAGATTTTTCAGGGCCGCGATGAATTTCGGATCGAGGTTCGCAATGTTGTCGCCAGGGTTGATCGAGCACGACTGGTAGTCGTCGGCATTTTCGAGCGGCTTTCGCCCATCGTTCATAAGCTTCTGCACGTTCTGGCGATAGGTCCAGTGCTTATTGCCTGCCGGATTCAGGTCTATGAACTCGCGTTGTTCCAAACCCGGGACGACTTGCGCCAGACGAGTCGACGCGATCAGATACGAATTATATTTGATCTGCGACGCCTCGTTGAAATAGATCGTCACGTACTCCTGACCGAGAATTTTCTCCACGCGGTCTTTTTCATCGAGACCACCGAACCATAACTGCGACTTGTTCGGAAACGACACGAAGCCGTCTTGCCGTTCGCTTCGCCATGCGACGTCTGGAAAACACGTCCGCATCACCTTCGGAAGCGTATCCAGCCAGATCGACGCACGGACGGCATTCATCCGGTGACGAACGATCAGGTGTCGAGAATGCTCGCCGCGCAGCGCACGAATCACCGTCGCCCTTGTCAGCAGGAACGTCTTGCCGGAGCGAGCGCCGCCATAGACCAGGGTCGAACGCGCCCGGCTCAGCACCTTGCGCACCTCCGCCTGCTTTTCAGTCAGCCTAAACGTCAAGATCGTCTTTCTCGAGGATGATGTTGATCGACTGCGATCCGCTGCTCTTGCCGCCCCCCTGATCGACGGGCTCGACCTTGATGCGGCGATCAGGCGCCGACCACTTGCCGCGCGTCTTCAGCAGGAAGATCGCCGAGGCCTGATATCGAGGATCCCTTTCGACTTTCTTTGCGGCCGTCACCAGCGGGATCGCCACGGACGTAACCAGCTTTGCGGTTCCGGTCCGGATTTCCTTCGAGAAATATTTCGACAGCGTCGTAACGGAGATTCCGTTCTCGCCTATACAAGCGGCGATTTCCTCTTGCGTGATGCCGAAGGCGGTCATCGCCTCGACCATCTTGCGATGTTCCGCGGTCGGACGAAACCCTGGGCGGCCCTTCGGAGAACGAGGACCGACCGTAATAGCCGGTCGCTTCCGAGGCATCGCCCCGCTCCCTCTACCTCACGCCGAGATATTTGTGCGTCTGGATCGAAACGCGCCATCCATACTCCGTCGCCGCTTGCACGCACAGCTTCGTCGCCTTTTCCGACGTCGACAGCGGTTGCAGGTAGACCAGCGGCGCGCGCACCGCTCGTTCGGAGTCAAGAAGGCCGAGCACCTCGCGAAGCGCGGCAATGTCGCGCACAGACCCGACCGGCATCTTGATTTCGTTTGCACGCCGAAGCGATGCGCCGATCAGAACGCGTTTGCCCGGCATTTCGATCTTCGGCGAGACCGTGACGAATGCCAGTTCAGCGATGCGGATCGGCGACGTTCCGCTTGTTTCCAGTTGCACGGTTCGGCCGGCGGCGATCAGCAGTTCGGACAACTCGAATAGATCGTAGTCGGCCGGCTCTCCGCCGGTGATCACCACATGACGCGCGCGGAAGCTCAGGATCACACCGACCAGCTCCTGCGGCGTCACCTCCGCGAACGTCGCGGACTCGATCACCTTCAGCAGAATATCGCCGAGCGGCCGCACCATCGCGCGCGGCCGATCCCATGTGTGTTTTGTATCGCACCACGGACAGCCGACGCTGCAGCCCTGAAGACGAACGAACACCGCCGGCGTCCCAGTGAAGGAAGCCTCGCCTTGCATCGTCTCGAAGATTTCATTGACGGCGAGCTTCATAATCGGCTTTCTCCCGTTGCGCGGCGACAGGGTCCTCCCAAGGAAAGAGCACCCATTCCTTGTCGGAAATCTGCATCACAGCCTCGACGTCGCGCACATGCGCGGAGCGATCGCGCCGCAACCACACCGCAGCCGGGGCGTCGCCGTGCTGCTTCCGAATCCGTTCGATCGTCACGCCATGATCGAGGATATCGTCGACGATCCAGACGTTCGGCGGCAGACGCTCATTCTCGCCAACATTGACCAGCGGAACGCGCAGGTGATGCGACAGCGCCACCGCAAGCGGAAGACCACCGCGCGGCACAGCATAGAGACCGTCCACATGGCGACCAACCAGCCGCGTCGTCAGAAACGCGACGGCGCTATCGAAGCGAGCCCAGTTCAGCCGGAACATCACAGCACCTCGACCACGGCTGCGCACTTCCGTGTTTCCTGCACCGTCACGCGGATCAGACGCACACCGGAGTCCTTCAGCAGTTCCGGCCCGACCACGTTCAGCAGATGCAGCCCGATATTTTCGGCGGTCGGATTGAACGGAACCGCAACGATGCTGCGATCGACCTCGTACAGCGGGGCGAGCATCACATCCTTATCGAAGACCAGAAAGCGATGGTCCCATTTTTCTTCGAGCCAGGCGCACAGCGTCGACTTGATCACCGAGAAGTCGATCACGCGGCCGAGCACGTCCAATGCCGACGCCTCGCATTCGAACGTGAACCTGTAATTATGCCCGTGCAGGTGACGGCATTTGCCTTCATGCCCGACGACGCGATGCCCGCAGCAGATGTCATGGTAGCGCGTGGCGAGGATCCGTTGCCCGTTCACAGCCCGACTCCCTTCATAAGCTGAAGAGCCTCGGCGCGCGCAGCGCCATCGCCGACGAAGCGACCGCGCAGAACGGACGAGACCATGCGCGAGTGCTCCTGACGAACACCGCGCCAGCCGCAGCACAAATGCTGCGCGCGAAAAACGACCATCAAACCGGCGGGGTCCAGTTCGGATTCCAGCTCGTCTGCGATCTGCGAAGCAGCTTCCTCCTGAATTTGCGGCCGCGTGCAAATCCATTCGGTCAAGCGATGGAATTTCGACAGCCCGATCAGTTCCTTGCCGTAGATCACGGCAACGAAGGCGTCGCCCAAGATCGGAACCATGTGATGGGCGCAGGCGCTCCGCACGGTGATCGGCCCGATGACGTTGATCTCGTCGATCTTCTCGACGTTCGGAAATTTCGTCACCTTCGGCTTCGCCTCGTATCGGCCGGCGAACACCTCACGGCAGAACATGCGCGCCACGCGCGCAGCGGTCTCTTTCGTGTTATGGTCGTTCTCGACGTCGATCACCAGGGTCCGAAGCAGAGAGCCCATTTGCTGCTCGACCTCGCGTTCGAGCGACGCCATTTCTCCCGGTTCGATAAATTCGGCGATGTTCTGATTTGCCCTGAAGCCAGCGCCCGCAGCCTCCAGTCGCCGCCGAATTCGTTCCGAAGCCGTGACCCGCATATCCCAAACCCTGAAAGCAAAGAGGCTTTTGAGATAATCCTATCCCGACCTGTTGTAAAGAACGCAGCATCACGCCTACCCTCCGTCTCGGATGGTTTGGCATAGACCACCCGGCCGACCCGCAGGGCGGCCTTCAACCCGAGGAGACAGCAAATTCAGACCGGACTTTCCCTGATCGAACTCGCCCGCCGCATCGAAGGCGACAAGCCCCTCAAGCGCGATCTGATCGTCAATCCGTCGACCGCCCGCATGACCATCGACAGCGACAAGGTCGCCAAGTTCGAGATTCAGAACGGCGACGGCCGCGAGGCCTATCCCATGCGGCCGCTGGCGCACGATCAGGTCGGCGCCTTCCTCGGCGTCCCGGCCAAGTATTACGACCGCATGCTGACCGACGCGCCGCAGCTGCTTGCCGACAACGTCAACACGTGGCTCGAACGGTCGAACGACCGGCGCATGGTCCGCACGCTGAACGGCGACATGCGCGCCTTCCTTTCGGACAAGTACGCGCGCGTCGAGAACGAGGAGATAGCCGAGGCAGTCCTCCCGGTTCTGCTCGAACAGGCGCCGCAACTCAAGATCGTCTCCTGCCAGATCACCGAGCGCCGCCTATACATTCAGGCGACCACCGAGCGAGTCGTCGGCGAAGTCCGCAAGGGAGACGTGGTGCAGGCCGGCGTCATCATCAGCAACAGCGAAGTCGGTCTCGGCGCTGTCTCCGTTCGGCCGATGATCTATCGTCTCGCGTGCCTGAACGGCATGATCCTCCCCGACGCCAAGTTCACCGCACGCCACGTCGGCCGGCGCATCGACATGAGCGAAGACCTCAATGCGATGTTCAGCGACGAGGCCAAGCGCGCCGACGATCACGCCCTGCTTCTGAAGGCGCGCGACGTCGTTCGCGGCTCCATGGACGAGGCGCTGTTCGGCAAGACCCTCGAACGCATGAAAGCTCTGACCGAAGGGCGCATCGAAGGCGACCCGAACAAGTCCGTCGAGGTTCTGGCGCAGAAGATCGGAGTCACCGAAGGCGAGCGCGGTGGCATCCTCCGGGCGCTGATCGAAGGCGGCGACACCTCGGCATGGGGCCTGCTCAACGCGGTCACGGCTCAGGCGCACACCGGAAATTATGACCGCGCCGTCGAATTCGAAGCCGCCGGCGGCGCCCTGCTCAACCTCAACCGCAGCGACTGGAAAGAGATCCTGACCGCCGGCGTCGCCGCCTGAACCGGATCGATTCACTATCACTGGCCCGGCTCGAAGCCGGGCCTTTTTCATAACCAACAGCAGGAGCAACGCATGAGATCGAAACCCACGGCCGACCGCGCGACATTCATCGCGCTTCAGCAGCCCGCATTGCAGAAAGCAATCGAAGCTTGGCAACGAAACCCCGAGGACCCCTATCTCGCCTTGGCGGTCGACCTCGAGCGCGCGCGGGCTCAGGCGGAACTCGCGCTGTTCGATTTCCAAAGCCGCACGAAGAAAGATGGATTTCATCCCGACCGCATAGCGCAGGTCTACGGCCGACTCGCCGGCGTCCTCATTGGCGAGATTGTCGGCAATTGCATCGCCAACGGCGCTCCGCCGACAATGCAGATGAAGGCCATGCTTCACTGCGCAACGACAGTCGACGAGGCTGTCAGAAAGACGCTGGACGGATTCCGTCGCGCGGCAGCGAACTGACGGAGGCGACCATGAAACTGATGCACAACGATCCACGCAACCATCCGCCCGGCGAGGAACGAGTAGGTCGCGTCGGCAACCGCCTTCTATTCATCCACGCCGCGCAGGTCGGAACGCATTTCCACTGGATCGATCGAGTCGGAAACAAGGTCACGCCGACCTGGGTGCGAACAACCGAGTCATTAACGCTCGCGATCGAATTCGCCACATACCTCGAGACCGGTTCGCTGCCTCGCAAATTCCTCGAAGCATGGATGCAAGGCGACGTCGATTTCTATCTGTGGGGGCTCGATATCTGGCTCAAAACAAGAGGAGGCAAGAATGCTGCTACGTGAAGACGAAGCCCGCACGAAATGGTGTCGCCACGTTCGCGCGCCGCTATTCGATAACAGGGCTGCTCAGCAACCGGGAGAGGAAGGCAACCCCATACCGGGAACGGTCTGCAACGCCATCATCAGTGACAGACCACACTGCATCGCTTCGGACTGCATGGCGTGGCGCTGGCAGATGATCAATCTCGACAAGACCGATCTCGGCTTCTGCGGCGCAGACGCGCACGCGCCGAAAGACGCTTTCGTAAGCGTCGTCATTTGAAACGGAACCCGAATGATGGAGCGGCCGGAGGGAATCGAACCCCTCGCCTTCGGTTTGGAAGACCGCTGCTCGACCATTGAGCTACGGCCGCAACACAAAGCCCCGCCGATACGCAACACGGCGGGACTTGTTCACTCGAACTCGGAAAAATGGCCGGGCCGGTCAATCGAAACGACGACCGGCCCGTACACGCTACTGCTCCCCGACTGAAGCCGCTGCGTGCAGGCGCATGTTCTCTACCGAATCAGCCCGAGCCGTCAAGCTAGGACCAATTGCCGGCGCGGTCGCCGTGGGTCCTGAATTTCACCCACAACGAATCCTCGCCATCGAGAAACACGCGCAGATTATTGATCCCGGCGCCGTTCACCGCGACGACGACCGCAGGGTATTTCGCGCCGACCACCGGAGCGTTGCCGCTTTCCTCTCGTTTCTTTCGGCGCGCCATGATCTGCCCGACGTCATGCACCGTCAGGCGATATTCGACCATCGACCCGACCCGCACATCGGACGGCGCTGGCGCAGCAGCGAGTCCAGGAGAAGCCTCCGGCGGCGAAGGCGGCGGCTCGGCGACGGCGATCTCGTCGCGGACCATCTTCGTCAGTTTTTCCTCGAGGCGCGCAGTCGCAGCCGCATTCACCTCAGAGACGTGGGAACGCAGCGCGTTCCACACGCTTTCTGAAATCTCGCCCGGTTCGTTCACGACGAAGATCGAACCATCCTGTCCCTGTTTCCGGCGTGGAGCCATGCTGGAATCCCCTCACAAGCGGCAGATAGCTTTATCCCGCGCGGAATGACGCTGCAAATAGAAAAGGGCGACCCGAGGGCCGCCCTTCAATCTTGCTGCAATCCTAGACCGGGATCAGTGACGCCACGGGCCATGATAGGCGCCGGGATCGAGCCATGCGTCGCCGCCCGGAACCAGAACCACCGCCCCGCCAAACCGTTTCGCGATCTCCCGCGCATACCGGCGGGATGTGGTCCACTTGGCGACAGCAATCATTTCGTGCGTCACACCCGTCCGCCAGTTCGACAGGAAACGACCATCGCGGGTCGCGATCGCATATTCAGGCTGCTTCATTGGTTCACCTCGGTTCGAGGCCACCGGCGACCAGCCGGCGGCAGGGCGCACAATAGCCGAACCGACCATGCAGGAGCAGCCCTAGCCCGGCGATCCCGACCGCATTCCACGCCCGTCCTACCGGCCGGAATCGCTGTGGTCGATTTTCAACGCCTGCCAGACGAACAGCCAGGCGCCGGCCGAGCTAACCCCGTGTTCCCCGTGCGCTTTCTCCCCTCCAAATCAGCAGTGGCAATCAAGCCGAAAACCCGGAAGATGCAGCTAGGCGGTCGCCTTGGCCGGCGCCCGCCCCACACCCGAGGACCAGACCATGTCAGCATTTCACACCATCCGCGGCCAGTACGAAGACCACAAGATCACCGCCGCCGAAGCCCTGCAGCAGATCGAGAGCGCCATCCTCGCCAACGAGATGTCGCTGACCGATCGAAACGAAGCGCTCGCTTGGGCCGGCAACATCGTCGAAGGCGTCCACGACGCGAACCCGCTCTCGCTCGACGAGCTGCGCGAGATCAACGACGACGCCGACTTCTATTTCGCCGCCTGAACAGGAGAGGGAACTGCAATGCTCGAATCCTTCACGATCTCCCACAAGACCGATGGCGACACCGCCTGCCGCATTCACGTCGAACCGGCCAAGCGCCGCGCGTCGGCCACAATCACCATTGGCGGACGCATCGTCGCGACCACCGAAGAGAACAACCTATCGTGCAAGGCCTTCACCACCTCCGATTGGGAGTCCATCGACAACTGGGACCAGATGGCCAGAGCGCTCGCAAAGGTCTGGTCGCCATTCTGGCGTGGAATTTCGGCTGCCTAGCCAAGATATGGCTCTCCGTCTTTCGAGGTTGGAACGACCTCAGAAACTCCTCTCACGCAGATCAGCCTCAAAGGTTGAAAGGTCTATGCCGTGATAGCGCAAGAACGATATGAAGCTCATGGACTTCGCCGCTTCGTGGCGGAACGGCCCGTAGCGCAGCAAAGCCTTCGCGCGCAGGGTTTCGAAGCGATAGCCGCGTCCCGCGCGGTTCATCTGATCGACAAGCCCGTTCAGCGCTTCGGAGTAGGCGTTCGTATAGGGCGCCTCGAAGTAATTCAGGATGAGCCGACGCCAGCGCGTGTTGCGCATGAAGCTGAGTATCCGACCGAAATGTTTACGCATTGCGGGATGCCCCTGTCTTCCTCCTCCGCATCGACGAACACGCAATCAGC
>CAZWRK010000051.1:0-27855 GCA_964635875.1 uncultured Aquaspirillum sp.
ACAGCAGCGAGGCGATCACCGCGGTGGGCAGTGTGATGACTTTTGAGGGGTGGGTGTAATTTGCAGAACGCTTAAATGGAAAGCCCCCAGATTTCTGGGGGCTTTTTTCTGTGCTTGATCTGTGAGGGACGGTTTACGGCTGAGGGGCGAGCGCTTTTAGCGGTTGAGTGAGTTGTTCTTTGAGCGCGTCTTGCTTTTCAGCCTCTGTTTTTTTGTCTTTCACTAAGCGATTAAAATCAAGGGCATAGGTCGGGGCATTGATGGCGCCAGTAATTTTGATCGGTACCGATAGTGCTTGTAATGGCGTCTGCACCTTCGATGTCACCTGTGTCTCTAGGGTGTAATCGACAATGTTATTCACGAGGTCTAACTTGCCGCTTCCGTTGACACCAAGCAGTGTGGAGTTGAGGTGTAAATCTTGGTTGCGTCCGACGCCATTTTCAAAGAGAAAACTTGCGTTGAGGCGTTGGAATTCGGTGCGTTGATGCTTGTCTGCATTTAACGGGTGCTCTGACCATGATTGCAATTCGCCCGGTAAATTTTTGAGTGCGGCCATGAGGTCAATACCAGTGAGCGCACCGCGATTAAGGGTCAGCGCAATGCTACCGGTGAGCGTACGGCGTAAATCGCTGAAGGTTTGTCCTGTTGCGCTGAGTTCGAGGCGACCACTGCCTTTGCCTTCGAGGCGACTGAAATCAAAAACATCTCGCAGGAGTGGGTGGAGGTTCATTTGTCGCAGGTTTTGCTCAAGGTGAATCTCTGGCGTGGCTTTGTTCACGAGCTGCATTGAGCCGGATAGGTGGCCTTCGTAAATATCCGCCTTGAGTGCGGAGAGCGTCAGGCGATCGGGGAGGGCATTGACGTGGAAATTAAGATTTTGTAGCGCAAATCGGCCCGCACGCATTTCACCAATCGCGATGTCGCCGGTGATGTCTAGCGGCGCAAGCCAGTCGAGCCGTAGCGGTCGCTCGGACTGCAGAAGTGCGCCGGTGGTTTCTGTTTTAGCTTGTGCTTGGGGGAGATAGCGGTTGAGGTCCAGCAGATCGATTTGTGCGCTGACTTGGTGGCGTGGGGTGTCAAAACCGATTTGTTTGCCGTCGAAGCGGAACGCTTCTCCATCGAGCTTGCCTTCGAGGTGGGTTTCCAGCTGGTCTTTTTTGAGGTCGGCGCTCATGGTTCCGCTGAGGGTGGCTTTCATTTCACCACGCGGTAGATAGGGGCTTTCAAACCGAGTTTGAAGGTTAACAGGTTCAAAACGGATGTTGTTTAGGCTGCTAATGTGTAGCGCGGTGTCAATCTGGGTTTTGAGCGCATGTTGTCCGTAACGCCACTCGATGTTGCTGCGAATGGTTTTGGCTTGTGCGGTGCCTGCGCTGCTGACACTGACTTCTTGGGCTTCAGTGTTGAAGAGATAGTGTGAGCCTGCGGTCGTGATTTGGCCGTTGAGGTCAAGGCGAGGGGTGTCGAACCCTGCATTGTTGATATCGAGCGAGGCGGTGCGGGCTTCAAGCTGAATGGTGGGGTTTTGCTTTTTGTCGAGGCGCAAAACGACGTCGCGTAAGTCCATTTGGTTTTTGACCAAATTGATATCGGCGGCTCCTTCAACATCGAGTCGGGCATCGCCAAGATCGCCTTGGTTGCCGTGGAGCGTGAGTGAAAATTTATCGACCGCGAGTTGGTCGTCTGCGACGCGTAGCGGGCTATCGAGCGCAAGCCCGACCGAGTTTTCGCCATTCTCCAATTGACCGCGCACGGAGAGCTGTCCGTCGCTTTTGAGGTTGTCGAGGTGAATTTGCCCTTGGCGTAGACGGAATTGGTGATTGCTGAGGGCGTCTTGCAGGCTCAGATCGATTGCGTTGAGGTGGAACTTATCGAGCCGAATTTCAAAGTCGGGTTGTTGTGCCGCCTTGAGCAGGTCTTGAATGTTCCACTCGCCCTGTTTGTTGCGGCTAATTTCGGCTTGAATGCTGCTGAGGCTGAGTTCTTGAACGACGTGGCGTTTTTGGGTGAGGAGCGGCCACCATGCAAGATGGGCTTCAAGGCGTTGGACGGTCGCAAAGGTCTCTGTGCTGTCGACTGCTGAGAGGGTGATTTTTTCGATGGCAACGCCAGGTAATGGCCAGAAGATGGGCTGAATTTTACCTTCGATGTGGACGGTGCGTTGTTGTGCAGTGAAGGCGTTGCCTAGGCTCGCGCGAATGGCACGCTCGTCAAATTGCCATTTTAGAACCCCAAGCATGACGAGCCAGCAGATCATGAGTCCGCTAAGTGTATAAACAATGGTTTTGAGCCAAAAACGACCGGAGTTGAGTTTCATCATAACCGCGCTTTTTCAGACAAACGGGTCGATAGGAATATAAACATCCCTCGCCATGCGCCGTAGAATTCTAGGGGATCACTGGACTGACGGATGAAACCGCAGAGCTTGGAGCGGGTGAAGGGAATCGAACCCTCGTCGTAAGCTTGGGAAGCTTCTGCTCTACCATTGAGCTACACCCGCATTTCACGATAGGCGGCGAATTTAACCGTTTATTTGCGGGCTGGCAAGTGTCTTTTGAAAGGATTAGGTGTTTACCGCTTTTAATTAAAAAATAAGGCACGCCTTAAGCGTGCCATTTTCTATGACTCAATGAACGGGTTGGGTTCTACTTTGATGCTTTTAGATTGGCAAAAACCTGCTCGGGGCGCTTGGCATCTGTAAGGGCCGTACGAATACGATTGTAAGCGGCAGATGCTTCTTCTGGGTATTTACCTAGTGGTGTGAGGTTGTGATGTTTCCAGCCTGCTGCTTCTAGGACTTCTTTGCGGAATTGTGAGGCTTTTTGCCCACCACCAGCGAGCTGTAAAAGAGCATGATCAATTTGGGTATGGGGAAACGGATCACGTGAGACAGTGCTGAAATGTTCAGGTTTCACTTCGTCAAACTGCATAATCGATTTTCCTCATGATTGTGTATTTAAGTGACATGACTCAGAATTTTACCTGTAAATGCAGTTTTTTTGCATAAAAACACACGGGCCAAGCTGATGTGTGATGTCTGGCTATTCAGAGATGAGTATAGGCTAGAAAGCGATGCTAAAGATGTGCTTGTCGCGAATACATAAAAAATCCCCGCACTAGGCGGGGATTTTTTATCAAACTGGTGCCGGCGGCAGGATTCGAACTCGCGACCCCCTGATTACAAGTCAGGTGCTCTACCAACTGAGCTACACCGGCGTTAAGAGAGTGCTATTGTGCCTAGGTTATTTTTTCTTGGCAAGTGATTTTTTGAGAAAAATCGATTTTTAAAATGATTTTTTAAATAACCCATTGTTTCAAAAAATCATTTTGACCTAATTTCTCAACCTTGCAGTAAGACATGCTCGACAGTCGCCAGCGATGCCGGAGATCCTAGCAACACCACCACGTCGTCAACATGCAAGATAAAGTCATGACCGGGGTCGCTATGGCGGGTGAGGTGGCGTTTAATTGCGCGAACCTCAACGCCTAGCTCGTGCAGATGCAACTCTCCCAGCGATTTTCCGATTGAACTGGCTGCTGGTGTCAGAAGAACCGTGGCCATGCGCGGCTGGGCGGCCTCATCCATCGCCAAACTTTCATCCGTCACCCCACGGAAGAATCCTCTAAACAGGTTATAACGCTCTTCACGTACCGAACGAATTCGGCGCAAGACACGGTTCAGTGGCACACCCATCGCCATCAAAGCTTGAGAGGCCAGCATTAAACTGCCCTCCATGACTTCAGCAACCACTTCATCTGCACCCGCCTCTCGCAAAACATCAATATCGCTATCGTCGACTGTGCGTACAACGACAGGTAAATCTGGCCGCAAATCTCGCACCATGGACAGTATGCGCATACTGGCATGCGTGTCGGCATAGGTAATAATCAGCACCTTGGCGCGCATCAGTCCCGCTGCAATTAACACCTCTTTTTTAGCCGCATCACCAAACACCACCGCATCCCCTGCGGCGGCGGCATCTTTAACCCGCTCAGGGTCGAGATCTAGCGCGAAAAAACTCTGCGACTCACGCTCAAGAAGGCGCGCGAGCGCCTGCCCACTTCGGCCATAGCCACAGATAATCGCATGCTCATTACGTCCCATACTTGAGATTAAAATTTGATGTAAATCGACCGACTGGCTCATCCAATCCGAGCGAATCAAATGCCGAACAATTCGGTCAGATTGTTGAATGAGGAAGGGTGAAGACAGCATCGACAGCGTCACGGCTGCGATGGCGGCTTGCTCTACTGCCGGTGGGATAAGATCAAAGTTGCCGATCAAGGCAAGCAGAACAAAGCTAAATTCGCCACCTTGTGCAAGTGCTAAAGCCGTACGCAAGGATTCGCTAGGGCGATAGCGTGAGACGCGGGCGATGGCATACATCATCAGCGCCTTGCCTGGGATCAGCAATGCGAGCAGCATGCCAACCAGTTCAAATTGCTCGGTTAGGACGGAAACTTCTAACCGCATGCCAATCGTAATGAAGAAAAAACCTAACAAAATATCGCGGAAGGGGCGGATGTCCTCTTCCACTTGGTAGCGATATTCGGTTTCAGCAATCAGCATGCCTGCGACAAAGGCGCCCAATGCAAGCGATAAACCCGATAACTCGGTCAGCCATGCCACCCCCAGCGTCACCAGCAGCACATTGATCATGAACAGCTCACCTGAGCGTTGTCGCGCCACAATGTGAAACCACGGCCGCATCAAACGCTGCCCAATCCAAAACAGCAGAACCATGACAACAATGACCTTGAGAAGCGCTTCGCCCAGATCCATCCAAAGCCGATTCGCATCGCCCGCCAACGCCGGTAGCAAAATCAGCAAAGGGACGACTGCAATATCCTGAAATAGCAGTACCCCGATTGACATTTGTCCTTGTGGGGCGTTGAGCTCCAAGCGCTCCGTGAGTAGCTTTGAGACAATCGCCGTTGATGAAAGTGCTGCCACGGAACCGAGGGCAAAGCCCATCATGGCCGATCCGCCAAGTAGCATCGTCAGCCCCATCGTGACGAGCATGGTGACAATCACTTGCGCCAAACCTAATCCAAATACGATATGCCGCATGGCCCGTAATTTAGGCAGGCTAAACTCAAGGCCTATCGTGAACATCAGAAATACAATGCCGATTTCGCCTAAAAATTGGGTTTGCGCCGAGTCTGCGATGATGGCAAAGCCACCGGGACCCGCAATAAACCCGACCAGCAAATAGCCAAGCATCGCTGGAATGCGAATCAGCCTACAGAGGGTGATGACAATCACGGCGGCAAAAAGAGTAAAAACAAGAGGGGCGAGTGAGTGCATCTGCGATATGAGCTCGATAGGTAAAAGGGTCGTCGATCAATGAAGTCGGGGGATTTGTGCTGTAGCTTAAAGTGTCATGATGTACTTTTATGTGCGCGCGTGACTGAATAAAGGATTTACATATTATAAGCGAGCGTCTCCGAATTTAGATTCCTTGGCTTCTCTGTGCCGCGCAGTGTCTTTTGCACGGGGTGGGCGATAAAACTTGATATACTTTGTCGTTATGACAACCTGCCTTTGCGGTGCTATGCACCCCATTTTACATTTCGCATGACCGACACCTCTTCGCACCGCCTTGCTTTGGCGCGTGACGTTCTCGAAACCGAGGCGCACGCTATTCACGCTTTAGCCGCCCGTTTGGGTGCTGAATTTTCGAACGCTATTGATATTTTACTGGCCTGTCAGGGGCGAGTGGTCGTGACTGGCATGGGAAAATCGGGTCATATCGCCCGCAAAATTGCCGCGACCATGGCTTCGACAGGAACACCTGCTTTCTTCGTGCATCCGGCTGAAGCGGCTCACGGCGATTTAGGCATGATTGCCGAGCGTGATGTGCTGATTGCCCTATCTAACTCGGGCGAATCGGATGAAATTATCGCCTTGCTGCCTAGTTTGCGCCGCAAAGGTGTATCGCTGATTGCAATGACCGGCCGTCCCCAGTCTACATTAGCGCGCGAATCAGATATTCATCTTGATGCAGCGGTTGAGCGAGAAGCGTGCCCGTTGAATCTTGCGCCGACTACGAGTACCACTGCAGCCCTCGCTTTGGGCGATGCGCTCGCCATGGTGCTATTAGATGCCCGCGCGTTCCGTGAAGAAGATTTCGCGCTGTCTCATCCCGGTGGGAGTTTGGGGCGTCGTTTATTGGTTCGTGTGAGCGATGTCATGCATCAAGGCGATCAGTTGCCTTGCGTGACAGAGCAGACCTCGATTCGAGATGCGCTGTTCGAGATCACCCAAAAAGGCTTGGGTATGACGGCGATTGTCGATGCGGATGGGCGCTTAACGGGCATTTTTACCGACGGGGATTTGCGTCGGGCGCTGGATCGGCAAGTCGATTTGTATCAAGGGCAAGTTCTTTCTGTGATGAGCCCGCAGCCGCGCACGATTACCGCTGATCGCTTGGCGGCGGAAGCGGTGCAGTTGATGCAGCGTTATCGGATTAATGGTGTATTGGTGGTCGATGCCGACAATCGGCCAATCGGTGCGCTCAATATGCATGACCTGCTGCGTGCGGGCGTGGTTTAAGGAAAAATATGCAGTCTATTCAACAACTCGCGAGCCGCGTTCGCCTGTTTATCATGGATGTCGATGGTGTTTTGACCGATGGCCGAATTTTTATCACCCCGACTGGCGAAGAGCTGAAATCTTTTAACACTTTAGATGGGCATGGTCTGAAAATGCTGCAGCAATCGGGGGTCGCGCTGGCGATCATTACCGGTCGTGCTGCAGCATGCGTCGAACTTCGTGCGAAAAGCCTTGGTATTCAGCATTTGTACATGGGCAGTGAAAGCAAAATGGAGGCGTTTCAGCATCTTTTGTCGACAACCGGCCTGACGCCAGAAGACTGTGCCTATATGGGCGATGATGTGATTGATTTGCCGGTGATGCGCCGCGTGGGGTTTGCGGTGTCAGTCCCCGATGCTCCGAATGTCGTGCGTAGCCATGCGCACTATGTCAGTGGCTGCCGTGGCGGTGAGGGTGCGGTGCGAGAGGTGACTGAGTTGATCATGCAGTCGCAAGGTACATTGGACGCCGCTCTGGCACGGTACTTGGTATGACTCGCCATAGCTTTCGCTTGTTTCCGGTCTTGTTGGCGTTGATTTTGGGCGGATTGACCCTCTTTTTAGAGCAGCTCATCGCCCTGTTGCCGCTAGGAAATGCCCCGAAAAATCCGGCGACGGTCGAATACCAAGTCGAAAATTTCACCGCATCAATGTATGCCCCCGATGGGAAACTATATCGGCGTGTCAATGGGCAACGGCTGTGGCAGTTTCCTGACCAAGATGAAATTCATGTGCAGCAGCCGCATTTCTTCCAATACAACGGCGATCATTTATTAGGCGAAATTATTGGAAGTTCAGCGCGCTACGATAGCCGCAAAGAAGTGGCGTGGTTTGATGGACCCGTGCAGTTAATTCGCCATCCCTCGGCCGATAAGCCTCGCGCTACATTGGACAGCGCCCAATTACAGATTGACACTGTGCGACGCTTTGCCCGCTCGACGGCGGATACTGTGTATCGGGAAGGCAGTTCTGTGATTCAATCTCGAGGGTTTTCGTACGATGATATTCACCAAAAATTGCTTTTAAACGCGCGCGTGAAAGTTATTCATGACAAAAATAATTAATACAGTCCTCTCAACAGCAGCTTTGTTGCTTTGTGTTTCGATGGCGTTTGCTGAAAAAAGCGACCGTAACAAGCCGATTGAAGTCGAAGCCGATAGCGCCAGTCTGGATCAGCAAAGAAATCTGATGGTGTATGAAGGCAATGTCATCGTGACGCAGGGCAGCTTACGCCTCAAGGCCGCGCAGGTGACGGTCAAAGAAAACGAGAAGGGCCAGCAGTTTGCGGTTGCAACAGGCTCTCCAGCAACCTTCCGGCAGCGGCTAGATGGCGGCAAAGACGAATGGGTTGAAGCGCAAGCCAAACGTATCGAATACGATAGCGCCAAAGAAATTGTGACCCTGATTGATAATGCGCGCGCTAAACGCAATCAGGATATGGTGATGGGACAATTGATTGTGTATCAGGCTAAAACCGGTACTTTTCAGGTGAGCGGCGGTAAAAAATCGGCCAATCCCAGCTCGGGTCGTGTCACTGTGATCTTGCAACCCAAGCCGGATACCCCATGACCAGCACGCTCTTATCTGTCAAAAATCTGAAAAAAAGCTACAAGCGCCGCACCGTGGTTAAAGATGTCTCGCTTGAAATTAAAAGCGGCGAAGTCGTGGGTTTGTTAGGTCCAAACGGCGCTGGCAAGACCACGAGCTTTTATATGATTGTGGGGCTGGTGGCGGCGGACGCTGGTCAGATTTTGCTCAACGGCCAAGATATCAGCCATTTCCCGATTCATCGGCGGGCCAAGTTAGGCTTGGGTTATCTTCCGCAGGAGGCGTCGATTTTTCGCAAAATGACTGTCGAAGACAACGTGATGTCTATCTTAGAAATCACCGGTCTACGAGGTGAAAAAGCGCGCCATGAATTGGATTTGTTGTTAGAAGATCTCAATATCGCCCATTTGCGTGAAAGCAATGCAATGGCCCTGTCGGGCGGTGAGCGGCGGCGTGTCGAGATTGCGCGGGCGCTGGCGACGCGGCCAAAATTTATTTTGCTCGATGAGCCGTTTGCGGGCGTCGACCCGATTGCGGTGATCGATATCCAGAAAATTATTGCCTATTTGAAAGAGCGTGGAATCGGGGTGTTGATTACCGACCACAATGTTCGTGAAACTCTGCGAATCTGTGACCATGCCTACATTATTAATGCGGGTAGTGTCCTTGCTGCAGGGTTGCCCGAAGATCTCGTCAATAACGAAGATGTCCGTCGAGTTTATCTTGGCGAGCATTTCCACTTGTAAACGGGATTGCGTGTCTCATGAAGCAAAGTCTGCAACTCAAGGTCAGTCAGCATTTGACCCTTACGCCTCAGCTGCAACAGTCCATCCGGCTGTTGCAGCTTTCGACGCTTGAATTACACCAAGAGTTAGAGACTTTTTTACAAACCAATCCCATGTTGGAATCCGGTGATGGCGATGATGGCGGCGGCGCTGAACCGCCCGAAACCATCGCGATCACTGCGGAAGATCACGCACCTTCGCCTGAGCCAGAAACGCATGCTGAGCCAACCGATTTTGGGGATCAGCTGGATTGGGGGCATGGTGCAGCGCGGCAATCGGATGATGACGAAGATTTTGATCCGCGCGCGCAAATGTGCAAAGTACTGACTTTGCGTGAGCATTTGCTGGCGCAGGTGAGTGAGCATGCCTTATCGACGAGAGATCGGGCTGTGGTGACGTTGCTTATTGAGGCGCTGGATGACGATGGTTATTTAATTGAGTCTTTAGAGGATATTGCGGCTCAATTTCCATCTGAACTTGAGCTTGAGGTGTCTGAGCTTAAAGTCGGGCTGTCGCTGCTACAGCAGTTTGATCCTGCGGGCGTGGGGGCTCGGGATTTGGCTGAGTCGATGTGCTTGCAGTTGCGGGCGCGCCCTGTGAGTGCGGTGCAACAATTGGCGCTTCGTTTGGCTGATCAGCATCTTACATTGCTCGCAAATCGTGACTTCGCGCGCCTGAAGCGCATTTTGGATTGTGATGAGTCGTTGTTGCGTCAGGCGCAGCAGTTGTTGGCGACATTAAACCCGCGCCCATCGAGCGGCTTTGGTGGCGGAGAGACGCAGTATGTGGCCGCTGATGTGTTGGTGGTGCGGACGCGCCAAGGTTGGCAAGCGCGTTTAAACCCTGCGGCGATGCCGAAGTTGCGCGTCAATTCAATGTATGCAAATCTATTGCAACAACATCGAGAAGGCGGGAGTCAGCTGAATGCGCAGCTCCAAGAAGCTCGGTGGTTAGTTCGTAACATTCGTCAACGATTTGACACTATACTGAGGGTGTCGGATGCCATAGTGGCGCGTCAGCAAGCTTTTTTTGAGCTCGGTGACGAGGGCATGAAACCCATGGTTTTGCGCGATATCGCTGAAGAGTTAGGGTTGCATGAGTCCACTATTTCTCGGGTGACAACGCAGAAGTACCTCATGTCGCCGCGCGGCTTGTTTGAGCTCAAGTACTTCTTTGGAAGTGGGCTTGAAGGGCAAAATGGCAGTGAGTGTTCTGCAACAGCGATTAAAGCCAGGATCAGAAAGTTGATTCAAATGGAGAACTCTAAAAAACCGCTTTCAGATAATGCATTGGCAGAAAATTTGGCGGCGGAAGGGATTCAGGTTGCAAGGCGCACCGTAGCCAAGTATCGTGAAGCCATGCAGATACCCGCAGCGAGTCTTCGCAAGGTGATTTAGCTTGATTTGCCCGAGTTTTTTAAGCTGACATCGCTAAGAATGTCAGCCCGCACACAGCAAGAAGGAGAAGGTCATGAATTTGAATATTACCGGCAACCATCTCGAAGTGACCCCCGCTCTGCGCGAATATATTGAGCAGAAGCTTGAGCGCATTACCCGCCATGTTGACAACGTGATTGCTGTCAGCGTGACGCTCTCGGTGGACAAGCTTGAGCAAAAAGTGAATGTTGACTTGCACCTCAAAGGCAAAGACATTCACGTTGAGTCGAGCCATGCCGATATGTATGCTGCCCTCGACCTGATGGCTGACAAGTTGGATCGTCAAGTGCTCAAGCACAAAGAAAAACTGACTGACCATCATGCCAGCAAACCGGTACCTGTTGCTGATGAACTCTAAGTTCGTATAGAACAGCTGGTCAAAAACGGGAACTTTTGTTCCCGTTTTTTCAATCCTACCCACATCATAAAACCAGCGTACAATTGCTCAGTTTTTCGATTCTGGACGTTCATATGAGCCTTATTGCCAAGATCTTGCCCGATAACCATATCGTCCTCGATATGGATGTTGCGAGCAAGAAACGGGTATTCGAGCAAGTTGGTATTTTGTTCGAAAATAGCCACGGCATCGCACGCAGTGAAGTATTTGACAGCCTTTTTGCCCGAGAGAAGCTCGGCTCAACAGGCTTAGGTCAAGGCGTTGCGATTCCACATGGTCGCGCAAAAAGCCTAAAAGAAGCAGCAGGCGCTTTTGTACGCCTAAAGAACCCGATCCCCTTTGATGCACCAGATGGCAAGCCAGTACAAACCATTTTTGTGCTTCTTGTTCCCGAGCAAGCAAACGACTTACATCTCCAAGTGCTTTCTGAGTTGGCGCAGTTATTCAGCCATCGACAGCTACGAGAAGCCTTGCTGGCAGAATCAGATCTGAAGGCCGTTTATCGACTGCTGACTGAGCGTGCGGATAGCCAACATGCCTAGTATTACTGTTCGTCGCCTGTATCAGGATAACTGCCAAAAGCTCAACTTAACTTGGGTTGCGGGTGCTTCTGGAACCGACAACCGTATCGGCAACGATGATCGCAGCCCGACACTCGCGTTGGTTGGGCACGTCAACCTGATTCATCCTAATCGGATACAAGTCTTTGGTGTCGCTGAAATCGGCTACCTCGACCGCCTCAATCCCGACGAAACCAAATTGATGCTAGAGCAGCTTTTTGCGTTGCCGATGGCTGCTGTTGTCGTTGCAAATGCCGAGCCTGTGCCTGCGCAATTGCGTCAATATTGCGAGCGTCATCATGTACCGCTGATTGCTTCGACCCAACCCAGCCCTTATTTAATGGATGTTTTGCGCATCTATCTTGCGCGCATTCTGGCTGTGTCCACGACGCTGCATGGTGTTTTTCTTGATGTGCTCGAAGTGGGCGTATTGATCACCGGCAATAGCGCGATGGGGAAAAGCGAGCTGGCGTTAGAGCTGATCTCGCGAGGGCATGGCTTGGTCGCTGACGATGCGGTTGAGATTTATCGCATTGGCCCAGAGACCCTCGAAGCCCGCTGCCCCGAAATGCTGCGTGATTTCCTTGAAGTCCGTGGGCTAGGTATTCTCAATATTCGCACTGTTTTTGGCGAAACAGCGATTCGTCCCAAAAAAGTGCTCAAACTTATCATTCATCTGGTGAAGGCGAATGATGAAGTCATGCAGGGTATTGATCGCCTCAATATTCAATCCGAAACGCAAGAAGTCCTAGGCGTACACATTCGCAAAGTCACCATTCCTGTGGCGGCGGGGCGGAATTTAGGTGTTTTGGTCGAAACTGCTGTGCGCAACTACATCTTGCAGCTTCGGGGCATTGATAGCACCCGTGACTTTATCGAGCGTCAAACCCGATTCCTGCGAGAACAGGAAAATGCAATTGATCCTGATTAGTGGCTTATCCGGCGCGGGGAAATCCATCGCGCTGAATCAGCTCGAAGACATGGGCTACTACTGCGTTGATAATCTGCCTACGACCTTTCTTGCGAGAATCGTCTTACTTTATCGACAATATGACTATCAACGCATCGCGATTAGTGTTGATACGCGTAGTGCGCCGATGTTGTCTCTGCTCCCCGAGGCCGTCGAAACCCTGCGTCAGCATGGAATTGACGTGCGCTTTCTGTTTTTGGAAGCCAAGCCCGAAACCCTGATTCGGCGCTATTCCGAAACCCGTCGCCTGCATCCCCTCTCTCACCAAGGTCTCACGATTCCTGAGTCGATTGAGCGCGAGCGCGAGCTGCTGTCCGATTTGATGGCCTTAGGGCATCGCATCGACACCAGTCACCTCTCGGCTAACCAGCTGCGCCGTGCGGTGCGGCAATTTGCTGGCGCGGATACCGCGCGATTGACGCTGATTATTCAATCGTTTGGTTTTAAGCATGGTGTGCCGCTTGACGCCGATTTTGTGTTTGATGTCCGCTGCCTGCCCAATCCTTATTACGATGAAACTCTGCGCGCTTTGACCGGACGTGATGCACCCGTGGCTGATTTTTTGGCTGGCCAAGAGATGGTCGAGGCGATGTATCACGATATTCATGACTTTGTGAATCGTTGGCTCCCCCGCTTCAATCACGACAGCCGGAGCTATTTAACGGTTGCGATTGGTTGCACGGGCGGACAGCATCGCTCGGTGTATTTGGCCGAGCGTTTAACGCAGGCATTTGCACATGAACAGGTTTTACTCCGCCATCGCCAATTGGACCACTGACTTCAAAGTCGGTGACTATGTGGTCACAGCGCTTTGTGCCGGTACCGTATGCTTTTTGTTCGCGCTGCTGTGGCGAGGAGGGGAGGCTGACCGCGTGATTGTGCGTGCCAATGGCGAAATTTTGACTGTTCTTCCCTTACGCTTAAATCGTTCATTACAGGTCACTGGGCCGCTCGGCCAAACCTTGGTTGAAATCCAGCACGGTCAAGCCCGTATTGCACGCGACCCGAGTCCACGCCAGTACTGCGTCCGTCAGGGGTGGCTTCATCAGGCCGGACAAGTTGCGCTATGTCTTCCAAATCGCGTTTCGATAGAAATTAGTAGCCGTACCGCCGCTTATGACAGCCTTGCCTTCTAAAACTCTTGTTCTTGCGGCTTCTTCATATGATCGACAATTGGCGCAATTAGCCGCACTGGGCATTATTTTGTCGATTGTCGATGCCAGTTTTCCTAGCCCCTTGCCCGGTGTAAAGCCCGGTTTGGCAAATTTGGCGACATTATTGGCACTTGAACAACTTGGATGGTGGGCGGCTGTTAACGTGATGCTATTGCGTGTCTTGGCGGCTAGTCTTTTGCTCGGGAGCTTATTAACGCCGGGTTTCTGGCTGAGTTTAAGCGGGGCGGTCTGTAGCCTATGCGTTCTAGGTCTGGCGCGTCATTTGCCCTCAAGGTGGTTTGGTCTGATGAGCTTGAGCCAGCTCTCTGCGCTCGGGCATATTGCAGGGCAAATTCTCGTGGCGCGAGTATGGTTGCTGCCGAGCGCAGGTATTCTTTATTTTGTGCCCGTCCTCGCGGCTTCTGCGTGGTTAACTGGCATGCTGAATGGCGTCATTGCCCAGCGCTTATTACGAAAACAATCTTCCTTATGTTGACTGTGACCCTCGCTTTAACTGGGGCATCTGGTATGCCCTATGGTTTGCGCTTACTCGACTGCTTATTGGCGGCCGGCGTGCGCGTGTATGTTTTATATTCGCAAGCCGCGCAAATTGTTGCGCAACAAGAAATGCAGCTGAAATTGCCCTCGCGGGCAGGCGAACTAGAGCAGCATTGGCACCAGCAATACCGCGTCGATGCACAGCAATTGCGCGTTTTTGGGCGCGAAGAATGGTTTGCGCCTGTCGCGAGCGGCTCTAATCCGGCGGATGCGATGGTGATTTGCCCATGTTCAATGGGGACGTTGGCGGCGATTGCCTGCGGGCTGTCGGACAATTTGATTGAGCGTGCGGCTGATGTCATGTTGAAAGAGCGCCGCAAGCTGGTGATTGTGCCGCGAGAGACGCCGTTCTCGACCTTACATCTTGAAAATATGCTCAAGCTATCGCAGATGGGTGCGGTGATTTTGCCGCCCAATCCAGGCTTTTATCAGCACCCTCAATCCATTGCCGATTTAGTGGATTTTGTCGTGGCACGGATCTTGGATCAACTTGGTGTGCGCCATCACTTACAAGCCCGTTGGGGAGAGGAGGACAAACAATGATGCAAGCAGAATCTGCAATTTACGCGCTCGATCAGTTGCGTCAGATCGAAATTGCCGCGCAGCAAGCAGGCATGAATTTAATGGTCGAGGCGGGCTTTTTGGCCGCTGAATGGATTGCCTCCCGTTTTTCGCCCCAAAGCACCGTTCTTGCAGTGGTGGGGCCGGGGAATAATGGCGGTGATGCGTTGGTCGCCGCCTGTGAGCTTCGCCACCGAGGTTTTCCGGTTGAAATTTTGTTGTGTTACATCCCGCTGACAGACGAGGCGCAAGCCGCCTTAGACAATGCACGCCAACTCGGAATTCGTATTTTTGACGACTGGGTGCAGTGTCTACAGAGCGACATCATTATTGATGGCTTATTTGGCGTTGGCCTCAAGCGTACGCTTGATGAGGTTGCGGCCGATCATATCAATCAAATCAATGCCTTAAATGGTTTTATCGTCGCCTTGGATACGCCGAGTGGGCTGGATCCTTGGCGTGGATCGCCGACCCCATTAGCCGTGCATGCTGATGCCACGCTGACTTTTTTGGGGGCAAAGCAAGGGTTGTGGACGGCTTCGGGGCGAGACTATGCCGGCGAGGTGTTCGTCTTTCCGCTGAGTTTTCCAGACCATCTTCGCCCGCCACCCTCTGGCGAGCTGAACCATCCTGCGGCTTATCGCGTGGCCTTGCTGCGACGCGCGCATGATAGTCACAAAGGGAGCTATGGCACTCTCGCGGTGCTGGGCGGGGCCGATGGCATGATCGGCGCTTCTTTATTGGCGGGGCGTGCGGCTTTGTTATCGGGGGCGGGTAAAGTTCAGGTTGGTTTGCTGGCCAGCCAAGCGCCTGCAGTCGATTTTCAGCAGCCAGAGCTGATGCTGTATCGCGCAGGGGCGATGGTGCCGATGCAGGCGGATTGTATTTTGCTGGGGCCGGGCCTCGGCCATTCTGCGAGCGCTTCAACTTTATTATCGAATTGGATGGATAGTGCCGCGCCGTTGATTTTGGATGCGGACGCGATCAATTTGCTGGCGAATGATCCATTGCTGACCAAGCGCTTAAGTACCCGCAAAGCACCGACGGTCTTAACGCCTCATCCTGCAGAAGCCTCGCGTTTGCTAGGGATCAGCGTGAAGGAGATTCAAGCGAATCGCTTGGCGGCCGCGACGCAGATTGCGCGTCATTACCAGGCCGTTTGTGTGCTCAAAGGTGCGGGCACGTTGATTGTGCGTCCTGATGGATATTTTAGCGTCAACCCCACTGGCAACCCTGGCATGGCGAGTGCCGGACAGGGTGATGTGCTGGGTGGCATTATTGCGGCTTTAATTTCGCAGGGCTTGCCCGAATTTGATGCGGCCGCACTGGGGGTGTATGTCCATGGCTTGGCGGCGGACAGTTTGGCGGAAACAGAGGATGGGCCGATTGGTGCGGTGGCGAGTGATACCTCGCGGGCGTGTCGACGGATGTTAAACCGGCTGCTCGCGCAACAAGCATTGCCGGTTTTGTAGGTGTCGGTTTATTGGGCTTGGCGTTTTTGGCTGCGATATTCCCAAGGGGCTTGGGGGGTCGCATCTTGCCAAAGCCCTGTGTGCGCTTGCCGTGCTTGTGCTTCTGCGTTTTGGTAGGCCGAAAAATCACTGCTGCCTTGTTTCTTAGCGTATTGGGTGTAATGCCATGCATAGCCGGCTTGGATCATGGCTAGATTTACATCATGTCCGGCGCGGCGCACCCGCCCTACGGTTCGCCCGTAGCGGTCTTTTTCGATCACTTCGACTTCTACGCTCTGCCCAAAAACTAAAGAAGATAATTGTTCCTTGGCCTGTGCGCCGTGAGGTTGCGCTTTTTCAGGGGCATCAATAAACGCCATCCGAATTTTGTGTTCTTGGAGTGCGCTATCGACGACAGTCACTGTATCGCCATCGGCTACTTTGGTGACGCGCCCAGAGACGGTATTGCCATTGCTGGGTTGGCCAAAAAAGAAACCGACGAGTAAAGCCAATAACGACAGGCCTGCGACCAATTTTTGTCGCGGGCTGGCGTTACCAAGCAGGGTCATGATTGCGTTAAGGGCTTTGGTTTGGTTTCTTTGCATGGCGGGTGTCGAGTGTTGAGTCAGAGAAAGGTGCGTCATGCTTGTGCCGCACGGCTACGCGGTGATTGCCACAACACATCGGCGACACCGAGGCCTTGATTGAGATTGCGCGCAAGCACAAATAAGGTATCCGATAGCCGATTCAGGTAGCGCCGACAATTTGGCAGGGGATGTTCTGGCGTGTCTTGCTCGAGTGCGATCAGCGCACGTTCAGCGCGGCGCGCAATGGCGCGTGCCAAATGGGCGTATGCTGCTGCGCGACTGCCGCCGGGCAAGATAAATTCAACCAGTGGCGGTAGTGTTGCATTCATCTCTGCCGTCCACGCTTCCAGCGCAAGCAAGCGTTCCTCAGATAGGGCGGAATAGCCAGGAACCGCGAGTTCACTGCCCAAATCAAACAAGTCATTTTGGATGCTTTGGAGTGCCGTGCCGACGGCGGGCGGCAGTGTCTCAGTGAGTAGAAGCCCAATCATGCTGTTGAGTTCATCCACTTCGCCGAGCGCGTGAACGCGTGTTGAATTTTTCGAAACGCGCGAGCCATCGCCGAGGCCGGTGCTGCCATCATCGCCGGTGCGCGTGGTAATTTTGCTGAGTCGGTAGCCCATATTAGTGTTGCGCCATATCGTGGTAGGTGATGTCGAAGCCCTGTGCTTTATAGGTGCGCGCGACAGTGCGTGCACGCGCTAGCGCATCAGGATTTTGCCCAATAATTTCCAAAATGCGCGTGTAGTGCGCCGGATTTGGTAAAGGCTCTGCGGTGAGGTTGAGTACAACGCGTGGCGGCGATTCGAGCGGAACGCAGCTGAGTAAAATCGGCGTTTGGGCAGCGATAGGGGCTTCTGCGCGGCAGTGGGGAACAAAGCTCCCCGCCTGAAAAGTCCATAGTTGCTCATCAAACTGGGTTCGCGCGGCTTCGTCCTCAAGAAAAATCAATAAGGACTCGCCGCGCCGATACACGGTTTGCGCCAACCGACAAGCGAATAGGCTTGGGTTGGCGACATGGTGATAAAAATCAACTTGCGTCATCATCGCCCGCAGTATCGCTAACATCGCGGCGTGGGCGGCCCCGACGGACGACATTCCCCGCAGCGATCTCTGCGCGCTCAATCAAAAATTGGCTGAGTAATGGAACAGGGCGGCCGGTTGCGCCTTTGTCTTTGCCGCTTTTCCATGCCACGCCTGCAATATCCAAATGCGCCCAGTCGTAGTTTTTGGTGAAGCGTGCCAAGAAGCTGGCGGCAGTGATGGAGCCTGCTGGGCGGCCACCGGTGTTGACCATGTCGGCAAACGGGCTTTTGATCAAATCTTGATATTCTTCAAAGAGCGGCATTTGCCAAGTGCGGTCGCCGCATTCTTCACCGGCCATCATCAGTTCGCGCGCGAGGCTGTCTTGGTTACTAAACACGGCCGAGGTGAAATGGCCCAATGCGATGATGCATGCGCCGGTCAGTGTTGCGACATCAATGACCGTTTGCGGCTTAAAGCGCTCGGCATAGGTCAGCGCATCGCACAAAATGAGACGGCCTTCGGCATCGGTATTGAGGATTTCGATGGTTTGGCCAGACATCGAGGTGACAATGTCGCCGGGCTTGTTCGCACCGCCAGAGGGCATGTTTTCGCAGGTCGGAACCAATACAACAAGGTTGATGCCAAGCTTCATTTCGACCACGGCTTTGAATGTGCCCAATACGGTCGCGGAGCCGCACATGTCGTATTTCATTTCGTCCATGCCTTCGCCGGGCTTGAGCGAAATCCCGCCTGAATCAAAGGTAATGCCTTTGCCGACGAGGACAATCGGAGCGACATCTTCTGCTGCGCCTTGGTATTTCAAGACGATAAATTTCGGCGGTTCAATGCTGCCTTTGGCCACCGAGAGGAATGAGCCCATTTTGAGGGCTTCCAGTTCGGCTTGATCAAGGATTTCGACGCTGGTTTCGTCGCTCACAGCGAGTGAACGAGCGGTTTCTGCCAGATAAGTCGGGGTGCAAATATTGCCGGGTAAGTTGCCTAGATCGCGGGCAAGCCGCATCCCGTCGGCAATGGCGAGGCCACGTACCAGCCCAGATTCGCCTTCATTGAGTTCGTTGCGGCGCGCGACGGAGAGGGTGATTTTACGCAGCTGGCGCGGATGCTCGTCGCGGTTGCTTTTGAATTGCTCGAATTTGTAAAGCGCGTCCATGGTCGCTACGACAGCTTCTTGAATCATCCAGCTGACATCATGTTTGCGCAGGGTGATTTCGCTGAGGTAACTCACAGCCTCGACGGCGGCAGTTTGTGTAAGGGCCTTGATCGAAGCGCGCATGCACTCGCGATATTCTTTTTCGCGGAAATCGCGCTCTTTCCCCAAGCCGACCAACATCACGCGGTCGCAGAGTGTGTGCGGTACTGAATGTAGAACCAGTGTTGAACCCAGTTTGCCTTCCATATCACCGCGCCGTAGCACGTCGCTAATAAAGCCGTTGGAGATCCGATCGATCAGATCTGCGGCGAAGGAAAGTTTACGAGATTCATATACACCGACGATGACGCAGGCCACGCGCTGTTTTTCCGGGCTGCCGCTTTTTATGCTAAAGTCCATGGCTGTCTTTCCCCTGTTTGCCGTCGGTCGCCGGCAATGCCAAAACTGATGAAAACGAACCCTGCCGCGACCTGCGGCACAGTGTGACATAGGCGTTTCCGATTTGTCCGCGCCGTAGCGCACGGATGGTCGGTTATCCGCCCGATCATGATTTTTGTCAAACAGGTCTGAATTATCACAATTCCGCGCCCAACATGTCAAAAAGGCTGTTTTTATGATTTTCCAGCGTAGTGTGATTCGTGAACTCACAACGGTCGCATTCGCCGTATTTTCCGTTTTACTGGCGATTTTGCTCACGACACAAATTATTCGCTTATTTGATCAAGCGGCCGCCGGAAATCTGGCAACTGATGCGATTTTTGCCATGATCGCTTTTACGGCTTTGGCGAGCTTTGGAACGTTGTTGTCAATTACGGTGTTTATTGCTGTTCTAGTGGTTTTGACACGCATGTATCGCGATCACGAAATGGCCGTATGGATGACCGCTGGGCTGTCGCCGGTACGCTTGATTCGCCCGGTTTTGGGTTTTGCGGTGCCATTGGCGTTATTGGTGATGGTGGTCAGTTTGTTGCTTGCTCCATGGGCGCAGCGTAAAGGCAATGAATATGCCGATATATTGCAGCAGCGCGAAGAGGTGAGTGCGCTAGCGCCCGGTGTTTTTAAAGAAGCCAAAAATGCGGAAAGGGTGTATTTCGTTGAGAATTTCTCAGGCGAAAATGGCTCTGCAAATAATATTTTTGTGCAAAGCGTCGAGAATGGACAAATTGTCACGATTTTCGCAAAACAGGGTTTTTTGCAAACCACCTCCGAAGGTGAGCGTTATCTTGTTTTGGAGCACGGTTATCGCTACGACGGCCGTGCAGGGCAGGCTGATTTCAAGACGATGGAATTTTCGCGCTATAAGGTCAAAATTGCGCAAAACATTCGTACCAACGAACATCGAGAAAGCAAGTCTCGCGATACCCTTATTCTTTGGCAAAACGATACGCCAAGCGATCGCGCTGAACTGGCGTGGCGGTTGTCGATGCCGATTAGCGCGGTGATTTTAGCGCTGTTGGCGGTGCCTTTGGCTACATACAACCCGCGTGCCGGTCAGGGTTTTAATTTGCTGATTGCGGTCTTTGTGTATCAATTGTATTGGCAGGGCATGAATCTGGTGCAAAGCCAGATCGCCCAAGGCGAATATGGCAGTGCTTTCTCGATTCTTCCGCTTCATTTTGGGATGTTGGCATTATTCATGCTTGGCATGTTTATCCGTGCTGGCGGCCTGATCCGTTTCCGACACTTCAAATTTTTTCGCGCATCATGATGCTTATTAGCCGATACCTTTTAAGTCATATCAGCCGTGCAACAGTGTTTGCACTGCTGATTTTGGCATCGCTGTTTTTCTTCTTTGATGTGTTGGGCGAGCTGTCCGATGTGGGCGTGAAAGGCTACGACCTTAAAACGATGTTTAGCGTGACCGCGTTGATGTTGCCCGGCCACCTCTACGAACTTCTGCCATTAGCTGTGTTGATCGGTTCAATTTCGGCGCTGAGCTTGCTCGCGGGGCATTCGGAATACACCGTAATTCGTGCATCTGGGGTTTCGCTGCTGCGGATGGTTTCGATCTTGGGGGGCATTGGGCTGCTCTTTGCGGTGTTGACCTTTGTGACCGGCGAGTTTCTCGCGCCACAAGCCGAACAGGCCTCTGAGCGCTTGAAGCTGCACGCGACCCGTTCGGTTGTTGCCCAAGAGTTTCGCTCGGGGCTGTGGGTCAAAGATGACAATCACTTTATTAATATTCGCGAGATGCTGCCAGATAACACCCTGTTAGGCGTGAGAATTTATACCTACGATAAAATGCACCGCCTACTTGAAACGCGCTACGCCGAGCGCGGGGAATATCAAACCGATGGCAGCTGGACATTATTTGATGTTCAGCAAACGCAGCTTGGCGACACAAAAACGCAGGTTCAGCGTTTCCCTTCTTTGCGCTGGGAGTCGGTCTTACGTCCAGACATTCTATCCGTGTTGTTGGTGGTGCCAGAGCAAATGTCCGCGATGAATTTAACGCGCTATATTGAACATCTGGCGGCCAATAAACAGCAAACCACCCGTTATGAAATCGCCCTATGGAGTAAGTTGTTTTATCCCTTAGCGTGTTTGTCGATGGCGTTAGTCGCGTTGGGGTTTATTCCCCTTAACCAGCGTCAAACCAGTCTGGGAACGCGGGTTTTTGTCGGCATTTTAATTGGCCTTGGATTTCATCTTCTAAACCGCCTGTTCAGTCATTTGGGATTGTTATATGACTGGCCTGCACCTGCTGTCACCACGATACCGACCCTGCTCTTTTTGCTGGGCGGTGCCGGTTTGATTTATTACCGCGAAAGACGTTGATGATGACTCCTCACCCGCATCTAAGTGTTTGGCGCGATGCTTTAACGCAACAACGCGCCGAGATGGCCGAGCAATTTTGTAAACGTCGCGATGCTGGTGCGTTGCTGACGGCACACAGCGCTGTGGTCGATCAGACGATCCAAACCATTTGGCAAGAAGAAGGCCTTGGCGAGCAGGCGGCTTTGGTCGCGGTGGGCGGCTATGGTCGTGGTGAGCTGTTTCCCCATTCTGATGTTGATCTGCTGCTGTTGCTTCCCGATCAACCGACGCCCGAGTTACTTGCGCAGGCGGCCGAGTTGATTCGCTTATTTTGGGATGTGGGCTTGGAGGTGGGGCACAGTGTGCGCACGATTCAAGAATGCCTAGACGAAGCGACAAACGACATTACGATCGAAACCACGCTGCTCGAAAATCGTTTTTTATGTGGTCATGCCGGATTGTATGCCGAGCTTGCCACCGCGCTTGAGTCGCATCGTGATCCTCTGGCTTTTTTTGAAGCAAAGGTTGCAGAGCAAGCACAACGTCATGTGCGTTATTTTGGCGTCACCAATAACCTTGAGCCGAATCTTAAAGAAAGTCCTGGTGGTTTGCGTGATTTGCATACCCTCATTTGGGCGGCGAAGGCGATTGGCCTTGAAAGCCAATGGAGCGCATTAGCACATAGTGGCATTTTGACGCGCGCGGAAGCTCGGTTATTAGAGAATACCGAGCGCCGTCTGCAGACATTGCGGATTGACCTGCATTTAATGGCACGGCGGCGCGAAGATCGATTGATTTTTGATTTGCAGCAAAAGGTCGCCGAGGCGTGGGGATTGAGTAATAACAAGCAATTGCGCGCCAGTGAGCAATTGATGGAAATTTATTATCGTGCCGCGCGAATTGTGATTCAATTAAATGGCATTTTATTGCCGAATTTACGGAATCGCTTATATTCTCAAGCAAAGCAAAATACCGTTTTATTAAATGATCGCTTTAAATCAATTAATGGAATGTTGGCGTTACGCAAACTTGATTATTTTGAGAAAAACCCCGGCGCGATTCTCGAAACTTTTATTTTATTAGCGCAGCATTCCGAGTTATCTGGAATTGCGCCCAGAACGCTGCGGGCCTTATGGCATGCACGCGGCAAAATTAATGAGCGTTTTCGGCGCGATCCAGAAAACCAAGCGTTATTTTTGCAGCTATTGCGTGAGCCAGCGGGGGTGACGCGTGCGCTGCGGCGAATGAATGTGTACGGGGTACTTGGGCGGTATCTACCGGCCTTTGGCAAAATTATTGGCCGCATGCAGCATGATTTGTTTCATGTTTATACCGTCGACGAACATATTTTGATGGTGGTGCGCAATTTACGGCGTTTTGCGGTGTCGGCGTTCAACCATGAATACCCTCTGCTGAGCCGCTTGATTAGCGATTTTGAACGCCCAGAGACTTTATATATTGCCGGTCTGTTCCACGATATTGCCAAAGGTCGAGGTGGGGACCATTCCGCACTCGGAACGGTTGACGCGCGTGAGTTTTGTGAACAACACGGCATTCGCAGCGACGACACCGACCTGATTGTATGGTTGGTGCAGGAGCATCTCACCATGTCGATGGTGGCGCAAAAGCAAGATATTTATGACCCTGAAACCGTGCATCGTTTTGCCGATCGCGTTGCGACACCTCGGCGTTTAATCGCTTTGTATTTGCTCACTGTAGCTGATATTCGCGGCACCAGTCCCAAGGTCTGGAATGCGTGGAAAGCTAAGCTGCTGGAAGATTTATTCCATAGCACATTGCGTTATTTGTCGCGCGGTGGCGAGTTAGATTTAGCCTCGGCGCTGGAAGAGCGACAACATGAAGCACAGGTCCTGCTACGCTTGCATGCGGTGCCCGACGGTGCAGAAGCGAAGCTATGGAGTAAGTTGGATTCAGTGTATTTCATGCGTCATGAAGCGCGGGAAATTGCTTGGCATGCACGCGTATTAAATCGATTCTCTGAGACCAAAGAGCCGATTATTCGGGCGCGATTATCTGACGATCGCGAAGGCATTGATGTGTTGCTGTATTCCCCCGATTTGCCGGACCTTTTTGCACGCATTTGTCTCTTTTTTGGCAGCACGCCTTACAGCATTGCCGATGCCAAGGTGTACACCACTCACGATGGCTACGCTCTAGACTCTTTCCATGTCTTTATTCCCGAGCAAGATGGCGAGCAAGGCTATCGGGAAATGATCCAGTTTATTGAATTTGAGTTGAGTAAGGCGATTCTCAGCGTTGAGCCTTTAAAGCCGCCTTCTGCTGGACGCTTAAGCCGGCACCTCAAGCACTTTCCCATTCATCCGCAGGTGAGTATTCGCCCAGATGATCGCGATGCTGGGCATGTGCTATCGGTGGTGTCGGGGGATCGGCCGGGGCTGCTGGCGCGAATTGCCTGTGTGTTGTCGGGCTATCAGGTAAGTATTCACTCTGCAAAAATTATGACTTTGGGAAGTCGGGCCGAGGATTCTTTCTTATTAACCGGTCCAGCCTTACGCGACCCGAAAACCTTATTGCACATTCAAGCTGATTTGTTAGATGTATTACGCGTCTAGCTTTTATGAGGACTTAAACATAAAAAATCCCCTTGGTTTTCCAAGGGGATTTTTTATGTGCTCAAAATGATGCGATGCATTATAAATTTACTTTCATGAAATTGTGCAGCTATAATAATTTTCCGGTCATTCAGTTTAATGCCAAACACAAGATAAAAGCCATGAGCATAAAAAGTCGTCTCATTATTTTGAATTTAATCGCCATCTTTGGTCTGTTGACCATTGGGGCTATCGGTTGGTTCAAACTAGAAAATGTTAATCATGAACTGCAAACGGTGGCGGATGAGCTCATGCCTTCTGTGATCGCTGCACAACAAGTTCAAGCCCTTCAGAAGGATCAGCGTATTGCGGGTTTGTACCGGATGTTTAGTCAGAACGCGGGGGAGCGGGAAAGCTTCGACGCCCAACTCAAAACGATCCATACGCAAACCGAAACTGTTTTGGCAACCCTTACGGCACAAGCGAAAAATGACGAAGAGCGACAAGCTATTGAAGCGCTTCGCCAGCAATCGAGTGCCTACAACGAAGTTTTACAGTCGATTTTTGTGGCGCTTGACCAAAATCAGCCAGATGAAGTCATTGCCCCTGTGCGGCAGCACGCGCGCGATATTTCGCTCAAGCTAAACACGACCGTCGATGCGCTGCTAGCCAAACACATCGCAGAGTCTCAGCGCTTTGAACAAGACGCGAGAGCAGAATATGAGACCAGCAAGCTGCAGTTTATCGTCATCATTGTCGGTGGTGCTGTGATGCTACTGGTTCTGAGCACCTTATTACAGCGCACCATTCAAGGCCCGCTCGAAAAAACCGTTGCGACGATCACCGAAATCGAAGCCAACTTAGATTTTACGCGTCGAGTAGACGTTCATCGCCAAGATGAAATTGGCGTGATGGTTGAAGCCTTCAATCGCCTCATTTCTAAAATGCAAGCTTCCATGCAGAAAATCAGCACGCAGGTGCGCGATGTCTCCAGCGCGGCGCAAGCATTAAGCCAAACCGCTGACACCGTAGAAGAAAGCTCGCGCCATGCGAGTGAGTCTGCAGCAGATATGGCGGCAGCGATTGAAGAAGTGACCGTCAGCATCAACCACATTGCCGAGCGCACCCGCGAGACCGATCAGCTGGCACTCGCATCCGGCCATGCCGCCGAGCAAAGTGGCGCTGTGATTGTGAACACCGTTGCGGAAATCGATAGCATCGCAACCTCCGTGCATGAAGCCTCGCAATACATCAATACCTTACAGTCCCGCAGCGAGTCGATCACCTCGGTGGTGAACGTCATCAAAGAAATTACCGATCAAATCAATTTGCTGGCGCTCAATGCTGCGATTGAAGCTGCGCGAGCAGGCGAGGCAGGTCGTGGTTTTGCTGTAGTGGCGGATGAGGTTCGCAAGTTGGCAGAGCGCACCTCGGCGTCGACCGAAGAGATTTTTGGCACGGTGTTGTCGATCCGCGAAGGGGCGAATGAAGCGGTGGCGCTCATTAGCCAAGTCGTCACTAAAGTTGAACATGGTGTCGGTTTGGTGCGGGATACCGGCGAAAAAATGCACGAAATTCGCGGTACCGCCAAACAGGTTGAGTATCAAGTCGGTGATATCGCCAGCTCAATTCAAGAGCAAAGCGAAGCCAGCTTCCTCATCGCCCAAAAAGTCGAAAATATTGCGCAAGTGGCCGAAGAAAGCAGTGCCGCCGCGCATAGCACGGCCGACAGCGCCAACCATTTGCGTCAATTGGCTAAAAATATGCAAGACGAAGTGGCGCTATATCGGGTTTAATCGGGGGCAGATCGGGGCAAGCAAGGTCTTGCCCTTTTTTTGTCGCTCGATGGAGAGAGTGCACCGCAATGGATGTCCGTACGATATTGCCCCCCGCCTTTTTCGCGTGGTGCGAAGCTCAACAGCTCACACTGACCTGCCAAAATGAAACCGAGATTCGGTTTGCCGGACAGGGGCGCTATTGGCAAATTTCTTATTCTTCCCACGATTCTACTTTTGCGCTTGAGCTATTTTCTTCTGACAAGTACGAAAAAGTCCCGCTCGGCGAAACGCTCGATCATGCCATTGTCTATTTGAAGCCAGATTTTTCAGAAGATGCTTTTGTTCAAGGCTTGGCCGAGCTTTTTGAACGTGAGACGCGGGTCTGGTAGCGCCGTTGTTATGGGTTGCCCTGCAAACCGTACTTTTTGACCTTATCAAACAGTGTGGTTTTTGCCATGCCCAAATCTTGGCTGGCTTGGGTCAAATTGCCCTGATGACGGGCGAGCGCCTCGCGTAGCAAGGTGCGTTCAAACGCCTCGACCGCTTCCGAAAAACGCGGGCCGCTGCCTTCTGGTGTCGGTCCGCTATGTTTAAAGGCCGGTAAGCCCAAGGCAAAACGCTCCGCTACATTGCGTAATTCTCGAACATTGCCCGGCCATGAATGCGCCATCAATGTCGATAAAGTTTGCCGATCCACCGCAGGCGCTTCGCGGTCAAAACGCAGCGCCGATTGCTGCAAAAAGTGCTCAAACAGCAGCGGAATATCTTCACGCCGTTCGCGCAGAGGCGGTAATTCCAGTGTGACCACATTCAGCCGGTAATATAAATCACTGCGAAATGTGCCACTTTGGCCCATCGCGTCAAGGTCGGATTTGGTCGCGGCAATGATTCGGCAGTCGATCTCAATCGCCTGATTCGAGCCGAGCCGCTCCAACCGTCGCTCTTGCAACACCCGCAACAGCTTAATCTGCAGATTCAGCGGCATGCTTTCCACTTCATCCAAAAATAACGTGCCGCCGTGGGCATATTCAATCTTGCCGATACGCCGTTTAGCCGCGCCGGTAAACGCATGCGCTTCATGGCCGAAAATTTCGCTTTCAAATAAATTTTCCGGCAATCCCCCGCAGTTCAGCGCCACAAACGGCTTACTTTTGCGCTGACTAAAATCGTGCAAACAACTCGCGATCAGCTCTTTGCCGGTGCCGGTTTCCCCTTCAATCAGCACATTCGCGGCCGTATCCGCGACATTACACATCAAGGCGCGTAGGGCCTGCATCGCCGGTGAGCGGCCGATGATCCGCTCTTCTAGGGCTTGCCGTCCGGCCAGTTGTCGCCGTAGTGCACTGACTTCGCGCGCCAAACTGCGTTGCTCCAAAGCGCGGCGGCAGACCTCTACCAGTCGTTCGGGCGAAAACGGCTTTTCAACAAAGTCATACGCGCCGTCTTTCATAGCCTGCACCGCCATCGAAATATCGCCATGTCCCGTGATTAAAATCACCGGCAAGCTCGGGTCGCGGGCCTTGATCTCGCGCAGTAATGCAAAGCCATCCATTTTCGGCAGCCGAATATCGCTAATCACAATCCCTGCAAAATCTTCGCCCAAGCAAGGCAGTGCGGCCTCCGCGCTGCTTACGCCGTGACACGGAATATCTTCGAGCGTCAGGGCTTGTTGGCAACCGAGCAATACATGCGGATCGTCTTCAACAATCAATACCGATAGCGTTTCATTGATCATGATCGTTAGCCTTGGTGACCAGCGGCAACGTCAAAATAAACGTTGCGCCGCCGTGTTCTGGGGAAGTGGCGTGCAAGCTCCCGCCGACCTCGGCGGCGAGACTGGCGGAGAGGGTCAAGCCCAAACCTAAACCGTGAGGCGCGGGCTTGGTGGTAAAAAATGGCTCAAAGAGCGATTGCAACACCGCCTCTGGTAAACCGCTGCCGGTGTCGTG
>CAZWRK010000051.1:27955-31777 GCA_964635875.1 uncultured Aquaspirillum sp.
CTGCCAGTAATTTTCCCCATCCGATCGACCAAGTCATTAATCGTGCGCAAATTCGCGCTGGCGGTATCGAGTGCACCGCGTTCGAGAAACCGAATCGTATTGCCGGACAAGGTGCGCAGGGCGGCCAGCGGTTGGTTCAGTTCATGGGCAATGCTGGTCGACATTTGCCCAATCACCGCCAGTTTACCGGCCTGAATTAGTTCGTTTTGGGCGCGGCGCAGCGTGGTTTCAGCCTGTTCGCGCTCGTGAACTTCGGCGGTCAGGCGGGCATTGCTGGCTTGCAAATCGGCGGTGCGTTCGGCAATTTTTCGTTCGAGTTCATTGTTGGCCTGCTGCAGGGCTTCGCGTGCGGCTAGGCGAGTGGCAATTACTTTACGGCGTTCATTCCATGCAATCAGCAAGAAGGCAATAAACGCAAATAGCACCGCAGCAAGCGCAGCATGGCTGGCGGCATTGCGGCGCACTTCGACCAGCGGTGTGAGCAAGGTGAAATGCCACGGGGTGTCACTGAGGCGACGGGTTTGCGCCAGATAATTGACCTGCGTTTGGCGCACACCTTCGCCGGTTTGAAAGGTCATGCGCTCGACACCGGGGGCGATGGTGACGCGTTGCGCGGTGTTTAAGTCCGATAACGCCCACCAGTAATATTGCAAACTGCGCGCCAATTGTTCGCGCTTGTCGGGCGTCAGCGGCGTCACGGCATGGAGCTTCCATTGCGGTTCGCTCGATAAAATAATAATGCTGTTTTCGTCGCTGACAAAAGCTTGTAGCTGGGCGCGTTGCCAGCGTGCTTCGAGAAATTCGAGCCGCACTTTCACCACAGCAACGCCGATGATTTTGCCCTGCTTTTTGAGGCCGTGCGCCAAGTAATAGCCCGGTTCGCCAATCGTGCTGCCAATCCCGTAAAAGCGTCCTGCTTGGCCTTGCATGGCTTGCTGAAAATAGGTTCGCCACGCGAGATTTTCATCGACATAGCTATCGGCATCGCGCCAATTGCTGGCGGCGAGGACGCGGCCGGTGTTGTCTAATACATAAACGACGCGACTGCCGCTGCGGTTGTTCAGTCCTTCCAAATACACGTTGACCTGTCGCCGTAGGGCAGGGGTCGGGTTCTCAAGCAGGTCTTCTACGCTGGATTCTAGTTCGAGCAGTGTCGGCAAAAACGTGTATTTACCAATTTCACTTTCGACGGCGCGTGCTTGCAATTCAAGTTGGCGCGCACCGTTTTCTTGCAGGCTGGCAATGCCGCTGGTTTCGCTCGCGTAGTAGCTGCTGTAGCCAATTAAGAGCATCAGCATCATCAGCACGGTCGGCAAAACCAAGGAGCGGAAAAAAGAAGATTTCACGGGAGAACTAAAAGAGGAGCCAGCGAGCGGCGGAAGGCTGGGTTCTAACATAATTTTTCCGTGACAGCGCAAAAAAGCGTAAAAAAAGGCGGCCGCTGACGACCGCCTTGGTGAAGCGTCCACTGGATGAGGACGATTAGTGCTGCAGAATTTTCGACAAGAATTGCTGCGCACGATCCGAACGGGCATTGATATCGCCGAAGAATTCTTCTTTCAGGCAGTCTTCGACGATATGGCCGCGATCCATAAAAATCACGCGATCAGCAACACGACGCGCAAAGCCCATTTCGTGGGTAACACACATCATGGTCATCCCTTCTTGCGCCAATTCGACCATCACATCCAGCACTTCGTTGACCATTTCGGGGTCCAGCGCGGAGGTCGGTTCATCGAACAGCATCGCAATCGGGTCCATCGACAGCGCACGGGCAATCGCCACGCGTTGCTGTTGACCGCCGGACAGTTGGCCGGGGAATTTGTGGGCGTGGGCTTTGAGGCCGACGCGATCCAGATAGAGCAGGCCTTTTTGCAGCGCTTCGTCTTGATTGCGTCCCAGTACTTTAACTTGAGCAATGGTCAGGTTTTCGGTGATCGACAAGTGTGGGAACAGCTCAAAGTGTTGAAACACCATACCGACCCGTGAGCGCAATTTCGGGAGGTTGGTTTTCGGGTCAGAAAGCGAAATGCCGTCAACGACGATGTCGCCTTTTTGGAACGGCTCCAGCGCATTGACGCATTTGATCAGGGTGGATTTGCCCGAGCCAGAGGGGCCGCACACCACAACCACTTCGCCTTTTTTAACTTGGGTGTTGCAATCGGTCAGCACTTGAAACTCGCCGTACCATTTATTGACGTTTTTGATCTCAATCATGTCTGAATCCTTTAGCGCACAATGGCAATTTTGGCGTGCAGGCGTTTCACCAGCCGCGACAACGTAAAGCTAATCACAAAGTAAATAATGGCAACGGCGGCATACATCTCGACCAATGTGCCATCACGGTGAGCGACTTTATCGGCCGCGCCGAGCAAGTCGGTCGCCCCGACCACGTACACCAACGACGTATCTTGGAACAAAATAATGGTTTGCGTCAGCAGCAGTGGAACCACGTTGCGGAAGGCCTGCGGCAAGATCACGTAGCGCATATTTTGGCCGTAGCTAAAGCCCATCGCCTGCCCTGCGGCAATCTGTCCACGTGGAATGGATTGAATCCCCGCCCGAACAATTTCACAGAAGTACGCGGCTTCAAAAATTGCGAAGGTCAGATAGGCGGATTTTTCCGCGCCGACATTCACACCCGACAACAACGGCACCAAAATATAGAACCAAAAAATCACCAAGATCAGCGGGATTGAGCGAAACAAGTTCACATAGGCTGCGGCAAAAGCAGATAGTGGCTTAATCGACGACAGCCGCGCCATCGCGAGCAAGGTGCCAAAGAAAATCCCCCAAGTCATCGCGAACAAGGTCAGCGAGGTGGAGTATTGCAGGCCGGACCACAAAAACGGTATGGCCCGTGAAATGGCGTCAAAATCAAAGTTCATTTAGTGGCCTCCCGAGATATAGCCCGGCACACGGGTTTTCTTCTCAATCAATGCCATCAGGCGATTGACCGAAAATGCGACGATCAAATACATCACACTGACGATGGTCATGACTTCAATCGGATTGGCTGGCGCATATTCGCCGGTAATTTGACGCATTTGGAATGTCAGCTCGGTCACGCCACTCGCCAAGGCCACTGCGGAGTTTTTGAAAATGTTCATAAACTCGGAAGTGAGCGGCGGAATCATGATTCGATACGCCATCGGCAACAGCACATAGCGATAGGTCTGCGCGAGGGTAAAGCCCATGGCGAGACCGGCATTTTTTTGACCGGTGGACAGGGTTTGAATCCCTGTTCGAATTTGCTCTGCAACCCGTGCCGAGGTGTACAGACCCAGCGAAATAATCGCAGTGGTGATTTCGGGCATTGGCATGTCTTGTTTCATCCATGTGCCGGCGGCTTCGGGAAGCAGTTCGGGCAACACGAAATACCACATAAACATTTGCACAATCAGCGGAATATTGCGGAAAAGCTCGACATAGGCGGTCGCGATACCGGACAGCCACCGCGAAGGCGCGGTGCGCAACACACCGACAATCGAGCCAATGATCAGGGCAATCACGGCGGCAGAAAGCGCGGTGGTGACGGTCCAGCCTAGGCCGGAAATCAGCCAGTTGTAATAAAATTCGTCTGTATCGGGAACCGCTTGGAGAATGACACCCCAGTCCCATTGATAAGTGCTCATCGTAAAGAGGCTCCAAATAAAGGTTGGCGAGTTGGGGGACCATTTTTGTCCCCCGTTTTTATTGTGTTATACGCCTTTATCCGAAGGATTTTTAATCGCTTCTTTAAGCTGCGGGCTCATTGGCAGGTTCAGGTTGATGTTTTTCGGCGGAATCGGGCTCATAAACCACTTGTTGTAGATCTTTTCG
>CAZWRK010000052.1:0-31454 GCA_964635875.1 uncultured Aquaspirillum sp.
TATTATCGTTCGCCGGGTTGTTTCAATTTGCTGTAATCCCGCTTGTGTCTAAGGCATTAGTCGTACCGTTTACGCCTGCCTTAAACCAGACTTATTGCAAATCATTGTCTATGCAGTCGCAAGATAGCCGTCGTGTAAACTTGCAGCTAGCCAAGTCATTGCGTGCGGTAGCCACGTTCGGCGTTAATACTGGTACTACCGATGCCAATATGGCGGACAAGTCTCAGTACGACATAACAGGTTGCTTCTCGCCTGCTGGTAAGAAAGACGGACTAATATGGGTTGTTGGACCGCCTCCGTGGTTGGCTAACGCAGTCGTTAATCCTTGGGCGCCGTCACGAACGTCATCGCTGCTCACTAATAAGATAAATAGCGCGATTACGCCTGTCGCAATAGATAAGAATGTAGCTGTTAACCCTCCTAAGGTAATACGACAAGTTACTGACATACTTAATGGGTACGCGCATAACTTATACGCGCTAGAGTCATTGCGCGGGCGAATGCTTGGTGTGTCAGAAAAGCTGCGTTTTGACATAGCGCCAGGCTCGACGGTGGATATACTTGCCAACGGCGACCGGTTCTTGGTAGACGACGCACTAGCCGATGCGCTTGTAGGCGTAGTCACTGGCGTGACTATTGCAATCAATGCCGATAAAAACCACGCATCGTCAAATTACCAGGTCGAGTTCTTCCGAACGAAAGCCGAGAATAACGACGAAGCGTACACTGTAGAAAAGCACCCGCTCTACGATGCAGCTTTCCTTGGTGCGCCATTAGTCGATGAGTTAAGTTTTGGAGACTGCTAACATGGATGAGATTGAACTGCCAAAGCCGTATTCAAAACCACAACCGACTGCTCAGAAATTGGAGCCTGAGTTTCAGGAGCTTTATACGCAGTGGTCGGCTCAGCCGCAAAACAAGGCTGTAACTGGCAAACTGCTGACAGCGCTAAACCCAACTATTGATAAAGCAATTCGAGCGCACGTTGGCGATCCGCACCCGCTAATAAAAAGCAAAGCACGCAACATAGTACTTAAGTCGCTACCTAAGTACGACCCGGCGCAAACACAGTTGAACACCTACATAACTAACCAGCTTTATAGTCTGCGGCGAGTGAATCGTAAGCAAACGCAAATCATAAGTATTCCTGAACGAATGACGCAGGAGTATAGCAGACTGAATGCAGCTGAAGCTAACCTACGGGACCAGCTAGGCCGCGAGCCTACGACTATTGAGTTGGCAGACAACGTCGGGCTGTCGCCTAAGCGTATTCAGAAGATTCGCAGCTTCAAGTATCCTGTGCCGGAAAGCCAGGCCGAGGCGCTGGGTCCAAACTTTAGTCCTGGTATTCAGTCTAAGAAAAGTCACTGGTTGGAAGTTATCTACCACGACTTGGACAATACTGACCAGCAGATAATGGAATACTCGTTCGGCATGTTTGGTAAGCCTATGCTATCTAACCAGACCATAGCTACAAAACTTGGGCTCAGTCCTGGTGCTGTGTCGCAACGCAAAGCTAAGATACAAAAATACCTGGATGATGAGGTGGAGATATTCTAATGACAGCAACGAAGTCAATAGCTGCTCCATCCAACGTGTTATTTGCGCAGGCAGAAGCTCTCAAAAGATATATGGCTGCCGCGAGCCAGATAGTTGTAGCAGCGGAGTATCAGCCAGAACTGCTTGGATGGTCGGGTGACGTATACGATTTGTCCGGCATGAGCGAGTGTTTTAGCCGTAACGAGCTAGACGAGGTTGTAGACCAGGTTACTCGCGCTGAAAACAGCGGTAATGCCTGCGACTTGAACCTCAGCGTACTACAAGGCTCGTTACTGGCCTGTATGGAACGAGCTTTTCGTACTAGAAACTCATCATTAGTTCGTAGACGCATACATACCGCTGGCGTGCAAGCTGGCCACGGCAGCGATGCTGGGGTGTGGACGCGCGGACTAGAATCATACGTTAACGGTATAAAGAAACTCGGTAGTAAACCTGGGGCAACCTAATGAGCTATGTCGATTACATAGGTCGTACCGTCGATATAGCTCTAATGAGCGGCGATTTAAGCCGGTACGTACCTCAGACACTTAGTATAAAAGATGGGCTAGCTATTACTGGCATTCGTAAGCTAGCCCAACGGTTCATAATGCGGCTGCTTACTACTAAAGGCAGTATCGTTTATGACCAGTCATTCGGCAGCGAGTTTATGTCTACTTTGCGATCTGGGCAGCTTAGAACAGATTACGACGTTAGAGCTATCTTCTCAGCGGCTGTAGCGGATATAGAAACTCAACTACTGGCGGAAGAAACAGAAAACACGCCGCTAGATGAGCAATTCAAAAGTGCGGAGCTAGTTAGAGTAACTCTCGGTTCCGACAAGATTAGCATATTAGTCGAACTGATAAGTCAGGCCGACAACGATTACAAGATAATTGTTCCTATTAAGGGCATAGTGTAATGGCTAAGGTAACCGACGTAGACGAACTAAGCCAAGAAGCAGTAGACCAGTCGCTCAGCCTAATACAGGCTATGCTCCAGGAACAACACCCTGAGCTTGATGTTGCAGCCAGCGGCCTAGTTGGCTTGCTGTTGCGACCAGGAGCCGAGTTGGCTGCTGCGGCACAGGAAGACTTCAATCGCTATCTTAGATCAAGTTCGTTAAAGCAGATACTTGCTGATCCTATAAACGCTGATACAGAGATGGTTGATATAGTAATGTCCAACTATGGGCTAACTAGACAACCTGGCTCGCTAGCGTCAGGCAAGATAGCTATTGTTGTATCCAAGAAAATTACAACAACTGTACCGGCAGGCTCTGTGTTTGTTGGCGGTACTAGCGAGTTTCGCACTGAAGTGTCGTACTCAGCTAAAACATCGTCAGTTAATGTGGATTCCGATACCGACAGCGTATTAGTTGCGTTAAGCGACGGCAACTTTAAGTTCACTATTCCCGTGGTAGCATTACAAGTTGGCTCTGCGTCCTTGTTAAAGCAAGGTACGCTGCTAACAACGACGGCGCCGATACCTAACGTCGTGCGTATTTATGCTGACGAAGACTTTATTGACGGCGTAGACGAGGAATCTAACTCGCAGCTAATTGCGAGACAGGCCGAAGGCATAGCCGCTAAGACGGTTTGCAACCGTATTAACTGTGCTGCGCTACTGCGTGACGTATCTAGCAATTATGTAGCCCTGTCCATCATCGGCGCTGGCGATAAAGAACTGCTGCGCGATAAGCACAGTATCTTTCCTGGTTCTTTTGGCGGTAGAAGCGATTGGTACTTCCGAGACGCAGCAGATATAGCCGTTACCCAACTAGAACTAGAATGCGTACTCCACGAAAAAACTAGCGATGGTTACGGCATATGGCAATGCGATATTGACCGCGACACTGCTCCCGGGTTTTACGATGTTTCTCGCGTAGTTCCGGCGGATACAGCAGAGTACGAGGGTAGTCTGACAGTAACCGAAGATATACGTGGGTTTAATACTCAGTATAGCGACGGCGAGTTGTTGCCGGATATAGAGACAGCCGTGGAGGCAGTATTTAGTCGTTACCAAACCGCCGTAATTCGCTTCAAAGACACAACGACGCTCACTGCCGGTTTAACTGTCGCCGAAAGCACAAAGTCTTTCCTAGTGAGCTTACGAGTATCTCCGAAAATCGCAGAGGTACAAACTGCCGTCAGTAATCGTGGTACGCGGTTTCTGTTTGGCGACGTATTAGTGAAAGCCCCGATACCGTGTTTTGTTAGCATTTCGTTTTCGCTGCTTGGTCGACCTAGTGCAGAATTACCGAATGTAGACGCAATTAAAACGGCTATTGTTAATTACGTAAATGGCTTATCGTTTACGGGGCATTTATTTGCGTCAGACATTACTCGAATTATTCACTCGTATTTACCTAGCGGCGTGTCAGTAAGCGCCATAGATATGCTGGGTAAATTGTTAAAACCAAACGGCGAGACACAAACTTTGCATAGCCGAGAGGTCTTGGAAATTCCCGATGATTCGGTTAATATGGTGTCAGCTAGAACGGTGGGTTTTGTAACGTACAAAGACCTCGTTTTGGTATCTGCCGGTGCTATTAATGTGCCGGAAATAATTTAGGAGTTTGAGTATGAACTATCCTACTGGTATTGTGGCACTTCCGAGCGTCAAAGCTTTGTATGACATGGTCACGGGGGCCAGTCCGAAAAATATCCAACTTGCGCTGAAGCATGGTTGGATTCTGCAAGGCTACCTGCAAGGTGTTATTGCTGGAGAACCTTCGGAAGTTATTACGCAATCCGTAGACGGCAATGATCTGAAGATTGAGTCTGGAATGACCGACGAGGCGGGTGTTGTCGCCCTCGGAAAACTGAAGGATCGGCTGGAGCTAGAAGCCAGCGGAGACTTAGTTGTTCCTGCGAGCATTAGCGGATTCGTACTTGAGTACGGACTGAAGCTATTGCTACCGACTATTCAGCGATGGCTGCTCGAATGGCTGACCGATGGTGGTCTTGATAACTTTGTTGATGCAATCGTGCCGAAAATCAAGAACCTTGTCTCGGGCAACTCTGAATAATTGAGATTTGGCCGGGCCGGGTTGTGCCTTCAAATCGCCGGACGAGCAACTCGGTTCGGCCTTAAATTATGAGTAAATTCCGACTGGTGCCGTACACGCTTGGCGAGATTGCTGTCCTGCCTAGCTCCATAATGTCCGACATAATAGATTGGGGCTTACATGCTACAGGAATACCTAGCATGTGGCCGCATACCGAGGGCGAAGGAGTACTAGTCGGGATTTGCGATACAGGCCGTCCAAACCACGTTGATTTGGAAGGAGCTATACAATGCTCCAAGCGTTTTATCTCAACCACAGTTGATGACAAAGTCGGACACAGTACCCATGTAAGTGGAATAATCGCCGCCGAGAGAAATGGCTGCGGTATAATTGGCGTAGCCCCTAAAGCAAAACTCTGCATTGCTAAGACAATAGCAGATGATAGTACAGGATCGGCAGCCAGTACTGTTAAGGGCATCGACTACTGCGTTGAACAAGGCTGTGATATCATTTCGCTGTCCCTTGCGAGTGAGAATCACCCAAAAATACGACAAGCAATACTTAATGCCGTCAAGCAAGGCATTCTTGTAGTTTGCGCTGCCGGTAACACCGGTAAGTTGTCCAAAGACTCTGTAACATGGCCCGCCAAGATGGAAGAAGTCATCGCGGTTGGCAGCTGCAACGAGAAAGGTCAAATATCAAGATTCTCGGCTAGAGGGCCTGGTCTTGACTTCGTGTTTCCTGGCGAAGACATATTAAGCTGCTGGCTAAATAACAACTACCGCAGATCGAGTGGTACGTCGATGGCGACACCATTCTGTTCAGCGGTACTTGCGTTGTTGCTATCGTATCAACGACAAAACGGCGTTGATCTTGTCAGCACCAAAGAGAAAGCTATGGACACCCTTAAAAGCTATACAAAAGATTTAGGGGAGCACGGAAGAGACACTGATAGCGGCTGGGGCATTGTCGACCTACGTGGTTTTAGCAGCGGTTTATAGGAGAGGTAGTGTGTCTTTGCAAAACATAGTGCTTATTGGCTTGTCGATTGGCGGCTATAAGCTAGCTTCGTATGTGGTAGCCAATCGAGCGGTGATCGCCGCTAAAGTAAAAGCATGGCTAGATAAAATGGCTGTGCAGAATCAACCAACTGCAACTAATCCGCTGTTTGGCGGTGGTTACAACGCGCCACCGTCTGCACCTGCTACTGGCGGCTTGTTGAGCACAGTTCTCAAAAATCCGCTACTCACCGCCGCCTTAGCTGTAGCGGTAACGATTGGCGCAACTAAGGTTGATTTCAAACAACTAGCTGGCAAGCTGTCTTCGCTAACGACAGGTACGGCCAAAGTAGTTGTAGCCGAACCGTCGGCAGCCGATAAGACGGCAGTTCAGCCTTTGCTGGACGTAGTGCGTGGTAAGCCAGGTGCCAGCGGTCTAAGTGCGCTATACGTCGCTGCGGCAGACATTCTGGAACGCGACACCGAGAATAAAATCTCTACGTCCGGCCAGCTTACTAGCTGGTTAGCTGATGCTGGCACGCTAGCGTACGTCAATACTGATTACGCCGGTAAGTTTCCAGGGCTAGAAAACGCAATGGAGACGGTGATAATTGGTACGCTAAAAGATGCTAGTACCACTGGCGACGAAGATATTGCCTTGACGCCGGAAAAGAAGAGCAAACTAATTGCCGTCTTGAAGGCATGTGCCTGGGCCTGCCAACAGTAGAGGTGCTAAATGGCTCGTGAGTTTCTAAAAGGCACGCAGCGCTGGCCGGAAGGGCAAGTTGTTGCGGCTAGTGGTATCCGCGATATGTATGAACGCGGATACGCCGGTGTGTGGAAAGATCGAGAAGCAGAAGAACGATTGGTGTCGGCTATACGAGCTAGAAATGGCTACGCCGACGCGGACGATGCCTGCCATGCGTTTAACCTAGCAGAAACCGGTAAGGGTAAGCTGGTTGTTCCCTTTCGGCATGTCGAGAAGATTTACCCAGGGGCATTTCCGGGTGCTTCGCAACAGCGTGGCGACTGCGTATCGCACGACGGTAAAAATGCAGCACTGATTTTACTGTGTTCTGAGATTGTGGCGAAACGACCCGATCCAGTGACCGGCAGAGTTGAAGGCGCACCAGTTGTCGGGCCTGTCGGTATAAAGAATGGCGTACTGTCGTCCGAGAGTTTGTACTGGTGTCGCGGTTACGACGGTGACGGTTGGTCTTGTGCTTCGTGCGCCGAAGTCATGCTTGAGAAGCTGGGTTGCGCCTGGCCTCGTGTTAAGTATGACAGCTTAGACCCACCGGTAGTCTTGACCGAATACTCTGGCCGTTTGGCTGGCTTGTACGGTCGTAGAAGTCCGCCGCAGTCGTACTTCGAGCACGGTAGCCAGCACTTTATACGTCAAGCCGCTGTTGTGCGTAGCTTTGAAGCTATTCGCGATATGCTTTACAACGGTTACGGCGTATCCAGTTGCGGTAGCGAAGGTTTTAGCTCGTCGAGAGACGAGAACGGTGTTTCAGCGCGTAGAGGTTCGTGGGCTCACGCTATGAGCGTGATTGGTGCCGATGATCGCCAGATAATTATCGACATCTATGGCGAACCACTGCTGCTGATTATGAACTCCTGGGGTATTTGGAATAGCGGCCCGCGCAAGATACGCGGCACTAACATCAATATTCCCGAAGGCGCTTTCTGGGCTCGTTGGAGTTCTGTGAAAAACAGATACTTCACCGCGTTGTCTAATCTGGATGGTTGGCCTGCTCGTAAGCTAGACAGATTTTGGACTGGAGTTCTAGGGTAATGAAGATCAAAAGCATCTTGCTACTGTTGTTGTGCCTCGTAGCCGTTGGCTGCGAGGCTAACGCCGTGGCGTCAAAAGCCGATCCGGTATTAGTGGCAAAACTAGCCGCTGCTGCCGGTTTAACCACCGGTGAAAAGTCAGAGCTACCGCCAGAGCAAAAAGTCGGCGATGTTTGCTTTTACTGCAAAGGTAAAGGCAAAGTATCTGACGGCACCGTGACACCAAAAATGTGCATACCGTGCAAAGGCACCGGTAAAGTGCAACCGCCAGACGACGAGCCTAGTGAGCCAGATGACGAAGAGGAATCTGGTGACGCTGTCGATCAGCCGGTGCTAACACAGAAAGACTTGACTGGCGACTGCGAAGACGGCTCGTGCGAAATTAACGACGAGTATAGTCGCCCATACCGTAGACGTTTATTTAGGAGGTGGTAATGGATACTGTAAGCACATGTCCGACGTGCAGCCCCGAACTGGCTGCTGACATTTGGAAAGTAATGGAACGGCTTCAGAGCGATATTGCGGCGCAAATCAGAGCGCTACTCGGGCAACACGCTTACGACCCGCGCATGTTTGACGAAAAGCAACAAGCACTGCGAATTGAAGCTTTGAAAATATGCGCCTACGGGGTCGATGATACTGTCGCGCGTCACGAAGCCTGGATGGCGCAGCATATTGCTGACGGCTGGAAGTACGGGCCGGAATTTAAGCCCGAGCTTAAAGAGCACAATAATCTGTTGCCTTATGAGCAGTTGCCAGCCGATGCAAAGGTCAAGGCCCAGATTTTCAGTCTGGTTGCAAAAACAACTGCTAACCTATTGGCTACTGTCGCCAAGCATGAAGCTTCGCACGAAGTTCACGACACTTGCGGAGGTTGTGACAATGGTAACTGCGCTAAGTAATTTGCTCTGCTATACCGGCGTCACGCCCAGAGTAGCGATGCGAATTTGTTTAACACTCGCCGTACTTGCTTCGTTAGTCACGCTGGTTGGCTGCGAAGATGGCGGCGATGGTGGCGGTGGTGATTAACCAGTTTTTTTAGAGGAGGAACTCTATGAAGGGTTTCGTCAAGATCGCGGTGTTTTGTTTGGCTCTGTTGTGCGCTCAGTCCGCTTTTGCTTTTGCTGATTGCAGCAGCGGATCGTGCAGCGCTGGCGCGTTTACGCCCGTTCGCTCAGGCGCTCGCGTGGCAGGCAGAGCCGGGTTCCAGATCGTCAAACGTGGCGGACGCATTGCGCTTCTGCCTGTACGTTTTGTCGGAAGAGTGGCGGCGCGTAGAGTTGAGAAGCGACAGAACGGCGAGCTTCCTCGGCAACGTGCGGCTAGATTTGTGTTTGGCCGATAAGACAAACTGACAGTAGAAATATGCCTGCCGTTAATAGCGGCAGGCATATTTTGTTTACGGAGTTGCTGTTATGTCTTTCACGTTTCCGACGCTAGTAACTGACGACAAGTATTCTTTTCTAGACTTACACGGAGACTTCTGGAGAACAATTTACGTCGGAGCAGACTTGGTAGCTGACCTGATGTTTGCCTTGGCTCAAGAACAGCGCCAAGCCAATCAGAACTACCAGGAGCTAGTCGCGGTACTTAGTCGGGATACTGTGCCGCTTTACCACCGCGAGTATTGGTACGCTTTGCGGCTGCTTGAATCACAAGTAACTCGTGATGGACTACGCTACGGTGATGACGCCAGCTACGGTGACGGTTACACCTACGACTCGTATCTAGGCAATAACGTTTTTAGAGCGCCGCTACCGACATACTTAACGCAGGTGCCGGTAATTACTAGCCGAGTTACGTTAGACGAAACTGAAGTACTAGTAAACGGCGTAGATTTTTACGTCGATAATGGCTTCATCTACTTTGCCGTCAATCCATTTGAGTTATCATTTGATATCGAACCAATTGCCGACGCTGACGGGACAGTAACAGACCGTCGTGTAACACTGTGGTTGTTTTCGTCGTACTGGGATCGGCAGTATGTGTACGATAACTACGGATATATGCTGTTCGCAGCGCAAACAACATCTACCGAATATTGCGGGCTAGTAGATACCACGTTGGATAGCTTTACGTTCGGCAGTTCACACAAATCTTTAGCTGACGCATTAGGCTACATTTTCAGTTCGCCGGTAGCAAAGTCGAATGAAATAGTAGAAGCTGTAGTGACCGAGCCAGACTGCAAACTGGTAATAACAGATAAGCATGTCTACCGAGGTGAGTTATCCGCAACCGTTCTAAAGACTGCCGGTGACGTAGTCGCCGCCGGAGAACAATTATTCGACACTGTTACGTTTTACGATATTTCACGCGGAGAAGCTCCCGACGTTCCTGGCGTTAGCTTAGACGTAGGTATGCTACCGGCAACTTACTCTGCCAACTTGTTTTTCCCTAATCGTGACGTAGCCCTTGTTGTCGAAGAAAATGTAAACGGTAAAACAAAAGTATCTTTCGAGATATCCGGCAACGAGTCGGACGTAACACAATTCTTTGACGACATGCACAGCCGAGCTATAGAGGGCGGTACTAATACGCTGGCTGAGCTGTTAGACGTTAGAGGAACTTCGGCGCCGACACAACCAACTGCGGCTAGCCTGCCTAGCACCATAAACCCTTGCGAGTTGCTAGTAAAAAACGTCTTACGATTCAACTGCGCCTTGGCAAAAATCACCATAGTAACAGATGGCCTGAGCAAGCCGGAATTAGTTAATTCCAGTATGCTTCGCAAAATAATCCCACCTTGGTTTGTTTTGCTACTATATCTAGAATTAGATGTTACGGAGGAGAACGTAACCGGGCCTACGGACGACGTAGATGTTTGGCTGCAAGCCGACGATCTGGAAGAAGTAATCCCCGCTACACTGGTCACCGAGGAAGTCGAGTGCTTTTACGTCGACTCACCGTGCTAATAACCAATGCTCATATTGTTTAAGAGAGATATCATGCTCACCAACATCAGCAAGTCTCTGTACGAAGGCAGAGTCAGTTCTTACCAGGTGCCGGAAGGTGCTGGCCTAGCCGACTGGCAGTTTCATGCCGAAGAAAAGAACGACCTGACCGATTGTTGGGGTGCTTTGCTTCAGAAACTACTACGCGGCGTGGTTGACGGCAAGAGCTATCACATTAACGCCATGTACATCGAGTTTGATAATTCCGGTGGTCCGGTTACGCCGCCAGTAATAGACCCGGCGGCTCAGCTAGAATACTTCAACGGACTAACTGGCGATCAGGACTATTTGCGCGTTCCCATCATTGCCACTAGCGAAGAGAAAAGTGACCCGGCGTTACCGTTATCAAATGTTGCGGTATTCCTGGCTCACACTAGCGGTAGTGCCGGTGTAAATGGACTAACGTTTTCCAATGCTGCTGGTAGTCGTATTTACGGCGGCGCACTAGTCGCCATGCTAGACGAACAAGACCCTAGCCAAGATATAGTGTTTGCACGTTGGTACTTCAGCGAATCAGGCAAGCAGCTAGAAAAGTTAGCCAATGCGCAAATTGGCATTAAGTGGAAAAGCGTCTTCCAACCGGTGTAATAGGCACGGAGAATAATCGTGAGTAATTTTTCAACGCTACTGACTCCGGTTAAGAATGGCGACAAAGTGGATGCTTCGTCGGTCAACACGCCGGATGCACAGCTGCTCAAACTGTACGAGTATTTACTGGCACGCGTGGAGAATCTCGACAATAGCACCGCCATCTACCGGCGAAACGTTACGTTTGACTCAGCCGTGTCTGTCGGTATGCCGGTTTACTTTGACACCATTGACGGCGTGTTCAAGAAAGCCAAAGCGGCAGCTAGCATCATTGACGGCGTTATTACTACTGACGAGCAAGCCAAGCTGTGGGGTATCTGCGCTAGCAAATCCAGTACGACGACAGGCGACATACTGTTAGCCGGTGTAGCTAAGATTGATATGTCGGCGGCTATTGACGGTACCGTAGGACCGGGCATGTATTACTTATCAGGTACTACGGCGGGCAAGCTTGTCCTGGCCGAGCCGCCTATTGGCATACCGGTGCTTAGTATCGACGATGCTGGCAACGTGCTGGTCAACGTGATAGCGAACGACCTATTTGGTGCGCATCAGCACTATAAGTTTGATCTTATTTGCTATCCGGCAGGTACGGCTACTCTGGCTGGCACATGGAGCATAACAGCGCCTGACACGGATATTATTGGCTGGCTACCAGCCGATCACGCTTCATTTAACGGAAAAGCACCGGTTGGGGCGGCATTCGGTTACAATATTGCAGCTAGTCCTCTAGCTAATGCTTGGCCGCCATTACCGCTTGCCGGTGCCACCATTGAATGGTTTACCGGGCTAGCAACAGTCATTCCTGACCTGGAAGGCTTGGCAAAAATAGACGAGTATGGCATATGGTGGATGTCAGATGCCGCTGGGGACCAGCCTTGGAATGAGGACTATGATTCTACGACCGGCGAGGGCGCTCCGTGGATGAAAATGAGACTTTGGTATTCGCGACCAAAGTTTTTCACTTCTAGCACGGTAGTAACCAGCCTGGTAGCTAAAGAAGGTAGCGTCATTACTATTCGCTGCGTTAATAACGCAGACGAAAGCCAGGCTACTGGCGACTTAGAGATTGACGCTGATCTAAGTTTAGTTCTGGCGACTTCGCAAGATACAACTGGCTATATTGCGCTTAAAGGTTTAGCCGACGGTAAATTTACGCGCGGACCTGTGGTTAGCGGGTTAAAGTCAGGCAGCGCTAACCTGATAATAACTGGTGAAGCAGATATTGCTGGCGGCTATAAGGTTGGCAACTGCACGCTTACAGTATCGACGTCGGCGGTTGGTTACGAACTACCGGTGTTATCTGTCAGACTTCAAGGCGCAACTGAGGAAAACTATAGTGATATTAATGCACTAGGTTTTCCTGATGAGCGCAAAACAGCATATCGGGCTGAGGTGAACGTACCTTACGAGTTGTCTGTTACTACGGTTAAAGTTGCGCTGCGTTTTTGGTTGCTAGCGCGGGCTAACGGTACGCTACCAGCGCTAACGCTTACTGCCCGTGTATTATCGCGACCTGACGGAAGCGCTGAGGCGCTGGTTACTAGCGATAGCCCCGTAGCGCTGACGATACCTGGTACAGCTATGGCCGAAGATACCTACATTGAGGTGACTAGCGCAGATATCGACGCCGCACCAGGCTCAGTTATTCAGTTTACTTTAGGTCGTGACGCTTCGGCTGGCGACGGGTTTAATGGCGAGGTTCACGTTATCCGACACTCAGGCGTGATAACAGGAGTTGAGTAATGTCGTTAGACGTTAGATCGCTAGAGTGGGCGCACCATAATGAGCAGCGTAAGTATCCGTTCGCAATTGAAGCAACACTAAAGGATACTACTGGCGCATTAAAAGTACCCGACAATTTTATTGTCGGGTTAACGTTGTCAGTACATGCTGGCATTAGCGTCAAGACTGGTAACTTCTTTGTCAAGAGTCTGGGTATCTACTCCACAGGCTACTTAGTTAGCGTCGGTTATTACGACGGCTCGGAAGCTGTGATGGTGGCACAAGCTACTATACCTAAGTCAGGGCATCGTCGCGGTAACTACTATAATCTGTACGGTGTTGGGCAGACATTTATCGACTGTCGTGGCTACATACAAATAGGTACGCTTGGCGATATAGACAAACAACCGTCAGGCATATTTTCATTTGATTTTGAAGCCAGCAGACTTGAGCCTGACGCGATTCACCCGTACATTCGCGGAGTAATGTCGATTCAGGCCCGCAATGGTTTGGATGCTTCTAGCGAGTTCACCGGTCGCGTGGTTATTGCTGGCGGCTCCAATATGCGCGTGAGGGTTGTGGAAGAAGAAGGCGAAGACCCTGTAATTCTTCTCGACGCTATTGATGGTGCGGGACTATCTGAAGACTGTGTTTGTGATACTGACCAAGCGCGACCTATCAAAACTGTAAGTATGGTAGGCCCAGATTTGGCTGGTAACTTAACACTGACCGGCGATTCCTGCATAGAGATAGAACCTGGCGAGCATGAGTTGATATTGCGTGACAAGTGTTCAGAGCCTTGCTGCGGGTGCCCTGAACTACAGGCAATTACTAGAACGCTAGAAAGCTTCGGATCAAAAGCTACTACGTTGGAAAACATATTGGTAAGTCTAGAAGCCAGGACCACGCAGACAGATATGGTCATCCTAGGCTCCAGACTTGGTGACAGAGGCTGTGTTCCTGCCCCGGATTGTGATTAACCATGAGCACTTTTTGGCCAGTTACTCCGACTATTACCGCCGAGTTAGTCACTCCTCCTGGTGCCTCGGCTTCTCCGCATCAGATTAAACTGACCATTAACTCTATTGCCGATTACTCTGGCAACGTAGTCAGAACTTATCAGGGCTCGTCGGCTAATAAGTGGCGCTTTGAACTCGAAGCAGGGTCTATTACGCCGTTCCAGGTTGGCGATCTGTTTATGACAGACATTCCAACGCTGTACGGACAGGGTGGCTCTGTTGCTGGCAAAGTAACGTCGATAGTCTCAACAAATGTAATTGAAGCTGAGATTATTGCGTCAACGCCTAATGCTAATAACAGCTACACAGCTCAGTTGATACCGACACGATATGGGGCTGGCTATACTCAGCCTATGGCAAGAATACGCCACTCGCCGCACCCGTCGCTGTTCAAAGTAGAAGTGCGATACAATGGTGGCGACTGGACTACATTGTTCTATGCGACCAATAACAAAGTAGGCACTACCATCTACCACAGTTGGTTGCTGGCTGGTACTTATGAGTATCGGTTAACAATTCAGTCAGAGTGGATGTACCCTGGTCTGCGCGTGATATCGAATAACTTAAATGATTATTTTATATCTGACACGTCGGAGTCTACGGCATTAATCACAGTCCCAGCGTATCCTGTGCCTACGCAGTATACTGCTGTAAGTGATTTAGCAGTCTCGCTAGTATCAGGCAAGCCGGTGTTGACTTGGACCGCTCCGGCCAATGTGCCTGCTTTATGCTTTGATATTGAGCGCAAATACGAAGGTGAAGACTGGCAGCGGCTAACTGGTCTGCAAATGACGCCCGTGAACAATACGTACACGGACAATACAGCGGATATAACTAAGACAGCCACCTACCGCATACGCTACTATACTTATACGGTAGCAGTATACCCAGGTGTCTACGCGCCACCCGGCGGTTTTGGAATCCAGTTAAGCGATCCGTTAGACTACAACGACGACGGTGTAGTAGATATTAAGGACATTCGCGATATTGTCGCAGCAGCGATGTGGCTATCGACTGCTTCGCTGACCGGGCTAGGAGCTGTTTACCCGGCCTACAGCTTGTCAGAGTACGACTACGGCGACTATAGTAGTAACCCTTTTCCAGGCATAGGGCGTCTAGGACGTTATACGTCAGACCGCGCGGCTACGTATAGTTCCGGCGATGGTGGTGCTGCTTGGCGCACACTAGCGCAGTACTATAATAATCGTGACTTGTCGGCTATTAAAAGCCGCTCAGACTGGTCGAATGAAGCAACGTTGTTTGCTGCGCCATTCATAAGGTACACGTATTTTACTAGCGGCAATACAATTGTTCGAGCGCAGACTAACGGACTCGGCAGACAAGTAATACTTGTCAGCGATGAGCCAATAGTCGCGCTGGAGTTGGATAGACGGTATGGACGTTTATACTATGTGACAGGCTCCGGCAGCACCTGGTACGTGAGACGCACGGGTGTTGATGGGGCCATACTGTCTGTAGGCGCATACGAAGACTGTCTGACGCTAGCCAGTGCACCTACGGGATTGTCGCTAGACTACGAATCCAAAAAGCTATTCTGGGCCATTGCAGACACGATCTACAAAGCCGATATAGACGTTTGGACGCCGACTGGTTTACTGACGCATACTGATCCAATTCTGACGATACGCTACTCCGTAGACGCCGGGAAACTGTACTACGTAGACGATACGCTAGAACTGCGATCCTGTAACGCTGACGGCAGCGGCGATGTCTTTTTGAAAGATTTGTCAGTAGACGTAGACTCATGCTACGACTTAGCTGCGAATAGCGACTACTTGTTTATTGCCGATAAACTTGGCGATGAGGTAGTTCGCTACGACATTGGCAGCGGAGTAGTAACGCATGTAGCGGCGCTAGCATTAGAGAGCTGTATATCAGTTGACGTAGATGAGCAGTCCTGCTGGATAGTATCGGAACAGGGCGTAAACCTTTACTATCTGTATCGCTGGGATTTGATTGCAGTTGCCGCAGAGTTAACTCAGATCAGCGAGTCAAATACCTCAACTGTTAGATTTGCCGATCAAGGTACAGCCAGGCCAGCCGCGCCTAGCAACCTAACGGCTAGCCGTAGCGGTAGCGTCGTTACGTTAGCCTGGAATGATAGTGTTACTGGTAAATCGAATTTCGAGGTTTATGCTAACACGCCAGGGGCTTACTCAGAGCAGCTGCTTGGCTTTACTGCTAATAATCAGTTTGAGCACGATACCAACTTAACTTTGGAATACCGTGTTCGCGCTGTAGCTGCGGTGCCGCCTAGCGTAACATCCGGCTGGACCAATCCGTTACACGCGCTTATCGTTGATGGTGAGTATCATGTAAACGGTAGATCATATGCTACGTTGCTGGCCTGGCTGAATACAGTTGCGGCAGGCGACGAACCAACGCCGCTAGGTCCGCCATATACGCATAACAGTGGCGAGCCGTATTTGGATGCGACAGGCAATAATGTTGTTAACAGCGCAGACCTATCTGCGGTTACGGCATACTTGGCTGATATTGCCTCCGAATACACAGACGCCGTTACTGCTGATCCGCCAATAATTGATCCGCCGGTAGAGGAAACTGGTTGCCCTAGTTTTGCTTGGTGGGGAACTGGCGGTGCTTTTTCTACGGTGGACTTGTGGCTGGGTGCTTGCGATGATCCGCCGAGTAATGGGCAATACGAGAATGCTGCCCTTAGATTTGTCTGCAACTTGCCTGTAGGCGTTATAGTTACCGAAGCCTACATAGAGTTTACTGCTGCCGGTAACTCAGGCGGTAGCAACATTCAGTTACTGATAGCTGCCGAGAATAACAGCAATGCATCAGACGTAACAGACGCAACCGAAGCCGAGACTTCAGCTACCAATCTACTAACGGCTACAGTAACTTGGGAGCCGACAGTAAGCTGGGTTGATGAGCAGAAATATCAAACACCAGATATCTCAGCAATCATACAGGAGTACATTGATCTTCCAGGCTACGCGGCTGGCAATAGCATCATGCTGCATATTCTGGATGATAATGCAAACCCTGACCCGGCGCCGAGACACGTAAGAGTAGAAGACCCATGTGTTAGCTCACTCAATCCTAAACTGGTTATCACTTACGTTGACCCGGATACCAGTACGTCCGAGTCGTCTACCTCAGAACCGTCAACGGAAGAACCTACTACGGTTGACTGCCACCATTTCTGGGTAGTTGCGAGGAACGTGATAACCGCAGTAGACTTTGCGGCTTTAACCCCGGACTACATTACTGTACCCGGCTACGTAGCTGACGACAGGCAGTTTGCTAGCGACGCTTGGCTAGACTACACAAATCAGAAATTGTATTTCACCATATACTTTCACGACGCAATAAAAGCGCCAAAAGGCGGGTTATTGCTTGTGTTAGATATGGCTACTGGCGTTTATACAGTTATCAAAGAATGGACTGCGGCTGAAAACTCGCCTCTGGGTTTGGCAGTGGACGTAGCTAATGATCTGGCTTACGTACTGCAAGCAGTTAGTTTACGGGCTGCGCGCATCACCACCGTTAGCCTGCTAGACGCCACCGAGACAGAAATTGTTCCGTCGACGGACATTAGCGGATTTGGCGATTATCGGCCAACGCACTTCTTTGTAGACTTTACTTCTGGGTATATCTACACAAGTACGCTTGATGCAGATGACGTTGCTTTAACACGTTTCGATTTAGACGGAACTAACAAGACTAACCTAATATCTGGGCTACCGTCTGTACTGGATATCTACGTCAGTCTGACTGACTCGAAGATTTACTACGGCTCAGCAACTGTGGGTATGATCTACGGTGGTATTTACCAAGCCGATTTGGATGGCTCAGACGTAGTAAAACTAGTGGAGCACTACAACTACTCGCTTACCTACGACGATGCTGCTGCCACGTTCTATCTCGGTTACGACAATGGCGAAGTGTTCAGAGGGTATAAAGTAGGCGATAGCATAGTTGGTCTTACACTCGTATATGATCCTGAGGCTAACTTTGGGCCTAGTACGCACACTAATTTGTTTTTGTGCGGTACTTACGGCGATGCACCATCAACAGGCGAGGGTAGTTCTACCGAAGAACCAACTACGCCAGAGATCGTCGGCGAAGCTAGATACTTGTTCTGGCTGGACCATTTGAAGGATACCGAAGCCGTACCGTACCCAAGACTACGAGGAACAAATCGTGAACCAGCTTGGGTGGATACAATCCTTAGCGCACCAGATTTGAACTATGCTCGTTGCGTTACGGGTAGCTTGAAGTTCGGTCGATACTTCTGGGCCGACTATCGTGGCTACGTTTACAGCTGTTTATTCGACGGTACTGACGTAAAGTTAGTTACCGATCAAATACCTGGGCCTTACGGCTTGGCTGTAGACGAAGTTAACGATTACTTGTTTGTTGCTGATTTCTACTCTGGCACAATAGTCAGAGTGAATCTAAATAACGGTGCGCTAGTAACAATTGCGTCAAATCTTACCAACGTTTTAGACGTAACTGTAAACATTGCTGGCACGGATATTTACTTTACAGCTGGCGATAAGCTATACGCTACTACCGTTAATGGTGGCGGCTTGCGGACCGTCGTAGACTTTTCCAACAATAACGTCTGGTTATACGGGCTAGACATTGATTCAATTGAGAACGAACTTTACTTCGTCAACCCCGCAGGAAATTCTCCGGCTAGCTATCCTTGCTTGATTCAGAAAGTGAAGACTGACGGCACCGGGCTAACAACTGTCGTAAGCAATATTCAATTTGCTACTAACTGCGTTGTCGACGCCACCGCTGGCCACTTATTCTGGCAAGAACCGTTTCAGAACAAGATTCGTAGAGCGAACCTGGACGGTACTGGCATCATAAGTTTTGTAGCTGAGGCTGGTAGTGTTTACTCCTGGCTAGGTTTGCTAGACACGCCAGATGTAACTACTACCGAAGAGCCGCCGAGTACAGAAGAACCGACCAGTACGCCGGAAGAAAATAGTACGCCCGAGGAAACAACACCGGAGCCGCCTCCAGAAGAACCGACTACGCGTGAGCCGGATGCTGTCGGCGAGCTAGACCAGATTGCTGTCGATCAGCACCAAGGCGGCACTGTATATCCTTTTATCTGGCCATCGGATAACCTTGGTAATTTAATTGGCGATTTGTACTTGGCTATAAATGACGACAATTATGCGCCGCCGTTTAGCATCAAACGTCTGTCAAACTTCAACCAAGACTCTACATCCAGATACGAAGTGCTGGTGGTAGACGCTAACGATACGGTAGTCTTTGACACCTTGCTATCGCTGCCTGAGCAGTTTAAGCAATATGCTTGGACTGACAAGCGTAGAATAATCGAGTATGCTGACGAAAACGGGCAGATACTTCGTATAGTCATTTATACAGTGCAAGAGTCGCCTGTCGCCTGGGATGCTATAATCGAGCCGACCGACGGACGACTTGATCCTAGAACAATAGAGCTAATACCGCGTCATGTGACTCAGCTTGTGGTTCGGGACGAAGACGGTACGTTAGTTGAGCTACCGGCCGGTACTAACGTTGCAATCCAGGGTGGTTACAACGTCGAGATAGCCAGCGAGCAGTTTGATACAGATGGATCGGTTGCTGGCGTTGAATTAACCGTTAGCGCTGATCCAGGATCGGGTCTAGGTCGTTATCCGGGCTGCGAGGCAACTGTCTATTTGCAGACGATAAACAAAGTTGGGCCAGATGATAAAGGTAATATCCGAATTAGATTTGCCGGGCCAGGCTCCTCCAAGCAGAACTGCTACTGGCTAGAACGCCCGGTAGCAGATATTGGCGACAACGCAGAAGTGTCGGTCGAGCCTAATACGCTTAAGCTACACAACAACTGCGGGCCGTGCTGCAAATGCTCGGATATGCTCAACGTTTATCAGGCCATTCGCCGCTTGTACAATAAATATAAACGGTTAGGCCGTCGTGCGGAGATAGTCCGTGACACGCTCAGAGCTATCCACGACAGATGGCGACAAAGCGCCGAATGTCGGTCGTCCACGGCGCTACGCGCTACGTTAATGCCATTGAGCAATTGCAAAATGGCTTTTGGTGTGGGCTTGTGTAATAATCTGTCGGATAATCTCAAAGGAATGAGATTGAAGATAGACTTTACAGGCTCAAGCGTCACCGGCTGTTTACGCTGCTCATCTGTGTATCGTGCTGGCAACGTCGACCCAGTGAAGAACATTCCGAGAGGAAAACCTTGGCCGTATAAGCTGTCTGGAACTTGGCCAATATTCTACGCAGACTTTGACTGCATTGATGCTGCAATGCTAGCAACAATAACTGGCCAACTGGAGTTAACAGGCAGCACTGGAGACACGGTACAGGTAACCGTGTCAGTCGAGGGCAGCAATCCAGGTAATGCTAAGCCCGTGACTGAGAAAGCCATAATGAGCTGTGAAGTTGACAGTAGTGCATCATGCTGTGAAGCATCAGAGACTACTACGGAAGAAATAGGTTCAGCTAGACTACAAATATCTAGCATTACCTCTGATTCCAATGGTAAACGGATTATTAATCTGGCTGAGCCACTGCCATTTAACTTACCGGACGGACACATGCTAACCGTGGTGGCTACTAGCCGCAACGTCAGCAACGGTAACTTTACAACTATAGCCGCAAGTGCTGGTACGAGAGTTATTGTGACAACTGAGGATTGGGATGCCGATAGCGTAGGCGGCTACGTGGAGTTATAGTAATGATTTATGACAATAACTGGTATAACTTAATGAGCCAAGGGTGCTGGCCACTTGACGAATCCAGCACCCTGCTAGATGATGCAGGTACGAAGTACGTTAATGGCGTAATCGCCGATTTGAGTTTACGCTTTGATAGCAAGCTAGGTCGGTTTGCTTACCTGTCATCACTATTCGTAGACAGTAATGCTATAGCGGTAGTAATTGCGGCGGAGGATGGCACAACTCTTGCCGCAGTTACAGTTAGTCGCGCAGAGTTGCTGCTACATACTGCAATACCACTAACGGCAGTGCATCCGTCGGCTAATGGTTCGATTGTTTTTGGCCGAGCGGTGGCTGACTTTGTTAGTAAGAAGCTGCATTTGAAATTCAGCACTATCGCTCAAAGTCGTATATGTCCTAAGGCGGCTCGCGGCGTGTCGATGGGTCGACTTAATAGCTTGGCTAAACTGTCAGCTATAAGCAGCCTTACCGGCGACGTTAGTTTGACTTCGTTTGGTGATTTGAAGATAACGCCAGATACATTACTGATCGACGGTAAACTTCGTAAGGCATTAGTATTTGATCTGTACGACAGTTCAAAAACTTCGCCTATCAGCGTTCTAGAGAAATACGCTGGCGACTGCGACAAGCGTCCCGAGTCTGGCAACTGCGGAGAGGCGCAACCTATAACGGTTATTAATAACGTCTCTCCAGATTGTTGCGGGCGTATTTTTCTAGAATTACGTGGTTGCTCCGAGATAAGCGTGGTCAACAACGACACGCGTGGGTTAATCCTTGATTGCTTTGCCTCACTATCGGATGCGTGCATTACGCCGGAGCATTTGCCAGATTCCGCCGGAAGACTTCCTAACGAGTACCCAGATGACTGCAATAACGACTACAGCGATAGAACGGCTAAAAAAGTCGTAGATATTACACGCAGTTCAACTGGCAAGTATGTAATACGTATCGACGAACCTGTTGGTACTGCGTTAACAAGCGGCGCTACTGTTCGTGTGCTTGGAACTAGCGTAGCTGCGCTAAATGGTGATTTGACAGTAGCTGCCGATGTAACAGCTTCATCAAATTTGATTGTAATTGAGTCGACTTGGACCGAAGACAGCTACGATGGTGAGTTCTACGTAGTGACTACGACGCCGGAAGGTGGTGGTGGTTCCGGTGGTGGAGGCGGCGGCGTTCCTGATCCGCCGCCAGGCGCAGTGCCTGGTCTGCCGTGGTATTTCTCGTTTGGCAATACGTCTCGCGTTAACTGGGAGATTGTCTTTGGCTTATTTAGCGACAGCCCAGGACAGATCGGCTTTAACAAACTAGCCGGATTTGTCGGGTCTATTACGCCCGACGAAACGGACCCGACAGTCAGCGTTTACGATTTGTTTTGGCACAAGTTAGAAGTTGGCGATGCTTTTCATGTGTTTGGCAATGAAATTGCTGGTTACAATACTCGTACAGTTGTAACAGAACTAGAGTCTGGTACCGGCTACGCTATAGGCAATGTAGCCTGGACTGCTGACGGGTTTACTGGTTCGTGGTTATCCGAGTGTTCGCCAGAAGTCAATGACGGTGGTGCCGCCATTGCTGGAATAACCAGCATTACAAATGACGGTGGTAAGTGTCTACTGACGTTATCGCAGACGCACGCTTTATTGCCTGGCGACACAGTTTTAGTTTTTAGGTCATCAGTTGCCGGTTACAATACTCGGCATACCATCACAGCTACTTTGTTTGGATTATCTGGCAACGTAGTTAAGACAGACGTAAACTATACTAGCAACGCTACTGGCGGCATCTGCGTTACTGAAAAAGAGCGAGGTGCCGGTAAGATAACTGGGATAACCCAAGGCGCGGGCGGTGAGTGTAAATTCACTACAGACACGCCGCACGGTTTGCAGGTTGGCGACCAGATTGTCGTGTTTGGTACTGAGACAGGACTAACCTATACCAATGATGGGGAGAAGTCAGTAACTGTGGTGCATGATAGCACCAGTTTTACCGGTGCTGCTTCCGAAGGCGTAGCGTACGCTGCGGATAGTACACAACCAGGCGGTTGGTTCCTGACTGCCAAATACCTGACGCCAATGATTGTCTATCGTTCCAACCCGCTGGGCGATGACGTTTCGTTGTGGAAACACAGCATACAGGACAGTGTAGACTGGCGTTGCTGGAACATACGCGTGACTACGGTATTCTCACCAAGAACACCGCAATCGTCACCGGTGCTTAAGTTTAACGGCGGTATTGTACTAAACTACGTAACCGGCAACGGCTACTGGCTCGTAGAGGCTGCCAAAGAAGGGTCATCGCTTATTAGGGTATGGCGTGTTGATATCAATACGTCTGCCAGCGGTATGGTCAGCCGATCTCACACATTGCTTAGAGCTTTTGTGCTGCCGGATCATTTGCTGCTGGATAAGCGTTACGAGCTTTCTGTTGGCGTAACCAAAGCTGATACTCAGGCTAGTTTAGACATTATTTTGCGTGGATTTGATGACGGCTTAAACTACTCTGTTAGCACAACTGTGTCCGACTACTCTCCCAGTACAGGTCGAGTTGGCATAGCTGCGTGTCAGGCCGAGTCTGATTTTGAATCGTTTGCTGTGGAGGAATACGATGCCTAGCGTAAGCGGTATTGAATGGCAGGCAGAGCACGATAATAGCAACTATCCATTTGAAGACGGTGCCACGCTTAACAACTGGGAGTATAGCATCCTGCCAGGTGTCTTTATTGATGCCATACTGTATCCGGTAAACCCTACTGGCTCTCTGTACTTAGCCTCAGTCACTGTGAATAATACTTCGGTGACTATACAGTTAGGTGATGATGCCACGCAGGAACTATGCAGTGGCTCATTTAGTCTGGTCGCAATTCCAAATAACGTAGTGCTAACGGATAAGCAAGGCCGAGATTGTGGTTTGCTTATATCGGAAGCAATGCGATTGGCAGCGTTTGCTACTTGGCCTAATAAGACCATTGTATTCGAGCCTAGCCAGACAAAGTTTGTCGCCAACGTTGTTAAGTCAATTTCGACCGGCAATCTTACGTCGATGGTCGTAGATCAAGCCGACTACCAATCCGGCGAAGTTTGGCTCGTAGGCGGTGACGGCGTCATACTGGAAGTTGCAGACGTGGCTGGCGGAAAGCAAGCCGTACGTGTGCACGCTGTTGGTGACCCTCTGTTTAAGAAAGCCTTATGCTCTGCGGAGACATACGAGACACCACGGTTTTTGCGCAAGCTAATTGTTCAAAAAGGTGGCGCAACCTATGAGGTTCTGCCCAATGACTTAGGCGATATTCCTATAACAGTTGGCGGTAATTTGGTTACCGACACGGTATTGCGGGTTGAACCAGACAGCGCTGGAATGATTATCGGGTTGGTGGGTGAGAAATTGCAGGGGATAACATGAAAAGCGATTTTTACAACCGAAACTTGTTCCGAGCATACCCTCTGCAACTTGGCGCGACAGTACCTAACGCAATCATCGCCGATTTTGGTTGCTGGTTGTTAGGGTTGAATAACGTAGGTGAGAACCGAAATTTTTACCTACGCTACGTACGTCGCGTGGGAACAACCATAGAGTTTGTATTCGGCAATGACACCGCCGAGGCTGATGATAGGTATTTGATATTTGCGTTCAGTACCACAGACAGTAAATACAAAACCGTGTTTGCCTACGACTCACTTATTACTTCGGAAGCTATAACTAACCCAGCCGTAGAGTCGTTATTGCAAGTTCGAGACACAACGGTTTGCGGGCAGCAAGAGCTGTTTGAAGGCTACATGGTGCTGGGCGATCCTACCGCTGTAGCCGAAATGTTGGATGCAGTAGAAGTCGCCGGGCTGGCGCTAGTCGAGTTAGCTGAAGGCAGTTGTCCGGTCGAACTCTCGACTATCGTTAACGAAAGCCCATTTCAGCTGCGTGTCGTCGGCGTAGCTAATAAGGATCGAACTAGATATTTGCAACCAACGTCATGCCGCGAGCCTTGCTGGGATCACGCAATAGCTGACAATTACGTAGTCAGTAATTGCTTATCAGGCGATCTAATATTTGCCGATGGCTACAACGTGTCTGTATCGCAAATTAACGACACAAACACTATACTATTTACAGCGGCAGTCGGGTCTGGATTGGGTCAGCAAAATACAGATGTACCCTTATTTCCTGGTGAAGCTCCGCCAACTGGCTTTACGACGTTGTCTGGAGGCTATCGTTGTTGCGAAGTAGTCAGGTCTATTAACGGTACTGGCGGGCCTATCTTCCAGCTAAAAGAAGGCGATGGCGTACGAATTACGACGTACCCTAACCTTAACCGAATTGTCGTTGATATGAATTTTCATGACCTGGCTGCCTGCCCTGAGTTGCCTGATCCTGAGAATGTCGAATGTCTGCCGCCTAGCGAAGACCCTTGCGAGTGCGGACCGGAAAACATGGATGACTTTGAGTGTCCTCCCGATATTAGCGAGGCCACTAGCACGGAAGAGCCTCCCTCCACTATTGAAGAGCCGTCGTCCAATGATCCCGGCTCCGGTAGCTGGATAGTTGTTATCTGTAATTCCAACAACGTAACAGATGATAATTTTGAGGTCAGGCTAAACGATAACGTATTAGGTACGGCAGAATTATTTGTTCCGTACGGGTCTATAGGTTCCTGCAAAGGCGTAATATTTTCTACAGACCCGACTGTTCCGGCCAGCGTTTACGATTTGTTTGAGGGTTACGACTACTCTGACGAAACCACGCCACCTGCACCATCCGTGTGCGTGTGTAACGACGTGCCAGTAGTGCCGTTTAATATTGAGTTTTTCAACGAAGGTGAGAACTCAATATTTTTACGTAACATTATGAACAACGGGCAGAATAACTATGGTCGTTTGCTAGTTGCCAAAATAATAAAGCAAGACGATACGTGGCAATTGGTTCGCATAGAACTGAACGCTATTTATGACCCGCCGCCTGGAACAGACGTCACAAAGTACTTTGACCACGAATGGTAACAAATGGCTACAACCATATACTCGATAACCGGCGTTTGGCAGAACTGGAAGCCGACAAATGTAACTAACCCGGTTACAAATAACTACCTCGGCGAAGCCAGATTTAACTGGGGTTTGCCTACTGCTGGTACGCCTTTGTATGTGGGGTTTACCGGTGCGGCGCCGCCGAGCAAGGATGTTGACATAAATGAGACGTTCTCTATTGGAACTGTCACGCTAAACAATACGCCGTCGTTTGGTATAAACGTTAATACAATTGACCTAAAGGTGACAGTTGTATTCGGCGAGGCTACCGGACCTACTGCTACGTTTACGCTTACGTTTAAGTACGAGCTAGCAGACGGTGTTGGCACGCTCACTTGTACTAGCGGTTTACCAGTCACGATAGAGGATGAAAAGAACGACCTTAAGCTGACTATCTCATCTTTATCCGGCGAGCTTACTGCCGGGCCTAACGTAAAGATAGCCTCAGACTTACTGGTCAGTTTTCAGATGACGCCGTACGAGGATGAAACCTGTGCGTCGTTTATCGCCTTCTTTGATCCTGACGGTTGCGATGTTCCGGCGGTGTGCCCAATCGACAATGTACCGATTATTGAAGATTGCAGTATACCTGACCCGATTGAGCCTATAATGGATTGCCCGGATATTTCACTGCCAATAACCTCGCACAATGGAATGTCCGGTGGCGGTGGCGATGGCCCACCCGGTCCGCCTGGCGAGAATGGTGCTCCGGGTTGTAAACCGGTCATACAAACTAGCTACTCAATTGTCTGGGTGTACGACTGTCACACTGTTGGTGTTGCAGTGGAGGTAATGGAATGCCCAACTACTACGCCTGAGCCTGGTGGCCAGACAGAGTGTTGTTACGAATTGGCGTTTACGTTCTATTTATGTTACAACCCAATTTATGACTGGGGCTGCTGCCCATTCTTGTGGTGCGGTGGCTCGTGGATACCAATTGACGACTACAACTGTGAAGGCATAACGGCGCCAACTGATCCTGGCGTAGAGGAGGGTCAGCTATTCTACAAGTGCTACTGCGACAGCACCACTAGCACGGAAGAATACACTACGCAGGAAAAATGGCTATGCCATCCTAGCCGCATAAAGTGGTTAGTCCTTGTCTGCAACTTTAACAATGACGTTGATGATGTATTCAAGGTCGAACTAAATGACGTTGAGTTGACGCCATCAGTTGACCTGGGCCCATCCTGCTCTACGTTTGCCGCTTCAACTGATGGGACTTTGACGCCAGCTGAAGTTAAGCAAATGCTGCTAGACAACAACCTGCTGCAACCAATGTTTCCTGGCAGTGCGCCAGATAATTGCTACTGCGAACCTGGTAGCATAGACGCGCTGAATCCGGCATTAATGCAGCTGAATAACGTTTTGAAAATGACGAAGGTTGCGGACAACGGATACGGTAACTTTGGTGCTGTGTTTGTGCTTGGCTTTGACCGTGATGAAGACGGAAATGTAGTACTGTGCTGCCCGGCGCTTGTTGACTACTACACGTCTTACCCTGAGTTCGCAGTTGGTTATTCCATATCGTGGCCATTCTCTACGTCTGGTTGCGATCAAGTTTCTAGTAGCGTCTAAGGAATAATGTATGGATCGTCCGTTAATTACGTTCGGAATGGCTACTTACAAGGAAGCGTCGAATACTCGTTCGACGATAATGTCGCTGCGATTGCAGCTACGCAAAATATTGCCAATCAGCGCTTATCAAATTATCTGCGTTAATAACGCACCAAATGACGCAGAGTCTACAGCTAAACTAGATCATTTGTTTAAGCGAATCCCGAATGGCAAATTAATTAACTACAGCGATAGAATTTCTACAGCTGTTCGTGACTTAGTGTTTCGTAATTCGGACGCCAAGTTTACATTTTGCATGGACTGCCATGTGCTGATTGATGAAGATGGTGTAAAATCATTAATCAAGTACTTACGCGATAACCCTGAGATTAAGGACTTAATGCAGGGCGTGTTATGGCTGGACGACATGCGAACCAGATACACGCATATGAATCCAGAGTGGCGCGAGAAAATGTTTGGCACCTGGGGTTTTGACAAACAAGGCAATGGGCAGACGCCATTTGAAATTCCCATGCACGGACTTGGCTTGTTTGGTTGTGCTACAGAAGTGTGGCCAGGTATAAACAAACTGTTTACGGGTTTTGGCGGTGAAGAAGGATATGTGCATGACAAGTTTAGAGCTATGGGACAGAAGACAATCTGTTTACCTTGGCTACCGTGGGTGCACGAATTTAGAAAGCCCGGTAAATCGCCCATTGTCAATCGGCTAGAAGACAGAATTTACAACTACTACATCGGTCGCCGAGAACTAGCCAAACCAGATGGCGACGTAACTGAGCATTTCTCGCAGTACCTGAAAGAGGATAAGGTGCTAGCCATAAGAACACGGGCGTTGTCGGACTACGATTTGACATTTGGCACGTCGATGCTGGCTAAGACCCCGGACCCAATTCAGCTTAGCGTTAGCGTGAAGCAAATCGTGGCTACGCTGCAAGGAATACCTGCCGCAAGTAGGTTGGCATTTTTAAGCACGTTGAGCCGTCAGAATCCAACAATGGCTAGTCTGGTAAAGAAAGAGTTGACAACAACAGGAGAGCCGCCACGATGAGAGTCTCTTGCCTAATGCTAACCTATAACAAGTTCCCAAATGGTGAGCTTGTTGTAGCGGAAGCGATTGAATCCTTTTTGCGACAGACGCATGACAACAAAGAGTTGATAATAGTCAATGACACGCCCGAGCAGTCTATTAAACTGCACGCGGACTACGACAACATTAAGCTCATCAACCTTCCTTATCGTGCGCGTTCACTTGGCGAGAAGTGTAACATTGCAGCCGCTATGGCGACGGGCGATTATTTAATGCGCTGGGATGATGACGATATAAGTCTACCCTGGCGTATTAAGCTAACGCTCTCTAAAATAGGTACGGCTGGTTATTGGAAACCTTCGCATAGCTGGTTTATGCGTAGTAGACTGAATCTGACGTTAATGTGCGGTTATATGGGCGCTTGCTGTATAAGTCGTAAAACATTTGACAAGATTCAAGGCTACCCATTTATAGGCGTAGGTGAAGACCAAGCCATTGAGAAGAAAGTAGCGGCAGCTGGCGACCTATTAGTTGTAGGCGCTACTACAGCTGCCGAGGCTTTCTATATCTATAGGTGGGACGGAACTACTGCGCACGTATCCGGTGTCGGTGACGCTGGTTACGAATTGTTTGGTATGAAACCAATACAATCAGGTAGTTTTGAAGTCAGACCGCGTTGGGCTATGGACTACGAAAACGAAACTCGATTACGAGCTAGCGGAGGTCTACGCGATGCGACAAAGGTGCAAACTGCAAATCAACTTCAAGGGCGCACTGGGAGACATTCTGTGCCTGTCCAGCGCCGTCCACGACCTATTAGTCGCCAACCCAGACGCTGATATCAGCATCAATACGCCATTTGCGGAAGTGTTTAGATTTTTTCCATTAGCAGGAATATCGAAAGACTTTGGGCAAGTTACGGTTACGTGGGAGCACTACCGCGAAGCTGTATCGCAAGCTAAAGAGTCGCCACAGCATGTTACTGAGTTTTTCCATGACGTACTGCAAAATCTGACCGGGCTGGCGTGTCCAAAGCATACTCAGCACCCCGTCGTAAAGCTATCCCAGCAAGAGCTAGCTAGTCCAATTGCTGGCGAACGGTACTGGGTAATATTCGCTGGCGGTAAGACAGACATTCCGCTCAAGATATGGTATGGGCCTTACTTCCAGCAAGTAGCGGATTACTTAAACTCGCGGGGCAGACTAGTCGTTCAGACTGGCCGTAAAAACGACAAGCATTATCCGCTACGGCAGTCCGTGAAAATTTTTGACGACAACTACAAGCCCAGCAATATACGGCGATTATTTCAGCTAATCAAATACGCTGAAGGCGTCATCTGCCCAATTACTAGTGGTATGCATATTGCCGCTGCCTTTAATAAACCTTGTGTAGTTATCGGCGGTGGAAGAGAAGACCCCTGGTGGGAGGCATACAGTTCCGACTTCGGAGCCTTCGGCGGGCACTATATGGGCCTAGCCCACAAGTACTTGAACATTGTAGGTACTGACATGCCGTGCTGCCGTTTGACTGGTTGCTGGCATAGGCAGTTTCAGACAATCGAAACAGAGGGCTGTGACAATTTTGCTACTACGGTTGAGTTTCCAAACCAAGTGGCGCACTGTATGTTGGCTATAGACCCAGGCAGTGTAATTGACGCGGTAGATTCTTTTATCAGGTGACAAATGGATTACGACTTACAAATAATGTTCTCGGAGCCTGCCAGAGAGCGGTTCAAAGGCCAGCCATGCTTTCGGCTTCAGTGCGAAGTTATCGACGCGATTAACGTCACCAAAGACGTGTTCCTTTACAAGCGATCCATAGTTGATCCACTACTCGCGGATCAGGCTGACCATTTTATTGCGATATGTAGTCCATTTGACTTAGCCACATATCCAGCCAACGAACCTGATGCCGAGCAAGACCCGCCATTCTTCAGAAAGAATGTGATTGATATACTGTTACCCAGCGTGACACAGGTAGTCGAGGTTCGTAGCAGTATACAGAGCCAGTTGCTTAATCTACTGATGTTGTTACGCAATCTGGATAACTTGACGGATGAATCTCCCTTTTGGATAAACGGCTACGAGGAAGCGCCGTCTACTGGAGCCTAATAATGTCAGCAGAGAAACACCGTCTGTTGCTTATTGATGAATCGGTCATAGATCGAATGCTTCGTGATCGAGAAATAACTACTCGCTTTCCGGCGTTAGCTATTCATGCCACTTCGATGGCTACAGCACCGCGCAAAAAGAAATGTTGTGGCGGCGGCAGCGTAACTGCTACCGAGAGCGCAGCAGAGAAATACAATAAAATCAAAGCAACAATTGCACGGCTGTCTCCCTCCGACAAGGCAGCCTTGCGAGACAAGCTGAATGCTACGCGAGTTAAGTTGTGGTATATTGACTTTGACAAGAAAGTTGTCAAAATGGTATTCTAAATAATACCGCTAAACGTGTCATAATAATATGGTGTCGGCTTAGCAAAACGCTAAACCGTTTATTTACCATAGACACACGGAGGAAAGTCACATGGTTTCGGGTGCGTATCGAAAGTCGTATGCGACTCAGGTATTGGAGCGCAAGCAAAGGCAAGAAGCTGCTTTGCGTGCCGCGCAAAATCTGCTCTCGGCTAAACTGTCAGCCGTAAGAGCCGGGCTAATCAAACCAAAGCCTGACCCGAAAACAGTACCGCGTAGTAAAACGGTATACGATCAACCTGCGCAACGCCTGTACAAATATTACGAGGACTTTCCTGTAATGTTTGACTGCTCGCTGCCAATACAAGTTGCGGCATTTGCTCGACTGCTGCCAGAGAGCGAAGCAGTGCCGTATCTTTGCGGATACTTCCGTTGGCGGGAGTACGTTCTCAATCACGATGAAAGTCGAGACGTAAAGCATCGTTCCGTCTTAATCGGTTCTCATATCGACTGGAACGGAAGAACAGCTAAGACGGTAAAAAAGGATTTAGGACGCACTGCAAGTGTAGTCCCTGATCCACGTAAGATTGAGCCAGAACCGGAACCCGAAGATCAGCTAGATCAGCCGGTATGGTGGGAACAAATTCAAGGAGAATTGTAATGGTCGAGCTGAATGCATTGCTGGCCGTCATCATGGGCGTTGATGGCGAGCCTGTTAGCCGCATTACCCCGGAAATCGAACAGGGGTTGACGGCGCTAGGTTTGCAGGAACTTCTCGATCTGGCGCGAGAAACCTGCGCGTCCGATGAACAAGTAATTGGTTTCTTGTTGAATCAAGTCGCCGCAACGGAGTTTGCCAATGCCACAATCTGACGGTGGGCTACCGTGGAGAAACCGCGTAGAAGTTTTTGCCACTGACCCGGCAAACAAAGTCTATGGCGGCGTATGGGATAACGACAAATCCTTCGCTGTGCCTGGTGGTGGAATTGACCCAGGCGAAGACCCAACAGATGCGGCTATACGTGAGTACTTAGAAGAAACCGGACTGACTATTACAGA
>CAZWRK010000053.1:0-31141 GCA_964635875.1 uncultured Aquaspirillum sp.
TCATCAACTAATCGCTTCAAGTCTTTCACATCTTGTGGTTTCCAGTCCAGATCGTGCCAGTCTTTGTCATTTTCATATGTGCTCTTGAGCATTCGTCGTTTTTCCTTGAGCTGCGCTTTAAGTGAGCGGACTTGTGAATACTTACTTTTTGCTTTCTCTTCTATAGAAAGCTGTACCTCTACTGTGTTATAAGCTAACATAAGATTTAAAAAAACCGAATAAATCGGGAAATTAATAATATGAGTAAACTACCTGTGATGAAATAAAGAAATTTGAGCATATTTAGATAATTGATAATTGCTGAGAACTGCTAATAGATTCTTTTTGTGCTTTCTGGCTGTTTTTCCATGCTTCCGCAAGCTTCAGGCGGACATCAGTCGAGATGAGCTTTGTATCTGCAAGTTCTTCATTCTTTTCTCTCAATAAGTCATTAATGCTTACCTCTGCAGTTATCCATGGAACGGAGTAGTCTCGGTTTGAATGGTGAAATAAGTCAGTTGGGATAAAGTATTGCGTGTGGTTATTGAGCATTTCATGTTTGACGTTTCCCCGCTTTATATGACGTTCAATTTTATCTATCTCAATGCGGTAGAGTCTTTTTTTTGGTATGACATAGTAGTGAATTTCTTTTATCTGCTCTTTCCGCAGATAGTCGTAGACTAAGTGGTCGATATTAAAGCTTTCACTTTCCGGTTTTTCATAGCGAGTTTTCCACAATGTTGACCGTTTTGGATAAATATCGCGGTAGTAGATGCTGTAGTCGTAGCGTTTTGGCTTAAATATCTTCCCTTGTAAAAATTTCTTCTTCCCCTCGGGTGTTGTATAGATTCTGTAAATGACACAGTTCATAATCTGAAACCTAACTGATAACAGATGTGATAACCTGTCCAATGCAGCGGCCAGACAGTGCTTAATCCATATGCGGTAGTCCGCATGTTCTCGAAATCGTTATCCCGTTCATCTTCAGTTGACCATCCAGCATGCTTGCGTATCGATTGCCATGTCTGCAGCTGAATTTGTCCCAGTCCGCAAGATCTTCCTCCATCACCACATTTGAGAGACCCGTCTTTATTTCTCGATTGCAATCCGCTTTCATGCTCAAGAACACACATAAGCATTTCGGAATTAATTCCAAACTCTTTTGAAACATACCGAACATCTTTTTTCAGTACCTCAGGATCCGTGTAGTGGTTGCTACCGACGTACGGTCGAGTAGGAGAAACAGCAGGATGAGTGACTGTCTTACTCCCAATGGGCTCCGGTACGCCAGCAACAATCGCTTCGCGGATAAGAGGCTGAGCAGATTTCCCGACAAAAGAAAAACTGAGAGAAAGCGTAAGCATTAAACACGTAAGGATGACAGTCTTTATAGAGATCTGACCGTTCTTGCCAAATGCCTTTAATCCGTTCTCATACAGATGAAAAAAATAGTTAAGGCGTGCATCGTCACTCAAGGGGCGGGGATAGTCGATAAGATAGGTGTATGCCCGCTCAAGATTTGCACTTTTTCTTCCCTCTGAAGCCTGTTTAAAGACTTTAAAGTAGCTTGCCCGCTTATCGCTTGGTAAAACATCGAGATTGATCTTTAACGATTTAGCGTATCGCAGAGCCTTATCTTGCCAAGAGGTAGAAACTGAATTCTTAGGCGTTCCCCCTGTTTCGACAGACGGCTTTTTGATTTCGCCCCGCTGAGTAAGCAATGCACCTATGCTTTGTACGTCTTTTGTCCCTCCTGACTTATTAACTTCCGGCGAAGCTTGGGAGGGGGTTATAGGGGAGGGTATCCCTCCCCCAGTTACTTTCGTTTCATTTCCCTTCACTTCTTTTCCTTTCATTTCAGTGTCCAAATGGAATACAGTTGTATTACTATTGGAATCCAGTTGTAATCCATCTGTTTTTAATATTTCGAACAGCTTGTCCCAATTAGCTTTAATGTCCTTACCTTTTTCAAAATAGAATAGAGTCTGCGGATTGCGGTCTTTTTGCAGTGTTTGTATTTGATGAAAGTTATTAATCCTCCAGTACGTTATCCCTTCATAGTGGAATGGTGAGATAAGGTTTTGTTTACACATGGATTCCAACTGGAATCCAATAATCTCAGCAGTCATCTCATCACGCATAGGAACAACAAGAGCTTTTATAGCGCGGGGAGAATAAGGAAGAAGCCCGGCATCATCTGCATGGGGTATCATCCAGGTAAATAAAAGCGCTCCCTCTACCGAAAGATTAGCAACTTGTTCAGAAACAGAGATCTTCTTATCGATCATTCTTCGCTGTGCCATAGTGTTTACGTAGCTCTTTCTGCTTTATTACATTTCCTTGATCACTTCTTCCTATCATTAAAGAGCTGGAAAACTTGTAAAATCTCTGCTCTTAACTCTGAGTTATCAGGATCCTAATTCAAGAGCAGGGATTTACCCTCGATCTCTCCAAATCGAGGGCTAGGTAAACGGCAACTTTTAATACTTTGCTTTAAAGGACTGCCAATAAGGTAATTTTTTATTGGCTTCAATCATTTCATTCGTAACGTCATACTTCATCTTTAATGTGTTGTTTAATAGATCCGCTTGTTCTTTTGTCTTTGAGGTCAGCTCATTGCGTACTGCTTGACAAATGAGACAGAGTGCATACCCCAGTAGCCGAAGACCGTTTAAGTACATTGAGCGCGAGATCTCGACTCCGCACGCATCACACTTATGCATGTGTCTCCTCTCCTTTCTGAGCTTCAATTCCTCTATCAACCTCATCAATATCTGGCTCATCTTCCCGCTTAATATCCGGCATACTGAATAGTCGTCCAATTACTTTTGAAGCCTGAGCGGTATTCAGGTTTTCAAGCTTTTTAATCTTGTATGCTTCGATAATCTCCTCTTCAGTCTTTCCCTTCTTTTGCAGATTTTCCCGAATGGTCTTGATCTGCTTTTCGCTTGCTTGACTGTATTCCTTTTTAAAAGCAGGAGGAGGAGAATGTTTTTTAGATGCTTCATTCGCATCATCGTCTTCTGCAGACAAACCGATAATTGACCCATACGCATACCGTCTTGCATAGGTGATTGCCGATCCCATTCCTTGCGGATCATTTACCTTCGGCTTGAGCTGGATAGTTGAGGTGATGTACTGTCCGGAGTCATGCATCAAAACAGTAGTCACTATCGCAACTATTTCACTTGGATGTAAAAGCTGTGAGATCGCAAGTCCATTATCAGCAAGTGGTTTTTTGGCAGCTTTGATAATTGCTGAAAGATCAGCATATGAGGATTTAAAGAATGGGTTATCGGCGTTTTTCTCCGCAAGCTCCATTTGTGCCTGAGCTTTTGATAGAGCCTTTGCCAAACTGTCAATCTTCTCTGACCTCTCGCATGTTTTAGAGAATGAGAATTTTTCGGTATTGATTTGCACCGATTTATCTTGTATATTGTTTGTATCCATAAAGTTCAAAAACTTTTAAACAGCACTGCTTCACACAGTGCTTATTTTTTTGCACGCAACATCCTGGCTACTTTTAAGCCATCAACTTCGTAATAACGGTCATGAGAGACGGGATCTATAAGGGAGAGTAAAAACAGTATGAAGCGGGTAATCATTCCCCATCACCCCCCTTCGTACGCAGAATACTTTGTCGGACTGCTTGTTTAGTAAGGCCAACAGCTTTTCCTATTCTCTGGTATGAAACACCCCGCTCATGAAGCGATACAAAAAGGAGCCGGGCTTCTTCTCTATTTTTCCACAGAATTTTGGCCTTAAGTAAATCCTCATTTACGTCCTGTGGTATAATTCCTGGATAAGTAGCTTTTGGCATGTAGAACTCAGGGTTCTACGTGAAGAGATTAAAGAAGAGAAAATCACTCCAGAAAACTGAAAGATTTCCTGGAATAATGTAGCTTCTTCTTTTTTACTTCACGCAGAGAAATTTTAATGTACCTACCCTTATAGTAAACAATATTTAACTGCATGTCAAGGGCAATGTGAACGAATTTTCAAGATGGTATTTTTTGACCCATTTTGCACTAAAAAAATCTCATTGTGCTCTTTATTGGACAATTGTACAATGGGGAATCTAGTAAACGATCGTTCACCTTACTTATACCACTATGATAGCCCTAACATGGGAACAGTTATCAGTCTATGTCTTCATTGAAAAAAAAGTAAAACGGAATCGGAATATGGAGAAGTTTTACTTCTACCGCTTTAATGTCATAAAAGAATTTTTTAAAGATAAAGAATTTACGAAAGACAATGTACTTATATTCTTTGAGTCGCTCTCTCAAAAGAATATGTCTGAAGCAGGGAAAAATACCTACGTTACAGTGATTAAGCATATCGCAAGATGTATGAATATGACTTTCTTGGATACGTTTACGCGCTTTGATGTTCCGGACAAATATTTTGATGTTCTTACCCAGGATGAGATTTATAAAATAATTCATACTGAGACACCGAGAAAATACCACATGGAATGCAATAAGAGATACTCTATTGTTATAGAAACACTAGCAGAAACAGGAATGAGAGCAGATGAGCTAGCAAATCTGAAATGGGAAGATTTTAAGGGTGATTTGCTGATAGTCAGAAGATCAAAAAACAATTCTATGCGTATGGTGCCTGTTACTGAGTCTCTATCCTCACGGATTAATTCGCTACCGCGCTATAACCATGGGTATATATATGGAAGCGCAAAAGGAAAAATCGATCAGCATCATTTAAATGATGAAATACGGGAGCGATGCAGAATTCTTAAGATACAAAAGGAGATTACATGCCATAGCTTCCGGCGCTCATTTATCACTGAATGCGGAGCTAACAATGAGAATCAGATGAAAGTATCCCGCATAGTCGGACATAGGAATATTAATTCAACAAACCGCTATTATTATGGCTCAATCAATGCTTTAAGAGAGGTTGTTGAAAATCTTCCGATATGTGCTGCGCAAGTCGGGATTGATGTTGCAAAACGGAGAGCGAAAAGGTTTATTGAGTCATTCAAACATACCCAGTTCAAGGTATTGTATAAAGATGAGGGGAAGAAGATTGTAATTGAGATAGAGGATCCTAATCTTGCAACTACATAGCTATTGCAAAGCTGTAAAAATTCATATAGACTTTTCTATAGGTAAACGGCTCATGTAAGCAAAAACGTGAGTCATTCTTCAACATATCTCAAATCAATATACTTCCTATTTTTTCTGTGTCTTAATTCTTCTTTAGTAGTTTTAGTATTCGACTATGTCCTCTAAACCATATCGCTATTTTTATGTGAAACCGATGTCATATGAGAACTTATTGGGAGACTGGGAGCCGAGAGTAGAAGACACGTTTGAAGCATTAGAAGAAGATGATTTTGAAAATACAATCTGCAATACATATACGGGAAGTAAACAGGATGTATTGTCTCTTCTTCTTGAAGGATTGAATTTTAATGAGATCGGAAAGATTCTTCACATGAAACAGTCACAAATATACCAGATGAAACGTGAGTTTATGAAGGATTTTGCCTATCTTAAATATAATCGCGGATCTGATATGTCTAAGAAAATGCAGCTTATTATAAATCTTATTACTCTGTACTACCTCATTCATCCGAGTATTGTTGCACGGAAAATGTATGAAATATGGGAGACTGATAAGGTTTTAAAAGAATATAAGAAGCCCCCATACAATATAGTTGAGACAACAATCGGTGAGTTATCAGAACTATTCAAAAAATGAAAATACAAAAAGTTACGAAACCATACAAAACATTTGAAGAGCTTGATGCCAAACATCAGAAGGCGGTAATGCTGAGACTTGAGTTTTGGAAGCATAAGTATATAGCGACAGACTTAAAAATGAGCGAAGCGTATGTGCGGAGTCTCTTTGCAAAAGATGGTTTATGCTATGGAGCTTATCAGGATCTAAAACGACTCCGGACAAAAGAAAATAAGGACATGATGAAAGATGCAAGACAGGAACTGACTGATTTAGTTCCTGAGGCTATTATTGTTGTAAAAGACAGTTTGCGAAAAAGGAAGGATCCGGAAACAGCATTTAAAGTATTAGGTATTCACGGTATATCACCGATTGAAAAGCATGAGGTCGACACAAAGAATAAGGAAAAAATTGATACGATTTCATCATTAATTGACGAGCTGACTACCCATGTTAAACTCACAGGCAAAGGAAATAGTAAAAGCAACACGGCCGCTTCTTAAGCCGTTTAAGATCTTCGGAAAACCAGCCAATGAACAACTGTCTGACGGACAAGTACTTATTGCAGGGAGTATTATCTTGAAAGTACATCCAAGAATTGCATGTCTTGCGCCGACTGGCTATGGAAAATCCGAAGCAGTCGCACTTGGTGTGGAGGCGCGAGCTATATATGCGCGGGAAGACTTCATAATCGCATCAGTGAAGTATGGAACATCTGATATTATCATGGGTAAAGTAATAGATCATCTGTTTGATGATGATTTTCTCACATACCAAATTGAGCTTGTGCAAGGAGTGAAGCTTGATAGGTTGCGACGTGAACGGAAGAAGGAAAAGATAGATTTTCGTGAAGGAGGGAGTATAAAAATAGTCTCACTGCATGGAAAAGATGATGATGCTGCAAAAGCAATCGGAGAGCATGTCCCCAATATTATTCTTGATGAATCACCGCTTCTTACTGCTTCGAAATACTTTCAGGTGTTGAAAATACTTGAAGGTACGGGATCTTATGACAACACGTTTTTGTTTGAGCTTGGAAATGCAGTCAACAGAAATCATTTCCGGCAGAATGTATTATCTAATCCGAACTATTTCAAGATAAATATTTCTCCAGAGCAGGCGATTGCAGAAGGGAGACTTGATCCTAAGTCTCTTGAAGAAAAAGAAGGAATGCCATTCTATGAGCAGTTTTATTTGAATAAATTTCCGGAAGAAGATGAGATGGATGAGGGAGGGTATCGGGTATTGTTGACTGAAGATGACATTGAAAAAGCATTTATTGATGATGTGGAGGAAGAGGATAATAGAAAGCTTGGTGTAGATGTTGCAGGAGGAGGCGATCTTAATACATATATTGTGAGAGGAGACAGATATGCATTTATTGATCGGTGGAATAAAAGCAATGACACAATGGTCAATGTGAGTGAAACCGAATCCGTCATGGAAGAGCGAAAGATTATTGATAACGAAGTCTATATTGACGATATAGGAATAGGAAGAGGAGTAAGTGACAGGCTCATTGAAAAAGAGGTAATGATAAATCCTATTGCAGCAGGAGAAACATCAAGCGAACCTGATAAATATATGAATATCAAGGCTGAGGCATATTGGAAAACAAGATTGTGGGTAAAAGCAGGTGGAAAGCTGAAGCGTGATGAGCGATTTAAGCAACTGGCATGGATACGGTACAAAATAAATTCAGATAAGGTACTAAAGATTGAACCGAAAGAAGAATTAAAAAAACGGACTGGCAAATCTCCCGACTTCGCAGAAGGCTTAATGCTTACGTTTGCGCCGAAGAAGCCGGAACCGCGTATTCGCTCCCTCTGAAAATTAATCCTCTCTGCTTCATATAATTTTTGTATATGACTACCAGCAAAATTTCAATTATTAAAGGAGATGATACGACTCTGTTTTTTACCTTTACTGAAAACGGGGCTGCCTTGAACCTCACTGGCTACAAAGTTTATTTTACTGTAAAGAAAGAGCTTGATGATACAGACAGTGAAGCAGTGATAAAAAAAGACTGGACATCTCACATTGATCCAGCAAACGGAAAAACACAGATCAAACTTACTAAAACTGAAACGGATGTCACTCCAGGTCAATATGTCTGGGATCTCCAGATTAAGTCATCTCTTGGGGATATAGCATCTTCCCAGTACGGAGAATGTGAAGTTATACAGGATGTAACGATCCGCACTGATTAAATACTATGATAAACCAATCTATTAGCGTAGACATAAAAAAACAGGAAATAGCAGTCAAAGTTGAGAATGCTAATATTGGGTATCTTCACAAAACAATCGACATTGTCTACATTATCGATGCAGGAGCCGATCCTATCACCCCTGGAGTAAAAGGGTATTTAGCTGTTCCGTTTCCCTGTTCTATAGTTCAGTGGGATATATATGCAGACCAGCCAGGATCTATAGAGATTGATATAGTCAAAGATACATATGCTAACTTCCCTCCATCTTTAGGCAATTCTATATGCGGTGGTGTGCGTCCGTCACTTATTAACACACAAAAGAATAGAAGCACTGACTTAGCTGTATGGACAACGACAATCGCATCAGATGAAATTTTAGGGTTTAGGGTATTGTCGGCAAATTATGTCAAAAAGATAACTCTGTCGTTAAAAGTAATACGAAGCTGAAATAAAAAAAATACACCATACCGCAATACAATATTTATAGTTATCAAGAATTATTCTAAACATGCCAGCAACAGTCGAAATTTGTGAATCAAACGGAGCAGGTGAAACTATTACACACAACATCAGCAATTCCAATATGGGAAATGCTGATTCTGCTAATCTTGATCCTGTTGCTAATCCGGTAATTCCAGGCAATAGAACTTACGTTAAATATCAAAGACTCCATGTTACTGCAATGGGAGGATCCTCACGAATAGAAAATATTAAAGTATGGAGAAATGGGGCTTTAGGAGGCTCTGCAACTCATAAAACAAATGCAAGAACAAGTTCGTACGGCGGAGCATTGGCTTATGCAACTCCTGTTACTTCTGCGGTCACTGGTGTGGATCAGGACATGCCTACATCAGCGCCAGGGTCAGCAAATTTAGGGATAGGCGGAGCATTAAATGGCGGACTAACTGCAACAGGTTATTCAGATTACTGTGCTCATCAAATAGTCACAAATTCAGGAGATACCGCAGGATCAACAAGTACACAAAATTATCAGTATGATGAAATAGCATAAAAGTATGGAAAAACAATTTCACATCTGTGGACAATGCGGAGGTAAATTTGGATCGGAAAAGAGGTATTTAGATCATACCTGTAAAACAACTGGAGTAACACCAAGAGATCCTGAAAGCATGGGAAATGATTATGCTGCAGTGCAGGATGCTGCGGTTGAACGGGGTCAAGAGGATGAAGAGTAAACAATCCGTTATTAATTGAGCAATACAATGCTCTTTCTTAGCAATACAATGCAACATAAATTCTTTCGTAAAGAATCTAACCAGTGGGAAAATGTGAATCCTGAACTTTGGCAGTGGGAGGCTCACTATATTGACGGCTCAGTATTTAAGCAGTTTGATGATGGGGGTATATTCCATCAAACGCGAGAGATAGATCAAAGTAGGCTGCATGTATTTAAAGTAGTAAACCAGAAAACTAAACAGGCATATGTTTTTCTGTGGGATAGACATAAAAAACTTATCTTTTTTTACCGACATACCATAATGAACGCCGGAACTCCACAAGAGTATCGGCTTAAAACCTACTGTTTCGGCTATGAGACGAAGATGTTCCATAAAACACATAAAGTAATCATGATGATTACTCCATCAGGCGAAATTGTTGTTACGGACAATCCCGACCTTATAGAAATTAACTAATGTCATGGCTCAAAGACAGTTTAGGTCAGATGATACATCTACATGGTCAGAAAAATATGGCGACGGCTCAGCCGGATCTCTCACTGTCTCTTCGAATCAGACTCAGTCTGTTGCAAATGCAGGGTGTTCTGGATCTTCGGGATCCAATAGTCTTGCTTTAGATAATGCTTCATCATTCGCAAATGGAGATCTCGTCCTTGTTCATCAAACAAGAGGAACAGGGGTAGGGAATTGGGAGCTTAATAAAATATCTTCAGGTGGTGGATCCACATCCCTAACGCTCGCCTATCCGCTCACCAATACTTATACAGATAGCGGTGCAAGTCAGGCTCAGGTTATAAAATTAGTTCCCTACACAGATGTCACCATAAATAGCGGCAATACTCTTTCAGCTCCAGACTGGGATGGAAATAAGGGCGGTATACTAGCTCTTCTTGCAAACAACTCAATTACGGTAAATGGCACACTAAATGCAAATGGAAATAATGGCTCTGCATATAGTGTCGGCAGTGGAGCAAGCGGTGGGCGAGCAACAGGTAAAGGATTTAAAGGAGGGAATGCATATGGAGCAAATACCGGAAGCGCAATAACTGCGCAGTGTGGTGAGGGCTCAAGTGGAGATGTTGCTCAGCAAACCGGAGCAAATGGAAACGGAGGAGGCGGATCTTTATCGAATGGATCTTCGCAATATTCTTCATACTACACTTCCGGAGGTGGAGGAGGCCACAGCGCATCAGGAGGTACAGGTTATAGAGGTGGAGGAACAGGAAACCTAGGAGGAACGGGTGGAGGAACAACCGGAAGCGCAGGATTAACCACTATGACATTCGGAGGAGGAGGCGGAGGAGGTGCTATTGCTGGTGGAGGTCAAGCAGGAGGCGGAGGAGGAGGGGGAGGAATAATTATTCTTATTGCGCCAACTGTTACTGTTCATTCTTCAACTGGAAACGTCAATTCTAACGGTGGAATAGGAGGAGATGGTGGTAATACATGTGCGGGCGGCGGAGGTGCGGGAGGGTCAATTCTTATTAAATGTAAAACTGCGACACTTAACACTACGCGTGTCACTGCAACAGGAGGTAGCGGAGGAGATGACAACACAGGAGGCGCAGGAACAGTAAGAGGAGGAAATGGAAGCGCTGGACGTATCCATCTTGATTATGCCAATTCATATTCGGGAACGACAAATCCTACTCTCGATGTGAGACAGGATACTACACTACTTACGACAACGACATATTCACTTTCCAAATCAATAGCATACGCTGTTCGTACGACTCCTTCTGCGCTTACAAAAAGCATCCAGTATTTAGTTAAAGCGCCAGTTATTGCCACAAAATCAATTAAATATACGATTAGAGTTTCACAGTCAATTGGAAAATCGGTCAAGTATGCGTTAAAACGTACCATTACCCCCATTACTAAGTCTATTCAATATGCTGTACGAGTAAATAATTCCATCAGCAAATCGGTAAAGTATGCGGTCAAGGCTCCCTATACGATTAATAAGGCAATTAAATATACAGTTGATTATACTCCGGCTTACATTTCTAAGTCGGTAAAATACACCATCAGGACATACCATGTATTAAGCAAGTCTATCGCATACTCTATTCGCACAATTCCTTCTCCTCTAGCACTCTCTCTCCGTTATACGCTAAGAATTCCCCATGCTATTTCGAAAGCAATTGTCTATACAGTACGGGGTAATAACAACGTCACTAAATCTCTTAAATATACGGTGCGATTCGGTCGTTCTATTTCTACACCGCTCACATATTCGGTTAAAACAGCAAAACCCGCTATTACAAAATCACTCCAGTATATTATCTTCTTGCGTACGATTATAAACAAAAACGTACAGTACACAGTTAAGCGCTCTATCCCACTTAATTTGTCTCTTTCCTACATGATTAGAAAGTCTTTAAGCATCCAGAAGCAAATCAAGTACACCATACGTACTGAAGTCATGATTCAAAAGCAGCTTATATATCGTGTACGTCTTGCTCCCACTGTTCTAAACAAGAGTATACGGTATGCGGTTGTTGCAACTTCTGTCATTTCTAAAGGAATAACGTATATTGTTAAACCTCCAGCAGTCTATCTAGAAAAAAGTCTCCAATACGCAGTAAAAACTGTCCGTCCGGTAATAAATAAGACGATAGAGTATAGATTGTTCTTAGGCCACAAAATTATTACTAAATCTTTAATTTACACTATAAAAACTTCAACTCAATTAACTAAACAGCTCAAATATACACTTTTGAAGAGTTATCAAATGAGTAAGTCAGTTGCCTATTCTCTGCGTTTGAGCAGATCTCCCTTGACTAAACAAGTGGTATATAAGGTAAGAGTAGAAAATATACTGGCAAAGACTGAAAAATACTGCGTACGTTCACATTGTATTGTCGGAAAATCATTAAGTTACGTTATTTACATTCCTCCACAGATAAATGCAGAGCGCTCTTACGGCTTATTTATCGGATAAAAAAATCTCCTCTTATGACAATACAATATTCATATGAATATTGTCACCAAATTCTTTGCAAAAGCTAAGAGCTTTCTTCAAAAGCCGATCTTTTCTACATATCTACTTTCATGGGGATGGGGTAAAAAATTGACTAATAAAGATTATTACTACGGCATTGTATATAGCTGTATTGATGCAATTGCAACAAATGTGTCTGCGACTCGTTTTCATCTTGCAGATAAGCGGGATGAAAAGAAAAAGAATGTATATAGTCATCCGGCGCTTGATTTGCTTTATAAACCTAATGAGTTTCAAACAGGTTTAGATTTTTTATACCTGATTTCTTCTCACATTGATGCATTCGGAAGAGCGTACATCTATCCGGTCTTTAACAGCAGTCGACAAAACAGATTCCCAATTGAGCTATATCTTTTGGATCCGGCACGTACTAATCCGGTTACTGGCGAAGCGAACGAGCTTATTATGGGGTATACGTTCATTAATGGTAAGGGAAGGAAAATCCCGTTTGCGCCGAATGAACTTATTGAGATAAAGCGTCCCAATCCATACAACCAAATAGAGGGAGCATCAACTATTGAAATGGCACGGCATGAGATAGAAGGGGACATGTATGCGGTTGAATGGAATAAAAACATATTCATAAACGGTGCTATGCCCTCCGGAGTTTTAACAACAGAACAGTCTCTTGGTGAGAAATCATTTGAACGTCTCCGTCAGCAATGGAAAGAACGCTATCAGGGAGTAGAGAATGCACATAAACCGCTAATTTTAGAGGGAGGATTAAAATGGCAGCAACTCTCTTTGCAGCAGAAAGACATGGACTTTGTTGAACAGAGGCGCTTTAGCAGAGATGCAATTCTTTCTATATTCAAGGTGCCAAAGACATTAGTTGCGATAGCAGATGATGTAAACCGCGCAAATGCCGAGACTGCGAAATATGTCTTTGCAGAAAATGTGATACTTCCGAGATTGCGGCTCATATTCGATAAATTAAATCGTTTTTATGTTCCTCTATTCCCCAATACTGATAGTCTACAACTCAGTTTTGAAGATCCAGTCCCTCAAAATACGGAAATGAATATCAAAAGACGTGAATCAGGTTTAAAAAGCGGTTATTACACCATAAATGAGGTGCGCTCAGAAGAAGGCAAAGAGCCTGTTGAAGGCGGAGATACTCCGCTTGTTGCGTTTAATCTCGTTCCCCTTACCGATGTGATAAACAAGACTTCCGACAATGGATCTGGAGCAAAAAGCATATCCAATAAGAAAGAGCCAAATCATGCAGATATTATGGAAGAGTTTTTAACAAAAATGGAAGCAAAATACAGGAAAAAAGTAGATGCTTTATTTAAAGAACTAACAGCGCAGATTAGGAACAAAAAACCGTCAAAAACGGTGAAAAAAGACACGAATGATCCTCTTGTTGATGAGATAATTGCCGAAATTTATCCCGATACTACAGACTGGCAGAAAATGTATGGGACTATTACGTTTGATTTTGGCATAAAAACATCAATCGAAGCTTCAAAACAGGTTGCTCTTACCTACGGCATTGATGCAATGACTGACGGGTCACTTAAGAAGGTTACTGATTGGCTTAAAAACCATATAAAAGACTCAACAAAATCAATTAACGACACTCTGTATAACCGAGCGCGTGAGGTAATAGCGCGTAATCTTGCTGATCAGGTTGTAGATATAGGTGTGATTCGGGATGAAGTGGCGCAAGTGATTGATGATGAGCGGGACTGGAGAGTGGAGAGGATTGTGCGCACTGAACTGTTTACTGCTTACTCGCAGGCTGCTCAGGAAACATATAGACAGAATAATGTGGAGCGGGTTAAGTGGTTTGCGGCAGCTGATGAGAGAACATGTCCGATATGTATGCTGAATCATTTGAAGGTTGTCAAGCTTGATGCTCCTTTTCCCAGTGGTAGCACGGTCGCGCCCGCACATATTCAGTGCAGATGTGTAACAGTTGTAACAAGTGATGAATTGACCTGATATGACTAAAAAAATAATTTACTAATTCTCAATACAATATTTATATGAAAGCCAAATTGTTTTCCAGCGCAGTATGCAAAGGAGTAATAGATAAAGAAAACCGAATTGTGCATGTTATTGCATCTACCGGAGTCATTGATAGGCACGGAGAAAGTGTTAATCCAGAGGGCTGGCTTTTGGAAAACTTCCTTACCAATCCTGTTGCGTTAATTGCCCATGACTATCGATCTCTCCCTGTTGGAAAATTTGTCAAAGTATGGATAGAAGATGGTGCGCTACAAGGTCATGTACAAATTGCAGACACTCAGGCAGGACAGGAAGTCTTTTATTTAATTGAAGGTGGATATTTAAATACAGTGAGTGTCGGATTTATTGTTAAAAAGTGGGGAGTCTCAGGTCAAGATGCCTACACCATAATGCAACAGGAACTTCTCGAGATTTCTTTTGTTGCCGTTCCCGCAAATCCTGAAGCACTTGTTGTAAATAATGATGCAAAATCGAAGTTTGAAATACTGGAAAAAGAAATTAAAGAAAAAGGGGAAGAGAAAGAGCAAATCATCAAAAATATAGCTCTTGATACGATGAAAGGAGTAATGATTCTTGATATAGGAGACAGTGAAAAAATTGAATTTAAAGTTGATAGTGAATTATTGCAAAGTCTTGCGAAACAGGCAAAATATAAGGACATAACGGAAGCAATTGAGGAAGTTTTGAGTAAATACAAGGTTGTGGAAGAGAAGATTGTTGAAAAAATTGTTAAGGTTAAGGATGACTCTTTAAGTGACGATGCTTTATCTCTCATGATGAAGATACGAAAAGAAGTGAGAAAAAGTGATCGGCACTCCGGACTTTCCCTTAAACTCATTAATTCGCTTTTACAAGTCAACAGTTCACAAGAAAAGGGGGTGACTACGAAATGAACGAAGAAGAAAAAAAGGCTTTTGAGGAATTAAGCAACAAGGTAGTTGAGACAGTTACTCCCGCTATTACTGAAAAAGTATTAGCTAGCTTACCTCAAAAGAAGCAAATCTTCGGCGGCGATAGCGCTAATGCTGAAGAAAGGGAACAAAAAGAAGCGGCAGTTGAGTATTTGAAAGCCAAAGCTTTGAAGAATGAAGAAAAGGCTAAAAATCTTTCTTCTGGAACTTCTACATCAGGATCGGAACTCGTTCCGTCTTATGTATCTAGTGAGGTTGTTCGTCTTGCCACAAAAGCAGGATTAGTACGTCAACTTGCCCGTAAATGGCCTATGGAAGGGGGAAATCAAGACGTTCCTACACTCTCAAGTGTAACAGCTTACAGAGTTGCGGAAGGTGCCAAAATTACCTCTTCTCAGCCGACGACTGGAAATGTGCAACTGCGGACTAAAACCGTGGGTGTCATTGTTCCAATCTCTAAGCGTCTTTTGAGAAATGCATCAATTCAGTTAGTCGATGCTATTAACGCTATCGCAGCTGAGGCGATTGCACTCTTAGAGGATAAATGGGCTCTTCTTGGTCTTGCCAGTGGCGAAGGTGTTTTCCAACACGCAAGTGTACCTGGAGTAACCTTAGGATCTGGTAATACCACCTATGCAAAAGCAGCTCCTGAAGACTTATTGGATGTTATCGACAAGGTGAAGGAAGAGGCAGTAAATGACCGCATGAGATGGGTTATGTCTCTGTCTGTTCTGAATGCCTTTAGAAAACAGCGCACAGCTGTCGGCTCCGATAAGCAAGGCTTTTTGCTTTCTGATTTTGGCGGTGCAGTACCTAAAACATTGTGGGATATTCCCTATGAAACGAGGTCGTACATGCCCAAAACTACAGATGGCACTCAGAATAACAAGAAGTTTATTGCACTGGCTAACTTTGACTATGTCTTATTTGGTGATGAGAACGTCTACACAATGGATGTGTCAGATGTTGCCACTATTACCGATACTGACGGATCAACGCTTATCAATTCCTTTGAACAGGAAATGGTAGCGGTCAAGGTAACTGAGTCGGTCGATATTCAGCTTGCTGAACCAGCTAATGCTTTTGCTTGGTTGAAGACGGCAAATTCCTAATGAACCAATTATTATAAACCGATGGCTGTAGGGTGAGCGGCAATGTAAAACAAAACGATACGTTTTACAACTACCGCCAGCTGCTATTCATAGCCATAATCATAGTGATTATGGTTAGGAATATTATCCATTATTTACCTTACTTATGAAAGTAAAAATGCTTGAATCGACTCGATTTGAAGGGTATGACTATAATCGGGGTGAAGAGTATGAGATGGATGAGGAAAAAGCTCATGCTCTGGGGACTTCGGTTGAATTTTTGGAAAAGAGAAAAATCCAAAAAAGCCCGAAAGACAAAATGATGACAGGTGATGAGAAAGATATAGAGAAGAAGGAAGAAAAGGAAGATAAATAATTTGATTATTAACGTATGGTATGGCAGTCAAGAAAGCAGATATTTATTACAGTGGCTTTACGAAATTAACTGCTTTGCAGGTCGGTAATTTTTTGGGCAAGGAGTTAAATGAACAGGAACAGTCGTTCGTTAATTCGCTTATTCCCGCTCTTGAACTTCACTTAGTAAAAAGCTGTAACCGTAACTTTTTATATGACATGAAAAATGACATATATGAGGATATACTGGATGCCGGAAAGAGCAAATACTATCTGTCAAATTACCCTCTGAAAGAAATTTCTCTTATAACCTTAGACGGCATTACCCAATATGATAAAAATGATGCGACAAAACCGTATAAGCTCAACTCAGATTTTTATGTGTATGATGACTATATAGAATTTTATTCCACTATTCCCTCTTCTTCTTTAAACAATCGGCGCGCTTTAAAGATCCAATATACAATTGACCAGTTCTGGGGGGAAGATGTGATATTTGCGGTCAAGCAGTGGGCAGCTCAAATCTTTACTCAAAGAGAGTATGGAGGAAAAAACGTCTCATCTTTTAACTTCTCCGGTTATTCTGTCTCATTCAATTCTCAGGATGTACCGCAATTCGTAAAGGATGTTATCAATTCATACAGAAAGCCGCTGATATGATCAATTACAACTGTTCAGCGAAAGTGATGCGCTTAGTTGGAAATGAGAATGATAAGAATTATAAGGAGGTTGAAGGTGATTTTAGGATGCTTATTGTCCCGACTGGCACAGAAATTGCAATGATGTATGAAGTCCCCATTGGTGAGGCATACTCATTTCTATCAGGTAATCAGATTGTTGAGGTGAAGCCTGCGGATAAGTTTATCATCCAAAATCCGATGACCAGTGGCCTTGCTCAGGGGGATGAATTCATTGTCCAGGGAATAGGAAGGAAAAGAAATGCACTTGGAAACAGTATTGTCGACGGTATCTGTATTAAACAATAATTATGGCAGGGTATCAGGTAGAAGTACAAATGAACGGATTCAATGAGCTGAGGCGGAGGATAGAGCAAGCGCCCCAGCATATTGCAGATGTGAAATATAAAATGTTAGATAGGATGGTGCGGATTACCAGCGAAAAAGCAATAATGGAAGCACCAATTGATACCGGAAACTTGCGACAGAATTTACGTTCAAACAGCAAAGTAGTTACTCTTGGGTCAGAATTTTACGGGGTAGTTGGTACTAATTTAGTTGATCATGGAGCCCCATATCCTATTTATCAGGAGTACGGAACAGGTGTATACGGAAAATATGGACGGCCAATTGTTCCAAAGAAAAAGAAATTTCTCATCTTTAAAAATAAAAGCGGAAAACTAATATTTGCAAAGCAGGTACAGGGAACAAGACCAAAGCGATTTCTTAAAAAAGGTATTGAGGAGCTAAGGTCACGTTTGGGAGAGGTTGTCCGATTAGGCCATGAGATTATTGATAAATTATCGTTTTAGGTATGGATTACAACACGCTTATTACAAAATTAAAAGGAACACTTGAAAGTCAGGTTACTGAATTAAAGGCGGTGTATGACGGTTTTCCAGACGGAAATTTGTCTGTTTATCCGTGCGCAACAATCTATCCTCTAGGGAAAGATAATAATTTCCTTGATCTTCGAGATATTCGGCGCTCTGTCACCGTTGTAATACGGATATACGTTAATCTTGAAGACACGGAGAATGAGTCGCAAAAAGTCTTGAGAGATATAGTTGATAAGGTGGAAAATGTGATTGAGAAAAACATTACTCTTGATAATACTGTTGACTGGATCCGTCCCATGCAGGACAGATTCTCCTTTTCAAATCAGAATGCCAAGATATATTACAACGATATAACCTGTATTGCGGAGATGAGATTTAACCGCTATGCCTAAAAATATATGAGGGAATGACAATATAATTTTTAATAGATATGAAAACATATATTTATCAAGGGAAAGTTGATACACAACTTATGGGGTATGACGTTGTTCGTCCCGGTGATGAGGTAGAGGTTGAGTATGAGATACATAATCCGTTATTTATTGAAAAAGAAAAAGAGATAAAAGAGAAGACAGTAAAGAAAAAATAATTACAAAGTCGCTCATATAATTTTTATATAAAGATATGTCAGCAGGAATACAAAATCAGATCGGTATCGGAAAAGAATCTACATTCGGAACTCCAGTTGCTCCGACAGTATTTATCCCCATTAAAGAGTCTGATGGAATCCAAATCAATCAGGACATCCAATTCTTAGAAGCTATCAAAGGAACTGCTCCTAAAAATAAAGGTGCGTTTGTCGGAAAGATAGAACTTTCAGGAGGATATGAGTCTGATACATATCCTGTATTTTTAGGGCATGTATTGCTTTCTGCATTCGGAGCTCTTAATTCTGCTCAAGTAGGAGGAGAAACAATTGTATACAAACATACGTTCACTGAAGGATTTGCAAAACAATCCTATACTGTAGAGCAGAAAATAGGAGAAATTGTGAAGCGTTTTGCAGGATATATTGTCAAAAATATAAAAATAGAGGGTAAAGTAGGTGAGGCAGTTGGAGTTTCATTTGATGGGATGGGGAAAAGTCAGGCGGATGCATCACTTACCACAAGAACATACGAAAATACGCGTCCATTTAATTTTGCTGACGTGGTAAATGTGAGAATTGGTGCAGTTGAGGTAAAAGCGCAGTGTGAGGAGTTCTCTCTTGAATATGATAACGGACTAGAAGCATTTTACGGAATGGGATCTAATAATCTTCAGGCCTCTTATCCAACTCCGTCAGAATGCAAGGGAAAATTAACACTCTACCTTGATAATACGACTAAAGATTTCCTAGCAGATTATATTGCAAAGACAGAAAGATCTCTCGAAATAAAAATAGAGGGAGATGCTATTGGAAATTCGTCAAAATATGCTCTTCGAGCGTATCTTCCTAGGGCTGTATTCACAAGTGTGCCTATGAAGCTTGCAAATAATTACAATGCAATGGAAATAGAATTCGAGGGCGTAGAAGATACATCAAACGGACTAGTAACAGTAGAATTGACTAACCTACTAACTTCCTACTAAACTTAAGGAGTGTTTAATATATTCAAAAAAAGGGAAAAACATCCTTCATTAACTTTTGAAATACGTGCAGGTCTTTCCACAGGTAAATGCATTGATGTGGGTTGGAGTTGGGATAAGCTTCAGCTTGAATATAATGAATCTATAAAACAAAAAGATTATTCGAGATCCGAGTCTTTATTATTTGTAATGAGTTGGAATAGATTTAATAATGGCTTTGACCATATACCATTCTTGGCTAAAATGCAGGAAATGTGTTTATATGGCATTCTTAAACAACCTTTTTATACTCCTACAGATGTGATTATACTTACAGCGAAAGATAAATCATGCCCAGCTTGTCAAAAGTTAGAAGGCATGCGTCTTTCAGTTGAAGAAGCTTTAAAGAAAAAACTACTCCCCTGCTTGAAATGTGGCTATAAGAAGGATGAAAAACATACAGTTGGTATGTGTAGGTGTATGTATATTGTCGTTACCTAGGTCAAAAAAATATCTGTCCTTCCATTTATAATATTTATATGCTAGAGCTAAAGACCACGGATGGATATGTTTTGATTCTAAAGCGTGATTATCTGACATATGGTGAAAAAAAGGAAGTTAAGAAAATATTACAGAAAACATTTTCAGTAAATCCTATTGCAGCTAAACAACTGGAACAACCAGATAGGGCTCTTGAAGATGCAATGGTGTCGCTTGACTTATCACACGATGATGAGGCTAAGGAAAAAGTATTCGAATTGCTTATTGAAAGAATTATTACACCTGATGGTCAAGAAATAACTGCTAATTTTTTGTCATGGCTAAACTTACAGAATGAATCGGTAGCTGAAGGCATCCTTACCACATTCAATCAGAGGACGAAAGATAGAACACTTAGCACACAAGTAGAGGAAAAAAAAAGTAATCCAACTGGCTAAGCATCTTAGAGGTACCGCCCAACTTCCAGATGAATTTCAAGAAGTGAATATCTGCTATATTTTAGGCATAACTTATACGGAATTACATAAACAACCAGATGATTGGGTTAATAAAATGATGATGTATATAACTCAAAAGGAAATATTAGAAGAGTCAAAACGTAAGCTTGAAATCGAAAGACAGAAACATAGCTTAGTAAACGGTAAGCGCTAATTGTATTTTTTATCAAATTTATCATCACTCATCATAGCGAGTGAGAAAAAGTCGAGTACAACCCATGGGACTGTGACAATCATTCCTACTCCGGTTAATGTAAGAAGTAGAATCATGATTCCCCGTCCATTTTGATTAAGATAAAATTTATGTGCACCTATCAAGCCTACAAAAAATGCAAGTAAGATAGCGATAATTCTTTTTTTCACATTTTGATTATAACATATCAGAAAAATATTCAATCTTATCTCCTTAAAATATTGGTATGGGAAGTAATAATGAGCTAGAAATAGTTCTTCGTTTGAAAGATGAGCTTACAAAGCAATTAAAAAATACGCAATCCGCTCTTCAAGATGCTCAAAAGCAAGGAGAATCTTTTGGCGACAGCTTAAGGAGAATTGGAGAGTATGCGTCGGCCATTGGTTTAGCAGGACTAGTAAGTAAATTAACAGAGTATGGCAGAACGGCTGTGAATGTAGGTTTACAGACGGCTTCTTTCTATGAAAATGCTAACATTGGGTATACGACACTTCTTAAAAGCTCTCAGGAAGCTAGTAAGGTGCTTGCACAAATTAAGAAGGATGCTGTTGCTACTCCTTTTGATGCTTCGGCACTTGTAAAAGCAAATCAATTGCTCATCTCTACTGGAATGACAGCAAAAGATGCGAGGAAAGATATATTAAATCTTGGAAATGCGATTCTTGCGACTGGAGGGGGAAATGATGAGTTAATGAGAATGTCGGTAAATCTTCAACAGATAAAAAATATAGGAAAAGCAACTGCGCTTGATATAAAGCAATTCGCATTTGCTGGAATTCCAATCTATCAGATGTTAGCAGAGGCGACAGGAAAGAACGTCGAACAAGTAAAGGACATGGATATAACATATAAGTTGCTGTCAGAGTCATTAGAGAAAGCGGCTCAAAAAGGAGGTATGTTTTATAAAGCAACAGAAAATGCGGCAGGAAGTTATCAACAAATTGTGTCTAACTTAAAAGAGTCGATAGGGACATTGTTTGCTGATGTTCTGGTTAAAACGAAGGCTTTTAATGCTATAAAACAAGGATTACTGAATATAACTAACACAGTTATAGAAAACAAAAGTATCATTATCTCTGCTTTTATAGCTATAGGAAAAACAGTGCAAAATGTAGCAGGGATAATAAAAATCATTGTTGACAATATAAACACAATCGGTTATGCATTTGACTTTGCCAGAGGAAAGCTAGATCCATTCATTCAGCGATTAAACTTTATGAAAGAGAGATTGAAACAGATCCTGAATGGAGTGGGTATATCTGGGGAGTTCGGTGGATTGCAAAATTATTTTATAATAGCAGAACAGAAATTAGTTTGGTATACGCAAAGAGTAGGACAGGAAATGCAAAAAATCAAGAACTTTTTAGCATTTGGTGCAAATTCTGAAGGATTGAAGGCTTCTTGGATTGATGCGTTTGACGGAATTATTAATAGAATAAAGTCTTTTACATCAGGGTTAGCACCTATTTTCGACAATATTAGGAATCAACTAAATTTGACTGGAGAAATCATTAAAACGCAAGTTGCTCCGGCTTTTGAAGCTTTACTACAAGTGCTTGGTCCATTTCTCACCGCCATTATGCCCTATGTGAAGCAGTTTTTAGAGGGATTAGCTGTTATTTTAGGGGGAATACTGGTTGTGGCTCTTGCTGTTTTCACTGGAATTATAAATGGGCTTGCAAATATGCTCCCCTATGTTGCACAAGCTATTGAAGGGATGATACAATTTTTTAGAGGATTTATTCAATTTTTGACAGGTGTATTTACTGGAAATTTCGGACTTGCCATGGAGGGAATTAAGCAGATGCTGAAAGGTGCGTGGGACTTCATAGTGAATGCATTTGAATCTATTCTTAAATTTTTGTCTGGTTTCATAAAGGGTTTCATTCAATTTTTCAAGAATTTATATGATGTCCTAGTTGGACACTCTATTATCCCCGAACTTGTAGATGCTATAAAAAATCATTTCTTTGGTCTATTCGATGATGTTGTCAATAAAGCTTCTAGTTTTATTACAACAGTAATCGAAAAATTTAAAGGTCTAGCATCTGGCATTATGAATGCTCTGAAATCTATTAAATTCCCACATTTATCAGTAGGTTCGGATAGTATAAGCATAATGGGTCATAGGATAGAATATCCTAAATTGAATGTTGATTGGTATGAACAAGGAGGTTGGGTAAAAAATACTGGACTTGCGGTTGTGCATCAGGGGGAATACGTTCTCTCTAAAGATATGCTTGCAGGAAGGCAGAGTCCGGATAATAGAATTTTCAATCAAAATAAAAGCCAGAATATTACAATTAATGCGGTCATTAACAATCCTCTGGATTGGGATCTTCTTATTAATAAACTCGGGTGGAAGCTGAACTACTCATATTGACCTGATTTTAAAATCATTACCTCTTTCTCCATACAATATTTATATGGTAAACAAGATCATCATTAACTCTGTTTTTGAGCTTTCTATTGCGAATGGGTACTTTCTTAAGGCAGTTAAAAATATAGGGTATAGCACTAAATACAGTATCTCGGATATTTTATCGAAGCATGGGGTAAAAATTGGTAACTCACTTTTTAAAAATAAGGCTTTTAGCATAGATCTCACCATACTCGGAGCAAGTCCGGAAGATCTTCTGGCAAAGCGTGCGGCTTTGTATAAGTATTTAACTGTTGATAACTATCAGGAGAATGACAAAATTACATTTGAGTTTGTGCTTGCCAATAATCAGTCTCTTATTCTATCTGGAGTTTTGAAAGATCTGTCGGATGATATTGACTCCGAAATCCTTGTTGCTTCTCCAGTAAATTTTGTCATTGAGACAGAGTACCCATTTTTAACCTCGAAACAGCAATATTTAGTATCTATACCTATTACAAAAGGAGGTGGAGGAGGGGTGCCGATGTCTATTCCTTTTAATATGTCGATAGGTACTCAATTCTATACCTCTCTCTCAAACGGCGGAAACGTCTTTGCATATCCCATCTATAAGTTCTATGGTGCACTTACCAATCCTGTTATTTTAGACACACTTCTAAATAAATCGATGAGTCTCACTGCGACACTTAATTCAAACAGTATCTACACTGTAGACACCTATGACCGGACAGTAATAGATGAGGCCGGAAACAATAAGCTTGATAAAATCAGCGGTGATTTTCTGATTCTCAGACCTGATGAGAACAGATTCAAACTGTCCACTGATAATGTCGGTGATACAGGTCATGTAGATGTCATTTACTCCTATCACTATGTCAGCATATAAAGTTGTGGCAAAAAATAAGGCGAATACTTCTCAATGGGAAATTCCGTATGAATCGGGACTTATTGAGTGGAATCTTAATAATGTGCATACTGCCCAGCTATACGTAAACTTCAAATATCTAAGTGACTACCTCTCAAAACAGAACACGGCGGTTAAAGACTTATTTGAAAGCGGATTTTTGAATATAAATATTTATAATGGTGCAAACCTCTCGTTTGCAGGTTTTCTTGCTGATGTCTCCTATAACAAGTATGCCGCAGGAGATTTTAATGTGAATCTAGGGGTAAAAAGCTGGCTTGCTTACTTTGAGAATAGACTGTACTCTGGATCATTTACCGCAACTGATCAGGGACAAATTGCCTGGTCTGCGATAAATGCAGTGAACGATATAGGTTTAACTCAAGGAACGATAACTGCGACAAAAAACAGAGATAGAACCTATAAATATGATAATGTGCAAAAGATAGTTACGCATCTATCCAACAATGAAATATTGCAGGGGTTTGAGTTTGATATTTCCAATCAGAAAGTATTCAGTGCTGGATCACGAATAGGCATAGACAGACCGACAATTATCTTCGATGAGCACAACATAATAGAGTATACGCTTGATGTTGGATTAGTAGGTAAGATTTTTAACAAAGGCTATATTTTAGGTGGCGGAATCGGCGATACTCAGATTGTCCGATCATATGATGCAGGAAATTCATATGTGAATAACTGGTATCGACTGGAGGGGCTTATCCAGGATGTGAATGTAGAAGAGACAGTCAATCTTGACGATAAAGTCCAGAACTTTATCACTCAGATGAAGGATCCAGTGCGGAAGTTGAAGATAAAAGCAGAGGTAAATAGCCCGCTTATAAGTCTTTATTCAGTAGGAGATGGGGTTAGAGTAGTTCTCCCTGATGTATCAATAAATGAAATAAAAAGAATAGAGAAGAAATCTGTGTATTTTGGGGCAGAGGAGTATGTCACATTAGAATTTATGTAATATATGGAAGATTTTATAAAACAATTCCAAAAACTACAGGAGAGGGTAGAGGAGCTTGAGAAAAAGAAATTCACAAAATTTAAAGTAACAAAAGCTATCTCCTATCCTGGAGCGTCTTTCCCGAGATCAGGCTCTTTCACAAGCTCAGGGGGTACTATTCTGATCTTTGTTTCTGCAAGTGCATTTATTTCCTCTGGAAATGTGCCATCAATTGATGTGAAGGTAGACAATATTGTTAAAGGAACAATCAAAGTATATACAAATGAGATAAACAGTCATAAAGCGCTTGTTATGGATGTTATTGTTCTTACTAATATTGCATCAGGCAACCATACTCTTGATCTTGTCCTTGCGACAGGAGCCTCAGATTCCAATGATTTTTCACAGGCAACGGTGCTTGAGCTTCCCCTTTAGAAAATAAATCATCTGCTCTTCATACAATATTTATATACGAATTACTATTTTTGATTTGTTACATGGCAAAATATATAAGCATTAGGGGTGGTGCGGCAGCTCTTCTTGAAAATCAGGTAGCTCATTTATCGCATGATCTTATTCTTCAAAGCGGAGTTTTGGATATAGTAGGGAATCATTGGAAAGTAACAGAGCACAATCCACAGAATATGACCATTGATATTGCAGCGGGGAGAGGTTATTTTAAAAAAGTCTCAATGACTTATCACGGTTTTACTGATGCGACAGAGAATCCGGCAATTGCAGCTAATAATTCAGGAAATCCGAGGATTGATGCGGTAGTTTTCTATGTCGATTTAGGCGCTTCTCCTAATGCTGATGCATCAAATGTACTAAAGACTATGGTGGTACAGGGAACCGCAGCGCCGTCTCCTGTTGCTCCTACTGATAATGAAATACAAAGCGCAGTTGGTGCTGGAAATCCGTTTGTCAGAATCGCAAATATCGCGGTCGGAAATGGGGTAAGTACGATAGTGAATGGAAATATTACAGATGCACGTTTACCTTGCTACATGAAAATAATGAGTGGGATAAAGGATACGGAGCTTATTAATCCCACTATTTCAGGAGCTAAAAACTCAGTAAAAGCATACTCAGGAAACGGAACAATAACATTAGACTGCGCAAACTATAACGTATTTGAGGTCACTATGGCAGGTGATGTCACTCTTGCAGTAAGCGGAATGCAAATTGGACAGTTTATTCAGATTGATGCTATTCAGGATGCAACAGGGAGCAGAGCTCTTGCCTGGTTTTCGGGTATTGCATGGCCGAGTAATGTTGTCCCTCCACAAACTCCAACGGCCACTAAGCGAAATTCATACGTTATTAAAAAAGTCGGGGCAAATTCCTATATTGGCTATTTGGCAGGAGATGATATATAAATTTTTTTAAAACTATGACAAAGAAGATAGAAACATATGTTTTATATATGGTACAGGGATTTGAAGATTTTAATCCCGCTATTGATAAGATGGCTGATTATGTAGAGATTCGAGTAGTTGCAAGTAATGAAAACGAAGCACTTGAGAAGGCACAAAGACTCATTAAGCGCAAACAGTACAGAATAGCAAATGCGACTGAGTATGTTATTACCAAATAAATATGTATGATACCAGACGGACTAGTATTTCCATGGATAGGTCAGCACGATAGTATCCCCTCTAAATGGGTACGGGAGACTTCCCTTGATGGAAAATATGCAAAAGGATGGGGAAATGAAAGTCCAAATACAACAGGAGGAGCAGCCAATCACACACATTCTTCACCAGCTCACTCTCACACAGTAGACAATCATACTCATACATATCAATTGTCAGAAGTGGGGAATGGATCTATAGCTAAAACAGGCAATAGTGGTACGACATGGGTTTTTAACGGAGGCCATTATCACAATGGAACCTCTGGAGCTGCAACTGGCTCAACTTCATCCGTTGCAGTTACTTATGGATCTTGTTCAAATGATCCTCCATACTATGAGGTGGTATTTATTCGGGCGACTCCTGGTGCGATACTCCCAAATGACATTCTTGCATACTGGAACGCTGTAGATGTTCCTGATAACTGGTTTTTTGCAAATGGGAATAATGGAACTCCGGACTTGCGCAATAAGTATCTCAAAGGTGCATCAACTGGTGCAAATTCAGGTGGACAGGGAGGATCGACTACAAATACCCACGATATTACCCATGGACATACCGCATCACACTCTCATCAGAATTCGAATTCAGGATATAAGGTAAATACGTCGGGAGCAGATCATCCGGCAGGGTCAAGTGCAGGAGGGGCAGTCGCAATTGATCACGTCCATACAGTAAGCTTTAATGCAAATACTGATACTATTAGTGAGTATGTAGGCTCTCTCACCCCATCTGAAGTAGTTGAACCATCTTTTAAAAAGCTTCTCATCATTCAAAAGAAGGCGGGAGGTAAAAAAGAAAGAGGTCTTATCGGGCTATGGCTCGGGAGCGTGGCGACAATTCCTAAGGGGTGGGTAAAATGTGATGGACAGAATAATACTCCTGATCTTCGAGATTACTATCCAAAAATTGCAAATGATAGTCTGGAAATAGGTATAACAGGTGGATCTAATTCGCATACGCATGCTCCTCAGTCGCATTCTCATGCCTCTCCAGGAAGTCATAGCCACTCTGGTTCCGTAGGAGGTCATCCATGCAACTATCAAGGGTCAGGTGCTGATCACTATTATTTTCACTGTTCTGATCCGAATCATACATTAACATCTGTCTCTTCATCAACTGTGTCTTATGGATCCGCAACAACTTCCGCTAACTCCTCAAGTAACGAACCTCCGTATAGAACGGCGGTATATGTGCAGTATCAAAGACCATCCGCCACAGGAATGGCGGCAGCATTTATGATATAAACCGCATCAAAAAAAATCAGCCACTCCTCCATAAAATTATTATATGACACTAGACGTAACACCATTATCCCAGCGAGATAATAAGTGGAGATACCAGCGCTTAGGAACAGTAGACGGAACGACAATCGGCTCACACGGTTGTGTAATAACTTCAGCTTCAATGATGTGTACCTGGCATGGGAAGGTAACAACTCCAGATAAGTTTGATGATTTTTTAACAGATAATGGCTTGTACTATAACGGTAATTTGTTTGTGGATTCGTCTATTCAAAGATGGTTTTCGCAGATCAAGCATATAAAGACTGTTTTGTGCGATAATCTTCCGGCTCCAATAAATGAAATAATCTCGTACATTAATAATGCAAATCCCGTTTTTGTATGGGTTATGAATGAGGGAGTGCGCCACTGTGTTCTTGCGGTAGGGTATGAAGGCAATCAGATTATTGTGAATGATCCGTGGAGAGGCGATAAGGTGAGAGTTGACCAGCGATGGGGCGATTCTGCAACTGTTATTCTTCAGGTAAGTTTTTTTATGGGTCCGAGAGAGCCTGGAGGTGTTACAAATTCACCAGGAACCGGAACTCCGGCTCCTGTTCCAAAAACTATGACAGACGAAGACAAAAAAGCAATAGAACAGTGGCGAAAATTACAATCAGATCCTCATTCAAAAGGAGTTTGGTATGAAGCGCAAAATGTCATCAATACAATTACCGATCTCGAAGGGCAAGTGGAGACAGCAAATAGGAGTAGTGCAGGGTACCAGTCCCGTGCAACGGATCTTCAGAACAAACTAAATGATACAGCAGTTGCGCTTGAAAAGGCGAGTCAAGAAGTGAGTAATAGGGAAGAACAGGTTAGCAGACTAAAGGCCGAAATGACAGATAAAGAAAAAGCATATAAAGAGCAGATAGACGCTCTAAACAAATCTATTCCAAATGTGACCCTCATCAATAAGCAATGGCAGACTCGGTATGACGAACTGGATGCTAAGTATAAGGACGAGGCACGGCAGAAGGGTCAAGCATTAAATGATCTAGCTGAGGCTAAAAAACAGCTTGAAAACTGCCAAAAGGGACAGCCTAAGTCCGACTGCTTTGCGATATTTGTGGAGAATATTAAAAGATTATTTATTCGATCATGATAGAGCATGGGCAGAAAGAACACTGGGCTATTTCACTTCTTAAGGAGAATACGATTACGTTATTGCTCCTCTCTATTTCTACGCTTTTTACTTTACTTAATATTTACTCTACTTCTAAACTTGCTCCTATTGTCAAGGATCTTGAGTCCGTTTCAGGAAGAGTATCGGCTATTGAAACGGATAGAAGTGAAAATAGGGGACTTATTGAGCGATTTTACCACATGGAAACCACAGTCCAAAACATCAAAGAACAAGTGGACAAAATAGACAGAAAATTGGATATTGCCATTCAGAAATAGCCTATGAGGCTGTACTTTAAGCAAGAAGTACAAGCTATGTTTAAGATTACGGGTACTCAGTTACAGCTTCTGTGCGAACGATTCGGACTTGGTAGGTGGCAGGGGAGCAGGTACTTATTTACGGCTGATGACATTTATAAATTACATCAGATTATTAAAAAGAAATGACACAACCAGATGCACTTATAGCCTTATATATCGGACTTACTATGTCTCTTACCCAGCTTATCAAGTCAGTTCTTGATATGATTCCACCCCGAATCATTCCAGTAATATCTCTCATAATTGGAATTTGTTTTGCTCTGTATTCGAAAATGGATATAGTATCAGGTCTTATTATTGGTCTTTCCGCATCCGGTTTATATAGCGGCGTAAAGACCATTGCTCAAAAATAATATGGAAGGCAGAGGATATACTCCACCAGAAGCGCAGGGATTCAAGATAGAATCAGTAGACGATATTCCTGTAACCTCAAATGAGAGGGAATACTGGGAAGACCAGATTGCAATGAATGGCTATCAGCCTGAACTTATTAACGTCTATACTCGATCTGGTGCAGTACAAAGACCCTCAGAAGATGAGGTCAAAAAAAAATGGAACACACAGACTCTCTCCTAATATGAAACGGCATCTTGATAATAGGAATAGACTTACCGGATGGTACAGAGGGACGTATTATCGCAATGGAGTAGGCCAGAAGAGGGGATAGATAATATTGACAGGTGAACAATCGTTCACTATAATACTCTCATGCTTACTGTAAGGGACAGAGAAATACTTAAAATTGCTTTAGAAAGAAGACTTCGGCTCACTATTAACTTCAGGGACTTCTATGCAAATTTAGCTCATGAAAAGATAAGTGAGATAACAGTCCTTTAACATTTTCAAGGAAAAGTAATTGTGGATGCTTCGCTTTAATAATCCGTGCAATTTCAAAAAATAATGTACCTCGTGTATCTTCAAATCCCTGACGCTTGCCAGCAATAGAGAAGCTTTGACATGGAAATCCTCCGCATAAGAGGTTATGGTTAGGAATTTCATCTGTGGAAACATCTCTAATTGACCGGCAGTCGAGTGTTCTTTTGAAATTTTTCTCATATATTGCTTTGCAATATTTATCAATATCGTTTGCATATATACATTTATGGCCTAATCGCTCTAGTGCAAGGTCAAAGCCTCCAACTCCCGCAAATAAACTGATAAATTTCATATCTCATAGATGTGAACTTCTCCTCCATAATCTTCTGATTTGCAAAACTCATCTCCATCAAAGCCGACGACAAAGGTAAGATTGTCTTTTGGCAATACTCCCGCTGCCTTCAGTCCATCTAATATTTGTTTCTTTTGACTTGCAATATTGTCCGGATCCTGTCCTCTGTGCTGGTATTTCCAAAACCATTTAATTCTCACGGGCTGTGTGAACGGTTTTAATCTCTGCTCATGCGCCATTAGCTTGACCCACAGAGTCTCATCTTCTTTGATTTTTGCTCCAACAGACCAGTGTGTTCTGTTGGCATCAATAAGATCATTCATCTTTGTGAGATCTACGTTGAACCGGAATTTTTGAAACAGTTTGCTCATATTTTTTTCGGTATAAAACCTCTCTTTTGTAACTTCTTGACATAGTAAGAGGCAGCATTTTTGCTTTTTAAATTCAAATGCTCACAGATCATTTTGTAAGATGGAGGCCTCCAGTTGTTTTTATCAAGAAAGAAGTAATATAGCTTCCTTTCTTTTTCACTCATTCCGTCCGTAAAATGGTTATCTTCAAAGCTGTATCTCATAAGTTGTCTTTGAATTCTTCTAAACTAGTAACTTTGCCAACATAATCTGGATCAGTGGCATATCCTGCCTCCCAAATCCTTTGAATCATCTGGTGAGGATCATGACGTGATA
>CAZWRK010000054.1:0-31041 GCA_964635875.1 uncultured Aquaspirillum sp.
CCAACCTGCTTTGATACCCGTACCTGCTTCGATACCCTCACCTGCTTCGATACCCCAACCTGCTTCGATACCCTCACCTGCTTTGATACCCGTACCTGTTAAAGCCTGTATATATCCTTTTACTCTCAAGGCTAAAAAGGATACCCAACCTAAATTTGCTTCTATTTCAACATTAAAGTCATTGTCATAATAATTACTAAAATCAATATCTCCTTTATATTGATTATTGCTATCAAAATCTTTTGCTGTCAGTTTAATTGTTTTCATATAATCCTTTTAAAAATTAATAAAAGCATTGTAATTACTGTAATAGACCACATTAGACCAAATACATGCGTTCTTACTTTCCACTTAAAAACTTCATATTCCATTTCAACCCTATCATCTAAAACAAACTCTAATTTGTCTTGTGTATTTTTATACCACTCTTCATATAATATAGGTTTAATATAATTTGGTAATTTTTTTATAAGCCCCTTGTCCAACCAGTAGTCCAGACCGTTCTCATAGTTTCTTACTCGTACTAACTGGCAATCCCTACACCTATCATTACCTCTATATGTCTCATAGGTAATAACACAACCACAGCTAGTACATTTGAGTTTTTTAAACCCTCTTCTAACTGGTTTTGTTTTCATTCTCTACCTCCCATATCCCAAGGATTACCAAAGTCTTTCTTTTTACTCTCATAGAATTCCATACAGGCTTTCAACCCCTTACTTAATAATTTGTCATACTCTTCCCTAAAGTCCCCAGTAAGTATATAGAACTTAGATTTCATAAAACCCTTATCAGCATCTACGCAGATAGCTGTTTCGGGAAAAGGTCTCTCCTTCAATTCCTTTGACTTTGTCGTTTTACTCACGTTAAACTTAGTCGGATCCTCATTAAAGGAAATATAAAACTTCCTTTCAGGATCGTACTTAATATAGTTCCCTGCGTCTGTCCTTTTCCAGGATTTTGTTGGATACATCTCTTCAGTTTTTCTTTTAAATATTTTCATAGTCACCTTTCCTTTGAACTTATTATTATATTTTTACATCTCTTACATTTGTATCTAGTTTCGATGTAATAGCCACCAGATACTTTTATTCTTTTCGGTTTCTTGTGACCGATAATAAAACAAATTAAATTAAACATATTTCTCCATTATCTTAGTCCCAAAATTGCCGATGCCAGAATTACTAATGTAATCCCTAAACTTAATACTAGTAATAGCGATGTAATCGTAAAATTAATCGCCCGTGCTCTCCAGTGTCTTAGCTTTGTCATAATATTTACTTAAATTAATAATGTACTAACCTCACTTAAAATGGGTATCTAGGAGTTTCCACCCTCCTCTACTAGTACAGCCTCAACCTCCTCAACTTTCGTATCTTCCTTAACCTTTGCCCTGCTGTTTTTTTCACTATCCGCTATTAGTTTTTTAGATACAGTTGACTTGATTATTTCCTTTACTAGAGCGTCTTTCCTATCATCGAGCTCTTTTATCTGTTTCTTAATACTCTCCTTTTCCTTCTCTAAATCTAAAAACTTCTTATTTAATGCATTTATAAGTTCTAAAGCTGTATTTACTTTTACCTTTTTAGCCATTACATCAATAGGATATATGTATGTACTGTAAGTCCTTGCTATCTCTTCTTTATCCCCCAATGCCTTATTAAGTATCGATACATTAAACGAGTCTTCCATAGACAGCCCAGTCTTATGTAAGAAAGCCCACGAAATTAAATCTCTAGTAGAACAAGTGTAATATAGCTTTTCTTCGGATTTCTTTTGTCTTAAATCCTGAGCTACTCCGACCATAAGTTTAGCTGAATTCTCGTCGAGCCCTGTTCGTTCTGTTAGTATCTTAACTTCTATTAATGCTTCGGGATATTTAAACTCCAAGACAACAGGAAACCTACTCAAAAATGCTTTGTTAAGCTCTTTCGTTCCTGCATACTCTTCCATTGGGTTCATAGTAGCAAAAAACCTGAAGTCTTTATGTGGTCTCACCACTTCCCCATCCTTTTCCTCTATTAAAATCTTTCTATCATCGTCAAGTAGTGCGTGCAATTTGAATAGTATTTCGGGTAACGCTGAATTTATTTCGTCGAGTACTATCCACGAGCCCTTTTTCATAGCCTGTATTAGTATTCCGTCCTGCCAATAAGTCGCTTTGTCCTTTATAAGCCATTTTCCAACAAACTCATCCGTTGAAGTCTGCCCTGTTAAGTTGACACGTATTAAATCGGTCTTACTTTCCCCTGCTAATTCTGATACTAGGGTAGTTTTACCGACCCCAGTTTCCCCTATTAGTAGTACTGGTAAATTGTCCTCTATTGCTTTTCGTAATATAGTTTTGTTTTTATCCTGCCCTAATATTGTTACCATAATTTATAATATTATATAAGGTTTATACTATTCTGTTAATATTTATTTTTTTGCTAATATATCTATTACTCCGTTTAGTCTCCTTTCTTTTTCCTCCTCTGTTAAAGTGTCCCAGTCTTTGGGCATTATAAGCCCTTTACTTTCAAGTCCTGCCTTTAACATTCGAGCCTTCCAGTCGTTTTGTTCTTTCTTATCTGAAGTAAATAATTCCCCTATTTTTGCAATCATAGCTATATTATTAAATCCTTTTGTCACTTCTTCGCTCACTTCTCCGTTTACCTGTTTTAATACGCTTTCTTTATTGTCTATTTCCTCGCTTTTATCTAGCAATTTTTTTATAACCGTCTCGTATTCGAAACTTTCCCACGTTCTGTTATAGTAGCAGGACTTCGTCTTATGTAATGGAGACACACGAAATCGTTCTCTAATCTCCGCTACGTGCCTGAAGCCATAGCTAGTATTTTGAGTCTCACATACTATCGTGTATTCGTCCCCCTTTGAATTCTTAACATTAAATACTTTCGTGTTGTAATATTTATAAGCCATATTTAGAGCTCCTTTATAATTAAATTAGTATTTCCCTCGTGCATTGTGTAATACTTATCTAGTAACTCATCATTTGATAGTGCCCTCATCTCTTCCAGTACCTGATATAAGCTTATATGGTTCTTTTCTTCTACAATTACACAATACTCTTCCGCTGTCAGTTGCCATATAAGTTCATTTCTTGTAACTATCCTTTTTTCTTTAGCCATTTAATGCCTTTATTAAAATTGTTAATAGCGTAATTATTAGAGCGGTCTGTAAAGCCCCCTTCATTTAGCAATCCTCCTCTAGCTCCTCGACTTTGTCCCAGTAAATAACGCCCTTTTTACTTATAATTCCGCAATCAATGAAGTATTGAGCGTTACGACCAAACCACCCCTGCAGTGTCCAGGCAGTGCCTGTTTTAATTAAGTAAGCCCACGCTTCTAACTGTTCGTCCCTACTAGCCCCCTCGCCCTCACAAAAGCCCTCAGCGTATGCAGTAGCTAGATAAGGTGTCCATTTAATTCCTGTTTTTACTTCCATATTTATTTAGTTAATTTATTAAACTCCTCTTCGGGTATTCCCGACCATTCGGCTAGTACTACATCATCGCCTACATACTTCTTTAAGCTCTGAAGCTCTGCTATCTCGCCATAGCTTATACATTCGTTCTCTATCTGTTCTTTGAGATATTTCAATCGTTCTTTTATTTGTTTTGTCATAGTTAAAGCTCCGCTTGAAATTGACAATAATCTTTTTCTTTTACACACTTTAGTATCTTTTGCCCTAGTTCTAATCGTGCATACCACTCTAACTTTATATATATCTCCTTTATGTCCTTTTTGAAGTACTTTACTAACATATCGTCGTTATATCCTGTTGCACCTTCTGTTTTAAAGAAGTCATCTAGTCCCTTTTTATAGTCTCCTAACTCCTTTTTACATCGTGCAATACCTTTTTTAATAGTTGGTAAATCCTCGTCCTTACTAAAAACAAACTCGATATAATTCGGCTCTTGTTGTTCTCCTCCAAAAAATGAAGCGTCATCGCTACTTTGTACACCAAACCAAAATTTACCTTCAATGTCTCCTGAATAATATCTTCCCATAGTGTCCCCTTTAATTTAATAATGTAACTATATTTTTAAATAATATAGTTTTAGTTCTTTTATTTTGTCGTCACAGACTCTTTTTAAGAGCTTACTCCTTGACTTATCTCTTAATTGTCCCCACCTACTAATCAATACAGCTACCTCTTCTCGCATAGCCTGAAGCCTAGCCCTAGCCTCCTTTTTAGTTCGTTTTTTCTTCTTTTTAATTATCATCATATTGTTTCACCTGCTCCAAAAATTACTAATCTCTTACCGTCGTAGTCTTCTATGTATATATCTGTATATACATCGTTACATTCTGCGTCGCTACTTATTACTATCTTTTTGTTTCCATCGTATTCTTTTAACTTCTCTATTAATTGCTTAACAGTCATATTTTTAATTTAATTTACTATTTGTCTTCTATATATTTAATTAGTTTATTATTCATACTCTCATTTTAATTTAGTAAAGCCCTTTCGCTCTCAAGTCTTTAGTAATTGCATTTATATATAACAATTCCTTCATAAACTTTTTATCGTCCCTCATCCATACTGTAATATCTCTATCTTGAGTAAATATATTACTTTTTTTCTGTACTTTCTTTTTACTTACGCCCACACTGCTCAATCTAACCGTTTTAACTAGCATAAAAATCACCCCTTTAAGTCATAAAAAATTAATACGCTTTCATAAAATGTACCAACAATAAAAGCTACAAATATTTTTATTAAAATATTCCTTTTTAAGTGTCTTCTATAACGGCTACTCACTAATAAAGGTATAATCTGCAACATATATATTGTGTTAATTATTATTAGATACATAAATTGGGCTCTCCTAAAGTCTTTAACCCTGTCTCGTACTCTTCACTAAATACCCTTTTTAATATTCCTTGCAATCGGCTTGTAGTACTCGAATACTTTTTAATATTGAATGCGTATCTATCTTGTTTAGCACAATAAATAAACATTATTGTAGAGTAGCTATATACTGTATAGTGTCCGTTCTCATAGTATGCTGTTACGCTATTTCCTTTAAATGGTCGCATATCTTTTAATGCTTGAGGCATATCATAGTAATTTGTCATAAATTATCACCTCCTTAAATTTTTAATTTGTTAATAAATTACATCCCATTAAATAATTAATGGGATGGGTATTTATTAAAAAACTAGCACAGCCTTTTGATTGTCTTCTATTAATATACTTTCTTGTTGCCAGAGCTTACGCACCTCCTCGGCTAGTTGGTATATCTTAGCTCGGTTATCGCTATAAGCTTTTTTAGTTGCAAAGGCTGTAACCTTTATAATTTTTTTGCTTATAGTCTCGCCTGAGTTAGCTTTATATACTCCTGTACTTTCGTTCTCTATCGTTGCCCCTCCAAATAAGTCGCTAAAGTAATTGGCGATGTAATAAACTCGGTCGGCTGTTGCTTCTCGGCTTATTGCTTCGCTATATTCAGTACTAGGTACATATAGAGTAAATTTATACTCAAGGTATAAATTATTATTATTATTCATAGGAAACCGCTTAACGCCTTAAATATATATTTTGTATATTTAGCTTGTTAAGACTTAAATTGTTAATGTTCTCTAGCTATATTTTAGCTATGTATAACTTATACACCTTATACAATACATTGTCAACAAAAATAGTAAAACATCTTTTTAATATCTAATATGTATAAATTTATTAAATAGCTTATATTTTACGACGTTAATATATTGAAATACGGTAATTTATACCCTCTAAAGCCTGTAGCTAAGCCAAAACTCATTTAAACGCATTCTAAGGGGTGTATAAGGTATAAGCTGACAAAGTATATCTATTTTTTTAAGAAGCTTATAAGGTATAATATATTGATATGAGTATTATTAAAAAGACTGCTATTAATCCCCACGGATTGAGTAATAAACAACAATTACTTATTAGCACATTAGTAAATAAAGCCCAAAAGGGCGAGAAGCTAAGTATCACAGACGCAACACAACAAATATATAATGTTAAGAGTAGACTAAACGCCTCTAAATATGGGAGCGAGACAATGAGCAAGCCTAATTTTAGAACGGCATTGTTAGAAGCATTAGAGAATAAGGGAATACTTGGAAGCGACGGAAAAGTGCAACAAAAACTTATTGAAGGACTAGAGGCGGAAACATTTAACGCTAGAGGTGATTTATTTACAGATTATAAGACAAGGTTGGCGTATATTCAGGAAATAAATAAAATAACTGGAGTATATGCAACAGAAAAGACAGCAAAACTTCATATAAATCTAGACTTGAACCAAAACGACTTAAAAAAGAGGCTGGAGGAATTAAAAAGTGAATTAGAGGAATAAGGCTCTAATAAGCCTAATATAGGGTATATGATGCGTAGTTGTTGCGTATTATTCTATTGACTGCGTACAGGTGGGGTTTTTTGTTTCAATCTTACAAAGGCGATAAGCCTTTTTGCCTTTGGTACAGCCATTTAACAGCTACTCACTCAAATTCTATACACGTCGCTAACTCTATATTATACGACGTATATATACACATAAATTCTCTATTAACCGCTTAACTAAGCCAAGACAGGGGGGGTGGGGCAGTGCCGTGCTCAGGTTCTGGAAAATTTACTTAAGACACCCCTCTAATCCGCGATATATTTTTTCATAAGGCTTTACTATGTGTTAGTATAGTCGCTAACACCCTATAACAACAAGGAATACTCACGAACTCCTGGTGAGTGAAAGCGAGTGTAACGAGCTCCTGTCTTGACATTATAAGGTATATAATGTATATTTTACTAAATATGATTCTATTTACGATATTACTTCACCTCTTTATAAACAGCCTTATTATCCTCTGGATCTATAATGCAGATGGAGATATTCACCCCTTCTTTATTTTAATAGTTAACGTAACTACCTGGGTGGCTGTATCTGTTCCTTTAGCTGGATATATTGAAGACTCTATTAATAAATTATTTGAACCCTATGAAAGAAACACTAATAAAGATAAATGACGGTACTAACTCTGTTTCCATTGAAATAGCTGAAGGTAAGATAGCTTTACTTAATGAATACCAGGAAAGTGAGTTCCTGTTCGAAGGTCCTTACACCAAAAAGACTATCTCTAAATGGTTAAAGATCCTAGATCTGATGAAAGATTCCTTAATTGAAGCTAGAAACTCCTTAGTCATAGAAGATTTGATAGCATTTAAAGAGAAGAGAAATTCAGTAAGATCTATCCTAGACTAGCTGAATCGCAGATCAGCTAAACCGAGGTACAAAGTACCGAGGTCTGTTTGGAATGTAAGGAAAGTTCTCAAGTCTCATCTGTGATTTTTCTGATGTTTGTTTTATTTCTTCTTCAGTAAGTGGTATCTGAAATTCTTCATAGGCTGTGGGTTCAACAGCTTCTGTGATCGCCCCCTGCATTTCACTTGTAAAATCTCCGCCGTCGTTATTTTCAGTTTCTCTAGTTAATTCTAATAATTCAAAATATCTCTGTCCGAGTAACCGAAGTATGAGGTCTCTCTTCTCTGTTTCTAAAGTTTCAGATCTTCTAGTTTTAATAATAGCAATTCTCACATCTTTCGTTGTAGTAATACTAGCTATCTTTTCTTGTAAGTTCATAAGTAAATAATATATAAAAATAAATATAATCCCCTGTATTTATATATCCCTAACGGAAGAGGGTTGGTTGATTCCCCCCTCCTAAAGGTTCCCCCCAACAAAGACAATAGGGTACCTAGTCGGTCTTATTCAGTTGTAAATGAACTAACCTAATTTGTATTAAATATGAGTAAAACTAAAACGAGCTCATTCTAGATTTACTATTTAATTTTTATCAAGATATCCCTGAACGGAGTCAGGCAGTTATGGATTTCCCTAGGGTTTTCCCCTATCACCTTTATTCTGCGTTTGTTAATCCAACAATTGATTAGCAGAGGTGCCCCCTCACTTTTTAGATGAGGATGTTCAGGATGTTTAATAGGCAGGTAATATTATTAGGGGACTAGCAAAATAATATTACACTAAACATCCCAAGCATCCTTATCCAACCGAAGTCGGAAAGGACTATAAATTCGATAGCTTAACTAAAACCATAGTTATGCTATATGACTTTCTACCCATTTATATAACAAAAAAGCTAGGACGTAATGCCTAGCTGAGTTCAATGTGCTAAATAGATTTGAGCTACTCTTAATTCAGATACAGTTATTTGGATCTGGTTTTTGAAGTTAGAGTAGTAAATCATAAGAAAATTATATTATTTTTTAATACAAATACAACTAGATTCTTTATGAATTTTTACAGGGGTTCTTAACCCTCTCTTACCGCCAAAAGACTTGTGTATGTCGTGACATTGGTGTAATATTTATTCACTGAACGGTAAACAGGCGGAAGAAAACCACCTCCTACTTAATTAGAATTTCGTAGGATGGAGTACGGGGGACAGGTCGAATATCCTCCGTACTCTCTTCCAAACTATTAAACTACCCTCACTTGTAATGTCACGTCAAACTAACTATAATTATCCCAATTAGAAATTTATAATAAACCTATGAAAGCCTGTGTGTCCTGTCTCGAAAAGGTTTCGTTCCTACCGTTTTATAATAAAGGGAAGAATACTCAGTATATTGCTGACATCCCATTTTGTACTAATCCTAAATGTCCTAGATGGGGTATACTTACAGTAATAACAACCGATATTGATTTTTCAAAACAACCTGTAAAACATAACAAACAAGATGCCCATATTAAGAAAAGTAAGCCTTAGAGAATTTAATAGGAATATGTACTATTATATGGATAAGCTTCCATTAGTAGTCTATAACTCATTTACTAGAGATGTTAAATTTATGGTTGTAAAGTCCCCTATGTTAAAGGTCTCTAAGAAGCGTAAAAAGAAACCAATTTTACCTACTGAAGGAGGTGATATTTAATGCACCCAGATCCAAAAGTATTATTAAATCCAAAAGCAGAAGTGGTCGAGTTTATGTATAACGGGCAAGTTTATGTTTTCCAACCAGGAGAACGAAGAAACTTAGACGGAGTAGTAGCCGATCACGCATTACGTTTTGTTAATACAGGTCTTAAAGATGTAACTACAGAATATGTATCCACAGCAAAGACCCCATTACCAGAACCTATATTAGTTGAGAAGGTACCTACAACTAAGGACGATATGGATTCCGAAACTAACTTCGAACTTATGAAATGGAAAGACTTAGTTTCACTAGGTTCTAAATATTTAGTATTTAAACCAGGAATGTCCAGAGAAGCCTTAATTACAGAATTAAAGATATTAGCCAACAGATAACCGATGGATAATTCGTTAAAAGAATTAGAAAAATTATTAATAGAAAAGAAGCTCAGAGGTCTTGAGGATTTATATTTTTTTAATAAATATATAATGGAACAGGACCCTGAGCGTCGTAAGTTCTTAGTACCCCACGTCCATGGAGAGTGGTCTTTATGGTACCGAGGTAGCCGTAAGAGAATAAAGATGATTCTAGTACCCCGTGCCTGTTTTAAATCTACGTTTTTTACTGTAGGTAGAACCCTACAAGCTATTGCTCAGAACAGAAATCACCGTATATTAATTGCAAACGCGACCTTAGAAAACGCCCAGAGGTTTCTAGGAGCTGTAAAGACGAACATTAAAGGAAACGAAACATATAAACAGCTATATGGAGATATGTATGATAAGAGTCTTAAATGGAATGAGAGTGAGATTGAGGTTGCTGGTAGGGCTTTAGGGCACAAAGAGGCTACAGTTACTGCTGTTGGAGTAGGGGGAAACCTAGTTTCACAACACTATTCAATGATTATTGCGGATGACTTAGTCAATTTAGAGAACTCAGCGACCAGATATCAGTCAGAAAAGGTTATCGATTGGTGGAAGAGAGCCTTCAGCTTACTAGATTACGACGGGGAGATGATAATTATAGGGACTCGCTGGAGTTATTACGAATTATACAGCTATATTTTAGATCAGATGGGGGATCAGGTGGATTATTTGATAAGGGGAGCCTACAAATCCGATGGAGAACCGTATTTTCCTGAGATGTTATCTCACGAAAAGCTACAAGAACTAAAAAAATTGCAGGGAAGCTACGTTTTTTCAGCATTTTACCTCAATGATCCAGTCGATGAGGATTCAGCTCTTATAAAAAAGAGTCATTTACGCTACTACGGGGATACTGAAGAGCAGAAATTACCTAAGAACGTCACTACTTTTGCTATGTGCGACCCTGCAGTAAGCCAAGATGCCTATGCAGACTACTCAACTATCGTAATTGTCTCTGTTGATATCTTTGATAACTGGTATGTGAGGGAAGTTAGGCGAGGAAAGTGGACTGTCGGGGAGCTTGTGGACAATTTATTCTCAGTTAAGAAACAATGGGACCCAGCCACTATGACTATTGAGTTAATTGGGCAAGCCCAAGGCTTGATGGATTCAATTACGAACGAGGAAGAGAGGAGACGGGAGTATTTACCTATAGTAGCCGTGAAATCTCGACCACAAATAAGGAAAGAGATGAGAATAAGGTCTATTCTGCAGCCTAGATTTGAGAGACATAAGATTTTTTTACAGCGAAATATGTTCGAGCTAGAAGAAGAGTTACTTAAGTTTCCTAAATCCGAACACGACGATATAATAGACCCATTAACAGATTTAGAAAGTATAAGTTTCCCCCCCGACCTACACGAAGAGGGGGTTTTGAAACCACAAACCGAATTAGAAAGAAGGGCTTTTGACCTTAACAGAAGCGATTTCGAGGATCCCTATATGGGAGAAGACTATTAGTATATAATTTATTTAATTTATGGAAATACTTGCCTTAATTACATTTTTAATTTTATTAATTGCGTCACAACAGGCAATTATCTTTTATTTAATAAAAACGTCTAAAGAAGAAGTTGGTAAGCTTACAACTAAGTTGATGAGTCGTAACTTAGAAGAATACAATACCACTATCTTAGAAGAAAAGTATGCTGAGAAGGTAGCTAAGGGAACTAAATCAGTGGGTGCTGAGGAGTTTACTGAAGAAGACGATACTTATTTAGATCCGACAGAAGTTAGTTTTAAAACATTACTTAATGCAAAGGATAATCTATGATAAAAGTAGAGAATAAAAATTGGGATAAGCTTACAGACAGCGAAAAGATCGCTTACTGTGAAGGTCTCTTAGAAGACACTAAGACAGGTCGCCAACCAAGAGAGATGGAGTGGTATTTAAACCAGAGGTTTGTAGAAGGCGATCACTATATTTCATTTAACACAGTTACTAATTCCCTAGAAAGACCCACACCTAAAAGGAAAGAAGTTAGATTAGTCGTAAACAAAGTTAGGTCTTCAATAAGAGCAATTCAAAACTACGTAACAAGATCTCAGCCTAAATGGGAAGTAATCCCTGGAGATACCGATGACGATACAATTAAAAACGCCAGGAGATATGGAAAAGTTTTAGACTTTGTATACCGTAAACTACATTTAGAGCAAATGGTTGCAGGTGTTGTAGATTCAGCCTTAAATACCTCAGTAGGCTGGGTAGAAATTGACTGGGATTCAAGAGCAGAAAAAGGTTTAGGTCAAATTAGAATAAGACTTCACGACACATTCGATGTGTATTTTGATAAAAGAGGTTACCTATATATGGGTAGATTTCAAGGTAGGTTTATAGCAAAGACTGTTACTAAATCTTTAAGTGAAATTCAAAACGACGAAAGATATAATAAGAAAACCAGATATGATGTTAAACCCGACGACACTCTAGCAGAGTCGGAGCTTAAAGCCCGTATAGTTCGAAAAGAAACAGGGTCGGAAGACAAGAACATTAAAAGATCCCGTGTTAAAGAATTCTTCTTTTATGATGAAGAGGCAAACAATAAGGGTGGAAACATTTTAAAATTTACATACGCAGGAGACAAAGTACTACTTGAGGAATATATGGAAGAGGATGAGTACCCATTATATGTGTATCAAGTAAGTATGGATCCAAGAAGAGTTTATCAAAGAGCCTGGACTTCAGATGCTATTCCTCTTAACAAAGCCTTGGACCGCAATATGAGTCAGAAGGTAATGTATATTAATCAGGCTTTGGTTTATAGAATAATTGCAGAAAAGGGTCACGGAATAACCGTTTTAACAAATGAGATGGGTGAGGTTATTGAAATAAACAAGAACAGAGTATTTAAACAATTAGAAATGCAGGCTTTACCTGGAACTGTTGATTCTCTAACAGGAGAATTATCAAGTTACATCGAAGATATCTTAGGAGCTCACGATGCTGCCTTAGGTAGGCTACCAGCTGGAGCTAGATCAGGTAAGATGGTAGAAGCTTTACAAGCTGCCGATGCAAACAACCTTTCAAATATTACACAATCACTAGAATCTTTCCTGTCTGTTATAGGGGAGAGAATATTAAATTTAATTGCACAAAAATATGTTACTTCTCGTGTTGTTAAAATTGCTGAACCAGAAGAGGGTGAGGACTATATGCGAGTTATGGGTGAAAAAGCTCCAGAAGGGGCTAAGAGAAAAGATGCCTTAATCATAACTGAGGGAAATGAACTTATCGTTAAGATCGGTTCCTGGCTTGGTTACACTAAAGAAGGGCAAAGAGATACTTTAATGAAGCTTGCCGAGATCGGTGTTATACCAGCTGAAGAAGTTCTACGACAAATGGAGTTTCCAAATGTTGAAGACTTATCCAGAAAAGCTAGAGATGAAAGACTTGAGCAACACCAGATGGATGCTGAAATTGCAGGTAGAAATCCTCAAGGAGGGGCACCTGCTCCCACAGGACCAACACCCCGTGGACCTTCAGGTCAGGCAGGAAGTCAGCCTAACAAGGATGTAGCTTATGCTGATAAAGAAAACGTACAAATGATGAATGGTAATGCTTTACCTCCTACAGAAGGAGCATCTATAGATCATACTCAGTCGCATTTAGACTTTATGAACTCAAAAACCTTTATGCAGGAAGCAGATGAAAACATAAAAAAGATATTTACAGACCACGTAGTACCAGAAGCTCAAGCAAATGGCTTGATGGAGATGGCAAATGGAGGAGCTCAAGGGGCACCACAAGCTACACCTACCCCACAGCCAGGTTTACCTGTAGCTTAAAAGGAGGATCACTTGACATTGGTACGTACTGCAGTTGTATAATGATGACAAAGAACTAATCCTGCTAAAGTATATATTTATATTATTTTACCAGGGAGTTTAATTAACAATTTAATACTGTCTAACAATGCTACCAGATAATCAAGACCAAGTGACGGCAACAGAAGGAACAGGATCCGATACTACCGAGGTTAAACCTACAAGTACGGACAACCCAAGTACAGATGTTAAACCAGATCAGTCAAATGAAGGTAAAAGCAAAGCGGAAGAGGGGAAAATAGTTGCCCCTGGTACGTTCAAAACTCCCGACGGAAGGGAATTGACACCAGAACAACTGTATAACGAGTACAATAAGTTACTCCCCGAATTCACAAGAAGATCTCAGAAGCTCAGTGAGTATGAGAAAGCTCAAGCTGAGAAATCAAGGACTGCCGAGGAAAACGCGAGAAATGCTGTAAATGATGATGAATCTCTCGCTAACGTTGACCCGCAGGTTAGAGAAGCAATCATAAAGATTGTTACTCCTGTAATAGAGGGAACTCTAAAACAGAGGGAAGCCCAAGAGGAAAAACGCCAGCAGGACGAAGCTTTTAGAAAAGAGCTAGAAAGCCTTGAATCAAAGTTTAATGGGAAAGATGGATTACCAAAATTTGACAGAAATGCGGTCTTAACAAAGATGGCAGAGCCTGGAAACAGGATCTACGATCCAGAAATGATGTATAAGCATCTTAATGAAAAAGCATACAATGACTACTTAATTAAGCAAGCTTTGAAATCACAAGCTGGTGGTACAAAAACTGAAGATACATTTGGTACTCCCGAAAAACCCTCAGGCGTTTCGCCTTCAACCTTTGAAGAGGCTTCAAGAAATGCTCTATCCCGTATAGCTTCGGATGGAGAATAAATAAACTTGTTAAAAGTTTAGAATAATAATTTTAGCCTTAGAGGAGGTGATTTTAATGGCACAGACATTATCAGGTTTTGATACTGCGTTAAAGATTGATTATTTACCAGTTATCCGAAAACAGTTAAACGAATCTACAATTCTTTTGAACAAAGTTCAAAGAAACGAAAGAGACGTTTCTGGAAAACAGTGGCAACTTACAGCCCATTATCAGAGAAATTCTGGTGTTGGAGCAGGTAGTGAAACTGGATTACCAACTGCAGGACAACAGGCATACGTTAATCCTTACGGAGTTGTTAAATACAACCGTGCAAGAATTCAAGTTTCTGGTCCAGTTATAGCTGCAAGTAAAAACGATAAAGGAGCGATGGTTAGAGCTCTTGAGTCCGAAATGCAAGGAGCTGTACGAGATCTTAAAAAAGAAATAAACTACCAGTTGTTTAACGACGGATCCGCAGTTAGAGCTTTAGTAAATGGCGATCCAGGAACTGCAGCAACTTTAACTTTAGATGGACCAGGAACCCAATGGTTCCACGATGGAATGAAGATTGATATCTTGAATCCTTCGGACGGTGTACCTAGAACAAGTTCTTCAGGTCTTACTGTTAGCACAGTAAACTCTACGACAACCTTAACATTATCCGCAGGTGCTAACGCAGCTGTAGCAGATAACGACTGGGTTACGAGAGCTGGAGCAACCAACTTAACAGGTACTTCCTACGAAATGATGGGGCTTAAAGGTATCGTTGATGACGCTACATACGTAACGACATTACACGGTCTTTCAAGAACAACCTATCCTTGGTGGAAATGTACTACTTACTCAGCAGATGATAATAGCGGAACATTAAGAGATTTATCTCTTACATTAATCCAAAATGCTATTACCGCAGTTGAGAAGAATGGAGACAGTGTAAATATGATTATTTCTGGTCCTGACGTAAGAGACTCTTATGTAGCACTCTTAGTTAGCGATAAGAGATATGTAAATACATTATCTTTAGATGGAGGTTGGAGAGCTATCGAATATAGTTCTGGCGGAGCCGCAATTCCTTGGGTTGCTGACCCTGACTGTCCTCCTAATACCGTTTTCTTCATTAACACCGAAAGGTTACAGTTAATGCAGATGAGCGACTTTTCTTGGATGGATAGAGATGGAGCAGTACTTTCAAGAGTTGCAAATAGCGACGCTTATGAGGCAGTGATGTATTGGTATTCCGATTTGGCTACCGATCGTCCTAGATCTCATACTTTCTTAAGAGACGTACAATAAAAGTATTAATCTTAACGTGGGTAGTTTCAACACGTAAAACCGAGTATCTCTAGAAATAGAGGGTAAAACTGTTATACAAATCTGAGCTACTCCTTAAACGGGGTAGCTCTTTTGTTTTCTAAGGAGGTGAAAACATTATGATAAAGCGAAGAAATATAGATAAAAACAGCAGAGATACATTTGTTATCTCTGACTATCAGGCTTCTTCTGTAGCCGACAAGATTATAGGAATCGTTCCTGTAAAATGCGAATTGGTTGTAGTTAAAGAAGCTCACGTAACTGCTGGAGATCACGCTTCCGCTGTAACTATGTCTGTTGAAAGACTACAGGGAACCGAAACATCCAGTCAAGGAGACCAGGTTGTTAATGCAACTATTAACTTAAAAGGAACTGCTGCAACCGTGCAGACAGGTACTATAGTTAAAACTTCAAATATTCACATATTTGAGGCTGGAGACAGAGTTGGTATAAATGTCACAGGAGACACTCAAACCTTAGCAGGTGTTGTTGTTACTTGTCAGTTTAGACCAGTTGATTAGTAATTTAAGAGGGGGGACTAATCTCCCCCCCATTATCAAATTTATGGAGTTTACAGAAAAACTAAAGAGACTTGAAAAGACAGGTAAGATCGATGGTTTAGATGGAGGTGCAGCGGAGGTAGGTAGACTACTCGACTTCTTTAATTCTGAGGTAGATAAAGCCAAAGATAAAGAGCTTCGACACAACATAGAAGGACTTAATGATTATTATAAAAATCTTTATGTTCGGGATATGTTAAAGAAAGCTGGGGAGTATTATGTCAAACCTATTTCTACTTTTACGCCTAAGTCTGAGCCTGGATCTATTACAGTCGTAAAGTCTTAATGGTTGTACTAAAATAATAATATGAATAAAGTATTATCTTACAAAGTACCTATAACGATTGCAGACTCCGCAACAGCTGGATCCCTAGCTTCTATTCCTATAAACGGAATTATGAAAGGGTACAGTATTACAGTTCCTAACTTAACAGGAACAGTTACTGTTACACTAGCTATCACAGATGTTTGGGGTACGACTGTTTACTCCAAAGCTTCTATTGCGGAAAATACTACAACAACTTCGTTTGTGGATGCGAATAACTTCCCATACGAGTTACCGTTAGTAGGTCCTCTTACTGTTACTATCACGGCTAGTGGAGCACAAACAGGTGCTCAGAGCCTATCAGTTATAATTTACTACATCTAAAGGAGGTGTTTTATATGAAAGATGCAATTAAAGTTCAAGGAACTTATAGATTGAACATAACACAAGACGGTAAAATCGTCGGGGATTCTGGATGGAAACATAACCAGGTTGTTAACTTAGGGTTTTTAGATTATTTAACTAAGACACTAGGTGCAATTTCTGGATCTAAACAGATTTCTTACGTCGCTCTTGGAACTGGTGGAGCCCCTGCGGCTGCCGATACTTCTCTTGCTGGAGAGGTTGTTAAGAGAGCAGCGGTTACTGCTGCTACAAGTTCAAGCTCAAAGACTCTAAGATTTACTGCAACCTTTGAGTCGGCTGCTTCGTTTGTTACAGACACAAAAAATATATCTAATATTGGTTTGTTTAACACATCTAGTAGTGGAACCTTGTTTGCTGGAAATACTTATGCTTCGAGTTCAGTTGCTACGAACCAGAACGTTAATATTACCTATGATATAACATTTGCGTAAAGTTCTAGATAGAAGCTGGACTTAAAAAACCCAGCTTTTATCTTGCTCGTTTAGAAATTTAATATTTACTGCTTATGAGTGATGGACGTTTCTTTACCCAGGAGGAAAAAGAATTAATGTTACAAAGACAAGAATATATGTGTGGGGATTGCGGAGAGGATTTATGGGGAGACCACATTGGAAGGAATCCAGCTCACCACATTGTCCCCGTCTGGGCTGGGGGAGCTACTGAATTAGAAAATGGAGTAGTATTATGTCACGAATGTCACGTCACCTGGGACAATTTAGCTATTATGGGGGAGTTTTATCCAGGGGAGTACACCACGTCAGATATAGACGATTCTCAGATACGAGACGAGGCTTTATTTAGGCGTGCACACCATACTATAGCCATTAACAGGGGTAATCCCCAACTAAAATCCAAGGTAGAAAAGACCACAAGAAGAACTATAAAATAGTTGTTTTTGGAAATACTTGTAGTAATATAAAGACACGACAATTATGAATACAAAAAAACTGCTCAAAGACAAACAAGGGATAAGGTTAGATGTAGGAGGAGGGGCTAACCCACATCCAGGATTTGTTAACATTGATTACCGCCCTCTACCTCAAGTCGACATCGTTCACAACTTAGAACAATTTCCATACCCATTAAAAGATAATTCTGTTTTAGTAGCTGTCTCTAGTCACGTTGTGGAGCATTTAAACCCACATTACGGAGATGCTAGAGTTAAACCACTAATTGACTTACTTATCGAGAAGAAGCTTGTTACAGAAGCAGAGGTGCTTAAAAACGTAGGGTTCTATGACAATATGCCAAGGTTTATGCGATTTATGGATGAGATGTGGAGAATAATGAAACCAGGCGGTGAATTCTTAATTAACTGTCCTTACGCAGAATCTCACGGAATGCACCAAGATCCTACTCACGTTAACTTTATAAATGAAACAACGTTCGAATACTTCGATCCCTTAGGTCCAAGAACTGGAGGGTACTTATATCGAATATACAAACCTAAACCCTGGAAGATAAAAGAAGGTAGTTTAGTATTTCACTCTACTGGAAACATACAGGTTGTATTTATTAAAAGATTAGAAGACCCAAGCTACTATGCCTAAAAAAAGAAAGAAAGTAATGGTGAATATTTTAAACGAGGGTACTACTGCAGCAGGTTTAGAGTCACGACTACTACAGGATATGCAGGCTAAAACAGCCGATTACGATTTTCACCTATTCTTTCCAACAGGCAGACCTATCCCAGATAACAGACACCGAGTTGTTAAACAGTTTCTAGAAGGAGATTACGACTTCTTATTTATGTTTGACGACGATAATATGCCAGCAACAGAGAATAATGTGTTCGACTTTTTAGATTTAAACTTACCTGTAGTTGGCGGAGTATATCCAGGAAGAAACAAAACAGGTATACATTTTCACGTATATAAATTCACAAGTTTAGAGCCTGTAAAAGCAGCTCAGTATACAGATCCCAAAGAAAGAAAAGGATTACAAAAGGTTGATGCTGTGGCTACTGGAGCTATTTGTATAAGAAGAGATGTTCTAGAGAAACTACCTAAAAGATCCTTTGATGAGCTATTTGATGAAGATGGTCTTATAATCCTAGGTGATGATATGCACTTCTGCTACGAATGCAAAAAAGCAGGAATAGATATATATGCTCACTGGGATCACGTATTCTTTCATTTTAAAACAGTGGATTTATTGCAGATGGGCGAGTTCGTATATAACGCCCGTGAGGAAGGAATAAAAGCAGGTATAGCTATAGCAGAAGAAAAGTTTAATTTACCAAAAATACATAAATGAAAAAAGGAGTAATATCCGAGGAGCTATTTTGGAAAGCGTATAAGGAATATTTTTTAAAACCAACTATGAAAAAAAAGAAAACAAAAATAAAGGTAACGGCTAAGAGAGTGGAAACTAGAAAAGGAAATGCCTATATTAAATCGGGTATTAATCCTGTGAATAGAATATTAATTGCAACACCTTCTCTAGGTAGAGTGAGAATGGAGTGGGTTTTAGCCCGTTACGGTCAGACAATCCCTATGAACTGGGGTCAGGTACAGTTTGTTCAATTTATGAATTCTTTTGCACCACTTAACTATTCAGTTCCAGATGCTCAAAATATTATTGTCAAAGAGACTATACAACAGGGTTTTGAATGGTTACTTTTAATTGAAGACGATACAATGCCTCCAGCAGATGCTTTTATTCGATTTAATAAATATATGAGAGATAAGACAGCCCCGATAGTTTCAGGGCTTTACTTCTCAAAATCTGAGCCTAGTGAACCGCTAGTGTTTAGGGGACGAGGTACTTCCGTTTATTGGAAGTGGAAATTTGGTGATTTAGTCTGGTGCGACGGCGTACCTACAGGTATGCTATTGATACACTCTAGTATCTTAAAAGCTCTATGGGACGAATCGCCTGAATATAATGTGGGTGGAAGTGGCATAATAGCTAGGAGAGTTTTTGATGTTCCTAATAAAATATGGTTTGATGAGAAGTTAGAATCTTTTAATACTCTAACAGGGACTTCTGATCTAGAGTTTTGTACCAGAATAATGAAAAATAATATATTTGAGAAGGCTGGGTGGAAGAAATTTAAAGGTAAGAAAAACCCCTTTCTTGTTGATACTAACATATTCTGCAGGCATATAGCTCCTGACGGAACACAATATCCAACTGAACTACCAAGACAATAGTGATATAATTTCACTAATGTCAACAACTTTAGAGATTCATATAAATGAGAAAATAGAAGTTTTCGATTCTGTGGGTGATGCGATCGCCTACATTACAGAAGTCATTAAAAACTACGTTAACGCTGGGGTTGCGGATACCCCTCTCAAGTTCTACATCGTTAAAAAAGACGCTGAAAGGGGACCCCCTACACTCGGAGTACACGTAGTCGAAGAAATTAAAACAAAGGACAGCCTTGCTTAAAAACAGGCTGTTTTTTTGTTTCCTAGAAAGGAAATTAAAATGGATTTAACAAATGCACAATATACTAAAATTAAAACTAAATTACCCATAATTGAAGAACTTATAATTCAAGCTTTGGGTGAAACTAAGTATCAAGACAGACTGGATAAAATAGGGTTTGCAGGTCTTGTATTGTCTGCCCCCACTACTAAAGACCCCGCTAAACTTTTTTATGTTTATACACAGGACGGTGAAAATGGTGTTTTAATACCCTTTCCAAAAGGAAAATTGACAGCTATTAGAAATTTAATAAATAAAAATGGCTAGTTTTATAAAAGTAGTAAGTTTATTAAATACTACAAGAACAACAACAAGCACTAGTTATACTGCAACAGGGGATAGAAACCCCTTTTGGTACTATGATAGTGCTGATTATGACGGAGTTGATTGGATAAAATTTAGTGCCGCAATTCGTGCAACAAGTGGGGATAGTACGACAGTTGCTTTAAAACCAGAGGGTTTGTCTGAAATTGCAAGTAGTGAGGTGACTACAACGTCAACAGTTAATGTAGATGTAATAAGTGGGGATATAAGTGCAGATTTAGATGATGCAAATGACCATAAAGCAAGGTGGAAGTCTGGTGCTGGCGCTACTGCTTCAATTGATAAAGCATCTATTTTAATTTCGCAAACTAATCCAACAAAGACAGTAACTGTAATAGAAATAGGGGAGGTAAATAACACAAGTACCACTGCCTATAATAGTATTTATACACCATCAAAACCTGGACACGCTTTTTTGTATGAAAGTTCTAAATGGGATGGGACAGTAGAAATATTTTATGAAGCCGATATAAGACCTAGAACAAGCGGTTCTGATACAATGTATTCAGAACTATATAATCAAACTGATTCGTCTTCTGTTAGTAGTTCTGAGGTTACACATACAGGTAATACAACTACAACTAGAAAAAGAAGTAGTGCCTTGACGCTAACCGATAATAAAAACTATATAGCTAGAACTAAAGTAGGTTCTGGAAATGGGGATTTAGCTGCTGGAAAAATTATTATAAAACAAACTAATTTTACAAAGACAGTTAGTTATATACCAATATTAAATACAACATCGAGTGGTACAAATACTACATACACAGCCCAAAATAGATTATTTACATTTAATGCTAGTGATTTTGACGCAAATGTTACTAAAAACTTTTATTACGAAGCCTCAATTAATGTATCGGCAAATACTGGGTACTCTAAATTGACTAATGATACGGACACTTCTGATATTAGCGAAATTAGTGGAACTAGTACAACACGTACGGAACGAATACGAAGTAATGCTTTAACAATGCCTACTGACGATGGGAATGTTTTAAATAACTATAGAAAAATTGATACTTCGGGAACTGTAATTCACGCAAGAACTTTTCTAATTGTTGAGTTAGCTTGGGATTATACTGTAGCTGTTACGGACACCGTGACTGTCTCCGAATCTGTTGGAGTCTCTGTAGAAGCTCCATCGGGACCAGGATCCCTGTCTGTTTCTGTTTCGGATGCAGTTACATTAAGTGAAGCTATAACAGCAACTAGGTCTACAGCAGTAGTTTCGGTTTCCGATACCGTAACGGTATCTGAGAGTGTTTCGGTATCTGTAGCACCCACAACAACTCTTTCCGTAGCTGTAACAGATTATGTAGATGTTTACGACACAGTTTTTGATACAAATTATGTAATCGATTCTGTCAATTACACCCCTATAAATGGAACTTTAAAAAATAGTGCAACTTTTATAGCTACTGATGGGGGTTATTTACGAATGACCGAGGTTGTAAACGACGGACAAAGCGGACAGATAGAATACGACTTAACTTCAGAATTACCTCTAAATCTAGACGTTTCTTTTGACTTCTGGGCTGGAGGTGGAAACGGAGCTGACGGGGTATATTTTTACTTAAACAGCACAACCACGGTAGTTGCAGAGTATGATGGGCGAGATGGTTATTGTATTGCCTGGTCTGAATATGCGGATCAAGTACAGGCGAGATTCCACACAACCGTTATAGATACTGTATCCAAAGCAAGTTTAGATAACTCTACCTGGAGAACAGGTCGTATTATATTTAATGGTACTAGTATAAAAGTATATACAGATGGAACACTGGATTTAGATATTACAGACTCTGCTAGAACTTTTTCAGGAACATTGTTTGGTTTCGGGGCTAGGACAGGTGGGCTTAATAATGAACACAGGGTTAGAAATTTGAGAGTGTCTACTTTAGATAAAAGTTTGGATGTTGTAACGCCCACAGGTTCCACATTAAGTGTATCTGTAAGCGATACAGTTACGATTACAGAAACAGTTACTTTAAATAAGGCTACTAGAGAGATATCCGTATCAGATACAGTTACAGTAAGCGAATCTGTAAGCGGATTACCCTATGATAGTAATGTAAGACCTATGGTAGCAGATTCAGTATCCATTACAGAAAGTGTTAGTTTATCTGTAGGTACACCAGCAGTTAGCGTTACAGAGACAATTACTATTACAGAATCTGTTTCTGGATATTTTATTTCCGAAATAACAACAGAAGAATTAGTCCAGGTTGACGATATTTTAATAGACTCTAATCTTGGTTTAAATGTAATGGTATCAGAGTCTGTAGCAATATCTGAATCAGTAGAACGATCTTCACATATAGATAGATACTTACCTGGTATACATACGATTGAGAAAGGTTTAATAGGTTTTAGATTAGATACCGATGCTCCTAAATTTACAACAGAGAGGAAATAATATGAAAACACATTTGCACGTTCTTATTAGATTTTACGACATTGACCCTGCAACACAGGGGTTTATAAACCCTGTAATGATTGATGTGAGGGCAAATAGTATAATGGAAGCTGTAAATAAAGCCGTAGAAATGGCTAAGTGTAAAGCAATAAATAAAAAATTTTATTCCGTCGAATCGGTGATTGAACACGATCACTTAGACGGGGAAAAGGAAAAATGATTAAACTAGCTTCTGGAATTAACATATTATGGGTTGGTACTCACGCTACCATACCGACAGGATTTAGTAGAAAAACAGCTTTAGATGGCTATTTCTTTAAAGGTGTCAATTCTGGAGATGCTAATTTAACACCAGCTGGTTCAGATACCCACACACACTCAGCTACAGGAAACCACAGTCATACTATGGGGGACCACACACATACTATATCTTTTGGTGCTAGTACTGGAGGATCTCAAAATACAGGCTCTGGTAGTTCGGCAGCCAGAAGCGGACACACTCACGCTAACTTAACATCGGGTGCCGTAAGTTCAGGTGGGGAACTTTCTTCAGTGGCTTCCACATACACATCTGTTAGTCACGTCCCCCCATATTTTGAAGTTATTGTAATAGAGTCCGATGGTTCTTTGGGGGTTCCCAGTAATGCTGTTTTATTCTACGAGAATAACGATGATATTACTTCTAAAGGTTTCTATAACTGTGATGGTAATAACGGAACCGCTAATATGGATGGTTTCTTTTTAAAGGTTGTAGGTGCTGGGGGGGACGCTGGAAGCTCAGTTAGTAATAATAGTTATCATAACCATAGTTTAAGTCACACACACTCTGTAGCAAGCCACAGCCACGGATCCGTCACGTCTGGTGGGGTTTCGGGTGAGACAAATTCAGATACTGATACCCCATACCAGGAGCTTGGAACACATACCCACGCTGTTGTTTTATCGGGATCAGATGCTATTTCCTCAGCCGATGCCACTCTAGATACCACGGGAGATACGGTGCTTCCATCTTTTAAATATTTAAGAGCCGTACAAAATAAGTCAGGTGTAACAAAAGATCCTGTTATTAAAATGGTTGCTTTATGGACTGGGGCTGTTGCGGATATACCAACAGGCTGGTCCGTCAAAACATCTATGTATGATGTTTATCCTAGAGTTGGAAACTCTTCTATATTAAACGGAACTACAGGAGGATCTAATACTCATACACATAGTAGTAATTCACATACTCATAGTTCTACAGGGCATACTCATTCAGGAAATGCTACACATCCTGGAAATAGTCGAGATAACACCAACTCTTCTGGGGCTTTTGCAGATACTGGAGGTGGTGTTCACGCATATACAACAGATTCTAAATCACCTACATACAGCTCCGCTACAACATCTGCAGGGTCTTCGAGTAATGAACCAGCACATACACAGGTAATATTTATTACATACAATGGAATATATGAAGTATCTGTAACCGACACAGTTACCGTAGAGGATGTGGAAACTAATAGTGTAACAAGGCTTATTTCTAAAACAGAGACCGTTACAGTTTCTGAGAATGCTTTCAAACCTGTTATATATGATCCAGCTACAACAAGAACCATATCTAAAACAGAAGAAGTGTATGTATCTGAAACTATAATAATGCCGCAACCTACAGATATTGCTAATTCAGAGAGTGTTTCTGTCACAGAAAGGGTATCTATTAAATTGTCAAGTGCCTTGGATTCCTTCAACTACCCAAGTTTCGATGTATCAGGTGAAGGACACGGATAAAAAGGATATAATAATATTAATTTAAACTTGCCTTATGATTATAAAAATAGACCATCCTGAGTTAGGACCGCAGAATTCTTACGTGACTACTGAGGTTACAGCTACGGATACAAGTACAGAGGTTGAAAATACTGAGGGTTACACTTCGGGAGATTACGTAGTCTTCGGACATCCTGGTGAGGAGAAGACTGAGATAGTCTTACTTACAGGTGTTACAGGAAATACTACATTGAATCACACAACTGGTCCAGTTTACGACCACCCAGTTAGAACCCCTATATATCAGATAAAATACAATCAAATAGAAATTTATAGAGCTGGTAGTCAGGGGGGAGCTTACTCTCTAATAGCAACCATCGATATTACTTTAGATGAGGATTACACGATATATGACGATACCGCTGGAGATACTTCTTCTTGGTACAAATTAAGATACAAAGATGCTAATGATTCCTCCTACTCAGGTTATTCAGATGAAGTTCAAGGTATCGGCTACACAACAGACTCTTTAAGAGATATGACAAATGAAGTACTAGAAGAATTTGGAGATACCTTAGCAAAACAGGTTAAGAGAAAACGAGTTAAAAAACTGTTGCAAGCTGGGGTACGTAAGATAACTATGGCTTTAATCCAAGCACAACCTGATTACAGAAAAGCATACACAACCACTAGCTTAGTTTCAGGAACCGCTACATACGACTTACCAGAAAGATTTTTATTATTAGATAGAATGGATATTAACTTCTCAGGTTCGGTTGCTGCAGATGCTTTTAAAGCTGAGTACGAGAACGAAAGATCAGGAATGCCAAATCAAATATACTCAACAGCGGATCCTAGAGTAAGTATTCGGGGAGAACAATTTGTTATTAAACCTACCCCCACTAGTTCTTCGGGATTAGCCTTTATCTGGTACTGGAATGCACCAGAGGAAATGGAAAACGAATCAGATGAACACGGTTTGCCTTATGGAGCTCGTGATACTTTAGTGTTATATGCTCTTTATAGATTATGGTTATCGAAAAATGTAGACAAAGCTAAGTATTATCAATCCGCTTTCAAAGATTCCCTAGCTGAGGTTCTTGATTTCCTCGCTCAAAAGAGGGGTATGAAGAGCTTCAGAGTGGATGTTGAATTCGGCTACGATCTATATGATCCAGAATAATTATGGAATACACGCCCTTATTTGCGTTTAATGGAATAAACAGATATATATCCAGCTTTATGTTGGAGGGTGGAGAGTTGAGTAATTTACAAAACTATTCTTTAGATAAAATAGGTATCCTTAAAAAGAGTTACGACTACACAAAAAAGGGTTCAACTATTACGGGTGGCTACGATGTTTTAGGTGGAATTGACTTTTTTAGATCCTCAGGTACACACGATCATATCGTTGCTGTAGATGGACCTAGTGCCGCTAATATATACAAATATGTGGGTTCTTCCTGGACTTCTCAGGGGCTATCTCTAACTGCAGGTAATCGAGTTCGATTCGAATATGTTCCAACTATTGATACACTTTTTTATACTAACTTTGTGGATGCTGTGGGTAGCTATGACGGATCAACCTGGTCTACCTCAACAAACGTAACAGGGGCACCTAAAGGAAAAATTCCTATATACTTCGGTTCTAGAATGTACTTATTCAATGTAGATGTTTCAGGGACACTTTATCCTGATAGAGGTTACAGATCCTCTTTAATAGATACAGGAGCAACTTGGGATGCTGACGATTACTTCTTTTTTGGAGATGTTATTACAGGAGCTGGATTAAATGGAGATAACTTGATGGTTTTCTGCGAGTCATCCGCACATATATTAACTTTAGCAGATGAGAAATATCCCGTTTCTAATAAAGGATGTGTTAGTCACGAGGGAATAGTAAGCTATGGAAAATGGACTTTCTACCCCAGCAGGGATGGATATTATGGCTTTAATGGGGCTGAAGATGTAAATATTTCATTACCTTTAAAGGAATATTGGGACGCATTAACTGAGACAAACCTTAGAAATATACAAGCAAGTTTATACAGAGAACACGTATATGTTTATGTAGGGGACGTAACAATCGATGGCGAAACCATAACTAATGTAGTCTTCGATTACAACATATTACAAAATAACTGGACATTAGCATCTCTTAAATCAGGTGTTAAAAATATGCACACTTACGTTACAACCTCAGGTAAGAAATTATTCTTTGGAGATAACAACGGTGCTGTTTACCAGTTATTCTCTGGATCAGGTCAACAGGATGGAAACAATTATTCCTCCTCTATAGAGACTCACTGGATGTACGGTTCTTCCCCTTTAGTACTCGATGACTTCTATGAGATCTGGGGATTTGGAAATGACTTATCAGCTATTAAAGTATTTTATAAAACAGAAACAGAGGGGGATTGGTTACCTCTAGGGGAGCTTACAGAAGACACAGATGTTGTTAAGTTTCATAAAAGAGCTTATAGAATTAAGTTTAAGTTTATTGAAACCTCTGGTAAGAATTTATTTAATATAGAAAGATTCGATATAGGCTACGAACCAGGTTATGAAAGGATTACAGATGATGACAAGTAAAAGATCTGCAAGTGAATATGGTTATGATAACTTTCTAAGCAAGGCATTGAAGAGTGCTCAGGATTATTTGAACTGGCGTAATATTCCAGCTGGGAGTATTTCAGCAAGGGCTTTAAACACTATGTTAAACGCAACAACAAGTATAGAATTTACAGCAAGTGATTCTGATACTGTAGCCTGGACTGAGGGTAAGATATACTTTGCTAATGGAACAGATTCTGGGACACTACCTGTAGGTAATACAGGGAATATGACCCTTACTACATACATATATTTTGATAGAGATAACTCCTCTACCTTGCAGATAACTACAGATCCGTCTTTAGCCACGGGGCTTAGTAAGCTCGCTGTAGCAAGGATTATAGGTGGCGATAGTACCAAGTTAACAGTATTGATATAATTTAAGTATGGCTAAGTCATTACAAGAAATTTTAAAAGATCTTAATAACGAGAAAGCTAAGGGTTCCTGGAAGGTAAAACTACACCAAGCGGAACTTGAAAAGCACCCAGTGTATCAACTACAGAAGTCTATATCCAATGCTATTGTTGAATTGGAGCAAAAACTAGACGAGGTTGATACTAGGCTTACTTTATCGGATGAGGAACGACAGGCATTTTTAGATAAGGCTATTGAACAGATTACTCCTTATTACAATACAAAGAAGATGGAGATTGAAAAAGGTATTAATGAAGGTAAGGTACAATCTGCAGAAGATGTACTACTTACAATTCGAGATGTTCAAGAGAATACAAATAGCTTACTTGCTAAGTTCGATATAGATCAGGCGGAAACAGAAGAGGACTTTATAAACAATATATCTGAAATAACTAGTAGAAAAGAAGACGATTTGAATATTAAACGTGCTGAGTGGAAACAAAGACTTGAGGACGCTAAGCTAAACCAGGTTAAAACTGGTGTATTTGCTTCTGGTGTAGGTCGTAAAAAGATAGGTGAATTAGATACAATGAAGACGTTAGACGAAACATCCCTCACTAATAGGGCTGCCGAAGCGGAGACTCAGGCAACAACGAAAAAGAAATATGATTTAGAAAGAATAGTGTTAGCAAGGAAAGCAGCAGAAGAAGAAAGAATAAGAAAGATCGGAACACCCGATACTGTAAATACTTTACAAACTAATGCCTCTACTACTTTAGGATTACAACCAGGACAGACAATCGGGTCCCAGGCTGAAATCGCACAAGCCAGGGCTGATAGGAATATAACTATTAGGAACCCTGAGGATTTAACTTCTCTAGAGGAAGAAAGATTAAAAGCTATAGAATCTAGAAATCAAGAATTACAAAACAATGAGTTGGCTGTTCGTGAACAAAGAGAGAAAAGTACTAGAGAAAAGATACTTGGAGACTTAGCAGCAAAGAAAAATCAATTAGCAAATTCAGGAGCTTACTTATTAAATTATTAAAAATATTATGCCAGCATTTGGAGAAGATTATAAAAAAATAGCAGACGCACAAAATAGAATGAAAAGTGCCTCTAGTGCCGCAGCAGACTATGATTCTGGGGCAGAGACTCTTAGAGATATGGTTATGAACGATGTAAAGGTTGCTAGACAAAATAGAGGAGTAAGCACTATAGCTAAAGATTTGGGTGTTGCTAACGAACAACTAGTATCAGGTGGTGAGGAGATTAGACAAAGAACAGATGGAATCGTAAACCCATTAGATGTGGATACACTAACTTCTAGAGAAAGAGCTCAAAAACTAGGCATATTAGCTACAATAGCTAGAGTTACCAAAGAGAGAGAAGGTACGGTAGATGACTGGATTAATGCTGGAACTAATCAATTAAAGGCGGCAGCAGTACAAAAGAAAGCGGAAGCTCAAGCAGCTGCTGAAGAAGCTGACTCAATTTTAAAATTATTGGCATTTAAACAGAGTGAAGAAGAGAGAAAGTTTAACGAATATATTCAGACCGAACAACTAAATCTTTCTAAATCCAAAGCAGGTGGTTCAGGGTCAGGCTCTAGGTCTGGAGATACAGATGCAGAACTTAAGACAGGTCAGGACTTTTTAGACCAAGCTTTAGGATTACTAGGAAGTATAAATCCAGATGAAAAGACTGATTTTATAACAAATGCTCAGGGATTTGCAGATCTAGTTGCTAAAGGTAAGATGACTCCAGCACAGGCTATGACTTTATTAAGAGCTCAACATCCTATATATACAAAACCCTCTGTTCCAGAAACAAAATCATTAAATCCAGGTGGAATATTACAAAATTTTTGGAACGCTCTGCCCTTCGGTGCCAACAATGCTGGTAACCAGGCTAAATCTGGTATTATTAGCCCAATTACTTTACCAATGGGAAAGAATCCAAGCTAATATGATATGGGTAATAAAGCACTATTTAGTAAAAATAAAGAAACAGGTGAGTGGGGTTTTCGTAAGGGAACTGAAGATATTATGGCTGATATTGAGGCATATAAAGGAGCAGCTAAAGACAAAAATATAGACATACCCGAAGATGATCTCAAACCAAAACCCTCCCTATTAAATAGATTATTAGGTGTATTATCCTTTGCAGAAACAGCCCCTGCTGTTAACGAGTATCAAAAAACAGGGGACATAGGTAAAGCAGCTCAGGCTTACTTAGGCTCTGCAGCTAAAAGACTTACCCTTCAAGGAACTGAGGGGGACGCTACTTACTCAGATGTTTTACAAAATGAAGGTTTCGACGATGATGTATATACAAAAGGAGCTGGACTTGCTGGAGATATCTTTTTAGATCCTACAACATACTTAGGATTTGGATTAATACCCAAAGCCGCAAAACTTATCAAACTAAACAAACTTGTAGAACCTGGTTTGAAAGTTGCCTCCAAAGTAGTTTCCAAAGTACCTGGTGGTGTAAAGACTGTAGAAGCTTTAACTAAAGCTAAAAATGTGGCGGAGGAAGCCTTCGTTCCTTTTGCTAAAACTAAGAGATTAAAAAATATAAAAGGTGGGTCTGGGGCTGAGTTTATTGAAAAAGAACTACTTCCATATATAAAAGGAACTAGAGCCGAACAAAGACAAGCGTTAGAGGAATTTGGTAAAGTGAGTAACAAAGCTCTTTCTTCTATTGAGGGTAAGCCAACTCAAGATACTGGAAAACTTCTTGCTGAGATGTTTCAAAAAGGAGAAACGCCTAAAGGTACGGAAGATTTATTTACATATACTAAGAAAGAATTAGCTAACTCTTTTAAAAATGAAAAAGAAAGAAACTTAATATCCTCTGAACTTGAGGATTATTTTCCTCGTGTTTTAACACCTGAGGCTCGTGAGTTCTTTAAAGACAGCAAATCAGCCTCGACAGCTATATCCGATACTTTAAAAAAGATAGGTCTTAGATCTAGTAAAGAAAGAAAAATAGGTCTAGAGGGTTCTGTTGCGGAAATAAATAAGATCTGGGAAGAGGGGTACGGATTTAAACTATATGACGAAGACTTCTTTAGAGCTGTAGCTACAAGGAAAATCGACAGCATAGCTAAAGTGAGAGCTTATGATTTTAATAAAAACTTCCTAGATAACTTTGGATATAAAGAAGACGAGATAATGAAGCTTCCTCAAATGGAATCAAGACTTCGTGCTAGAAAAATAATAGAAGAAAAGTTTGGAGCGGCAGCTGAAGCTGGGGATGTTGGAGCTAAAGAAGCTTTAAGTAAGTTGGATGAAGCTGTAGATATTGATGGAGTTAAATATGTACCCTTTAAACCAGAGGGGGAATTGAACTTCTTTCCTGCTGAAATTACTAAAGCATCTGGAGAGACTACGACTATTGCAGGAGTTGGTAAAAATACAAAAACTGTCTGGATTCCACAGGCAATACAGAAAGATTTACAAAGAGCCTCAGGAATTTTAGCAGATGATGAGGCTACTAAAGGTATTCTTAAAGCCTACGATAAGCTAACAGGTTTATGGAAATCAAATGTTACAGGATACTTTCCAGCCTTTCACG
>CAZWRK010000055.1:0-30113 GCA_964635875.1 uncultured Aquaspirillum sp.
CCGGCCTCTACGTCCCGAACGTAGCGCTCTACCAGGCTAAGCTACACCCCGAATTCTGGCTGCGTGGCAGCGAGAGAGGCGCAATCATAGCGCTATCGAAACCCTCTGACAAGGCTGGTTTTTTAAAAAAATCATTCTTTTAAAAAAGGATTAAAAAAATCATCGTGTTAGCTCAATATTTGTTTTTGGTCGCCTCGACTGGCGGGGGATTTTTTCCGGTTTTGTCCGCATAAAATGCCCGCATACTGGCGAAATCGGCCTCTATCTGCCCTGTTGGGTGGAAGACCGGCCCAAAACCGCCGACTTTCCGTTTAAAGTCGAGAAATCCTAGAATGATCGGCACCTTTGCGCCCATCGCAATATGATAAAAGCCGGTTTTCCACTGACTGACCGCCGCCCGCGTGCCCTCTGGCGGAATAATCACCACCAGCCGTTCACTGCGCGCATAGACCTGTACCAGTTGCTCAACCAGGCTGTTTTTCTGCGTGCGATCAACTGGAATTCCGCCCAGCCAGCGCATCACCGGCCCGAACGGCCCCCAAAACAGCGTGTGTTTGCCCATCCAATACACCTTGGCATGGGCTGCAAAGCAAATCCCCAGCGTCACCGGAAAATCCCAGTTGCTGGTATGCGGTGCGGCGATCATCACGTATTTGGGTAAGTTCGGAAATTGACCTTCCAGCCGCCAGCCAAACAGGGCCAGCAATCCCCGTGAAATCCAAGCAAAGAGATGGCGGACAATCGGGGTATCAAAAATAGTGTAATGCACAAAAATGCTCGACGTAGACAGACAGGGCAAGACCGTCGCCGGTCACTGAGCCATGCAGCGCCGGAGGCGGTCGTTCGGTTTTATTTTGTGTGTGAAGGTTGGGTCTTGCCCAAGAGCTTTTCCATCAAGTTGCTGCCCGACACATTTTGCCCTTGGCCAGATTGGCTGGCGCGTGCAAAGCGATCGGGTGGGACGGCTTGTTTTAAACGATTGGTGATTTTGAGGCCGTCATTTTTTGCAAGGTCAGTACGTTTCATTGCGCGTCTCGTTTAGAAGAGAGAAAAAAGCATTGTACGGTGAATCGGCGTGTCGGTCGGAAACCTTTCACAGCAGGCCTTCGGCGGCGCGTTGCCGAATCAGCCGGACAAACTCAACATCCATATCCTGATATGCCGCTTTCACATAGCCCACGACTTTAGCGACTTCGGGGTCGGTTTCATCGAGCGAGGTTTCGTAACAGAAGCGCACAAACAAGCGCTCTGGGTCAGGTTCTTCAATGCGTTGGGTGAGGGTGCCACTGGGATGCTGCTCGCTGGCTTGCGTCTGAATACATACCTGATGAGGTGCCTCCAGCACGACCCGATCACGCACAACCAGTTGTCCAAACCGCAGCTCACGCGAAAAACCGTCCTCGTGCTCAGCGACTTTTTGCATGGCGTCAAGATGCTCCAGAAAAAGTGCCGGTTGTTCTACACGCAGCACCAACCCCGCCCAAAGTTGCTCGCGGCGTAGGCACTGGTTTTCGGGGAGGTCGGGGTGATTGATTTCGACAATGTGTTCAAACTTCATCGTGTCTCGATTCGCAAGCGGTCAAAATGGGGGCTAGTGTAGCCATTTCTTTTGCTCAATAGTGCGGCTAGTGTCGGGGAAGCTGTTGCTCGGTTTTGTCGAGTATTTCAATCGCGAGATCATTGATGCGTTGTCGCTGGTGACGTGCCAGACCTCGCAAGTGCTCAAACGCATCACGGCGATTCAGCTGAAGTCGCTCCATTAAAACCCCAACAGCCATGCCTGTTTCGCGTCCCTCTGCCAAGGCTTGCGCCATCCGATTTTCGTTTTCTCGCAAGCTGCGAATTTGGCTAAATTGTGTCAGTGCGGCTTCGATAGATGGCGGCAGTTGGCTAGGCTCGACCGGCTTTACCAAATAGCCTAGCGCGCCCAATGCGGTTGCTTCTTGTACAAGACTTTCATCGGCATAGGCGGTCAGCATTAAAAAACCAGTTTCGCCTTTGTCGTGCAAATAGTGGGCAATATCTAGCCCGCTGCCATCGGGCAAATGGATGTCCAGAATCGCTAATGCGAACGGTGCGGGCGCGGTGTCCAAAACTTTTCGGGCGGTGCGGACATTTTCTGCGCGTGTGACCTCATAACCCGCGATTTCAAGCTCTGCGCTCATGGTGGCGGCAATCAAGCGATCATCTTCGACGAGCAGTAAGCGGCGGTTACTCATCTTGATCTCCTTTTTTATGATGATTATGGCTTGCTAAAACCGGCGAGTATAAATTCAGAATAGTGTGATAACGGCGGCTTTGTGGCGGATTGTCGCCTTCCTCACAGAACGCTTCTAGTTTTGCGCCTTGCACCGGTAACAATGCCCGCATCAGCTCGGTGCCGACTCCAGATAATCGACTCGGCGGAAAACTCGGCGAAGCTGCATTGAAATTGCTGATCTGTAAAACCACGCCATCATCTTGTTGTCGCAGCGCTACGTGCACAGGACTATCGACGGGATGGCGATGTTTGATGGCGTTGACCATCAGTTCATTGATTACGAGAGAGATTGGCACGGCTTCGCGTTCAACAATCTGCTGTGCAGCCGCGCTTGGCATCCAGTCTCGACCAATATTGACCTGTGGATCGGTGGCGGCTTGCGCGCAAATGGCATCAAGCATCTCGCCAAGTGTCGGCCATTCTTTATTGCGTGCTTGAAGCCCATAGACGGCGCTGACGGCATATAGGCGGCTGATCGCAAGGTGTAGCGGCTCGGCTAGCTCGGGTCGTACCCGTGCATGATGCTGTAAGAGCCCCGCAACGCCTTGTAAGGTGTTTTTAATACGGTGATGAATTTCACGTACTAAGGTATCGCGCTCGGCGAGGTGGTGGCGTTCTAAAGCCAGTTCAAGCTCGCGTCGCTCGGTGTCATCCTCGCTGATGCCGTAGATGACAGGGTGCCCATGTTCGTCGTAGCCGGGAAAAATTCGTGAGCGGACATGCATCGTCTGTCCGTTTTGGCAAACCACCCGAAATAGGCGCGCATCAGATAAGCCTTGTCCCAGTCGGTGTTTTTTGGCAGCGAGATGGTGGCGATCGTCTGGGTGATAAATGTTTTCAAGCTGTTCGGGGTGGTCGTAAATCATCTGCGCGGGATAGCCGAATAAGCGCTCGAAGGCGGGGCTAATGTAGTGAAATTTCGACATGTCGCGTTCGGCAATCCAGAAAATATCGCGCATTTGGTCCACCATCGACGAAAAACGCTGTTCGATCCGCGAAAGCGCGGCATGAACTTCGGCTTGCTCGCTGACATCTAAAAAAGTCACGACGACGCCGCGGCATTCTCCGGCTCGATTCATGGGGGAAATGAGGGCGTCTATTTGGTAAAGGCGCTGGTTTTTCGTGAGCGGAAATTGCATGAATTGGCGCACACCGCTGGCCACCGCTTTTTGCATGGCAGATAAAAAATCTCGGTTGATCGTGGCGGGGAATGGGCTGTCTTCAATGTGCTGGCCGATAAAGTCGCAGGCTGTGTGACTCATAAAGCGCGTAATGGTCGGGGTCATAAATTGACAGCGCCAATCCAGACCAAAGGTCGCGACAGCATCAGGGACGCCGACTAAACAGCTGAGCAAATCGGGGTCGAGGGTGGCGCTGGTTTGAAGCGTGCGCAGCTCGATCGGTAACGTGCCTTCTAGGGGGTGAATATGCAGCACGTACGGCTCGGAGCGGCCTTGAGGCCATGTGAGAGTGTAGGTGTGCTGCGTCTCTTGAAGCGGCGCCAGTAAGACTTTGGCTTGCTCAAGCGTCAGCTTTTGGCGAAGCGCGTGGTTGATCCGGATGACCTCAGCCGTATCCGTCCGGTAGAGCCAGCTGAGTCGTGGGTCGCTATCGAAGAGTGCGAGTCCAGCTTGTTGTTCAGCATCGGAAAATGGGGCCGGCATGGGTGTCGAGGTCATGGTAGTGGATCTCTGTCAGGGGCGGGCGGCAAGGTTGAATGTGATTACCCTAGCGGACGTGCTTGTTTTTGTCATAGGGTTTTGGGCATGCTGTTTCTCTTTGTTGTGTTGCATAAGGAAAAGAGATGGATTGGTCGATGTTGTTGTCTACGCGCCGCTTTCAGTGTCTGGCGCAAAAGGTTACGCCGGTCGTGGGCGGAAGCGATCCGCTCACAGCCGGTTTGCGAACGGATTACCACGTCGATCATGATCGTATTGTGTTTTCGAGTGCATTCCGGCGCTTAGGCCGTAAAACGCAGGTGCATTCTTTGTCGCGCCATGATCATGCACATAATCGGCTGACGCATAGCATCGAAGTGGCCAGCGTGGGTCGGAGTTTAGGGAATCGTGTTGGTGCGATGCTGGCGCAACGGGGCTATTTGCCGGAGCGCAATACGCCATTTGATATTGGGACGATTGTGCAGGTGGCGTGTCTTGCGCACGATATTGGTAATCCGCCTTTTGGTCATACGGGTGAAGACGCATTGCGTGAGTGGTTTTGCCAGCCTGCGCATCAACATTATTTAGCACCTTTATCGGCTGCCGAGCGCTTGGATATTGAAACCTATGAGGGCAATGCGCATGGCCTGCGAACGGTATCGCGTTTGGAGATGTATGGCGGTGCGGGGGGGATGCGCTTAACTTCTGCGGTGCTGGGGGCGCTGATGAAGTACCCGTGGACATCGGAGGTCGGGGCAGCCAATCGTAAGTTTGGTGTGTACCAATCGGAACTGCCGTATTTTCAGGCGGTTGCTGAAACGTTGGGCTTGCCTTCTCGCGGTCGTGATATTGCTTGGGCGCGTCATCCATTGTCGTATTTGATGGAAGCGGCGGATGACTTATGTTACGCGATTGTTGATTTAGAAGATGCCGTCGAAATGGGCATGCTGGCGGTGAGTGAGTTTGAAGCGCTTTTTGCGCCTTTAGCCAATTATGAGCGGGCTTTGCAGGAGCCTGATTTGCGTCAGCGTTGCGCGATGTTGCGCGGAATGGCGGTCGGGCATTGTGTTGCCGTGTTGGCAGATCGTTTTATGGCGCATCATGATGAACTGTTGGCGGGGACTTTTCCTGAAAAAGACCTGATCGCGGTTTGTGAAGGGCCTGTGCGCGACACGCTCATCGCGGCCAAAGCGTTAGCCAGCCAGAAGGTGTATCGGCATCGGGATAAATTAGTGACAGAAATTGCTGCTTATCCTTGTTTAGGCGCATTGTTGAGTTTGTTGGTGCCTGCGGCGTTTGTGTATTGCACGCAAGGCCCGCAAGCGCTAACGCATCGCCAAGGTGCCGAGTTGGCCTTGTTGGACTACCCCTTTGCTGCGGGAGACTCTTTGTATTCGGCGTATATGCGAATTTTGGATTTTATTGGTGGCATGACGGACAACACGGCGGCTCGTTTGGCGCGTGAAGTGTCGGGCGTCGGATTGGTGTCGTGATCGGGCGCGTGAGTGTTTTGACGCAATGGGAGAGAAAAAATGTCTGTGAAAATTCAACGGAGTGCGGCCGAATGGCAAGCGCAGCTGAGCCCTGAGCAATATCGTGTGACGCGGTGTGCGGGCACCGAGGCGCCTTTTAGTGGCGCATATTACCGTTTGGGTGAGCGTGGGGCATATCACTGCATTTGTTGTGATGCGCTGCTGTTCGTGTCGGATACACAATTTGATGCAGGGTGTGGCTGGCCGAGTTTCTGGGAAGCTGCAGAGCCTGAGCACATTGTGCGCCATCTCGATGAAAGTCATGGGATGCGCCGTGTTGAGGTGCGTTGCGCGCAGTGTGATGCGCATTTAGGGCATGTGTTTCCAGATGGGCCCGACCCGACTGGCGAGCGATATTGCATTAATTCGGTTGCGTTAAATTTTCATCAACTGCATGAAGATCAGGGCTGAATAAACCCATTTTGGGAATCAAAAACCGTGTATCTTATGCGGAAAATAAAAACCCGCTATGCATTAGGTGCGCATTGGGTTTGAGAATAATGCGATTTTTAAGCCAGACCATTTTATGAGGCTGGCTTTCGTTTATTTAATGACAATTCTCGAGGGCCTGTTCATGAATCATGAGGTGCTGAATCGCCGCAAATCTTCTCTGCAAACGAGGATTTTATTGTGGTTTATTGTGGTCAATGTCATCACGATTGTGGTGTTTAGCGCTAATAGCTATTTCACAAAAGTGCGAGATGTTCGCCAAGAAATCGATTCCCGTATTCATGCAGCAGCCTATGCTTTGCCTCGTATTATTCCCGAAAGCTATCTAAATCGCGCGACGAAAGCGGGTGCAATTCCGACGCAAGAATATGTCTCGATTGTTGAAACTTTAGGAAATTACGCCCGAGATGTGGGTTTGGAGTACAGCTATGCGATGTCTGTTCAGGGCGATAAGGTTTATTACATCGCCGACAGCGCGCCAAGTGACGAGGTGCAAAAGGGCGATTTTGCAAAGTACTTTGAACTGTATGACGATGTATCTCCCGCGGTTTTAGAGTCGGTGCGAACGGGTCAACCGCAGTTTGATGAGTACACCGATAAATTTGGCACCTTCCGCTCTATCTTTGTTCCGTTTAAGACCCACGCAGGGACGCAGTATGTTGTGGGGGTGGACGTCAAACTGAGTTACCTTGACGAGCAAATTAATAATACTTTGTTGGTCTTGGCGGGGATGAGTGCAACAACGCTTTGTATTGCGGTCTTGTTGTCCTTCTTGGTATCGAAGTTGATCGTGCGGTTGATTGTGCGCGTGAGCCATGAGCTAGGCGGAATTGCTGACTCGCGTGATTTAAGTCGCCAAATTTCAAGCCAGAGCCGTGATGAGCTCGGCACGATGGCTCGAAGTGTTAACCATTTATTGGGTTTGATTCGTGACACGTTCATCGAAGCGCGTAAGGCCTCTGACAGCAACGCGGCGATGGCGAAGCAGTTTTTTACCAGTTCACAAGATCTGAGCCGGCGGGTGATCGATGGTGCCGAAGAGCTTGGCGAGGTGGTGGTTCAAGCTGAAAAAATTCGGGATAACGCGCAAATTTCCAGTGCACTGGCGAGCGAAGTCAAAGATGAAATTCATCGGACGAGCGGCCAGTTAGATTCCGCACGTGTGGATCTCGATAAGATGGTGAGCACGATTCGAACCAATGCGAACGCGAATCAGCAGTTGATCGCTGATCTTGAGGTGTTGTCGAAAGACACGCAGGCCATTAGTCGAGTGTTAGCCGTTATTTCAGAAATTTCTGACCAAACTAACTTGTTAGCCCTGAATGCTGCGATTGAGGCGGCCCGTGCCGGAGAGATGGGGCGGGGCTTTGCAGTGGTGGCAGATGAGGTGCGCAAGCTTGCGACACAAACTCAGTCCACCTTGAATGAAACCAATTTGACGATTGATCGGATCGTGTCTTCGATTAATCAAGTGAGTGCGCGGATGCACGATGCGGCGGGAACGACGCGTGAATTGGTGGATTCTTCTGATGACGCGCTGCGTTCAATTGAAGATATGGTGGGCCTGATGAGAACGACGGCTGACAACGTTGAATTATCTGTACAGCGCTCGGAAGAAATCGAAAAATCGGTCGGCACGATGAACCAACGGCTCGCCAGTGTGAGTCATATTTTGTCGGCGAGCGCAGATGGTGCAGAAGAGATTCATCAGGCTTCGGAGCAATTGGGCTTGAAAGCAGAGGATTTGCGGACCAAATTGGATGCTTTCCAAGTCTAAATCGGCGTTTTGCTTGGTCTGGAAATTTTCAGGGAGCGTGCGTGGGAAAAGCCCGCTCTTTTATTGACTGATACGCTTCCTAACTGCAGAATGCAGCAGCAAAAAGAAGGGCAGGTGCAATTTTGCCCTTGAAAGCAGTTGTTATGACATGACTTGTAGGACTAGAGAGTCGGTTTCTCTAACATGTCAGCCATCAAAAAACGTGCGATGTTTTGTGCTCGCAATCATTTATTCAAGGTGCGCAGGCTTGGCCTGCGCCTCAAGTTTTAAGGACCTGAAATGCAAGTTCAGTTGGAATCGTTGAGCACTCTAGAGCGTCGTTTAAGCGTCACTTTCCCTTTGGAAGTGGTCAACACTGAAGTGACTAAGCGTCTGCAGCGCGTGGCTCGTAACGCTAAAATTCAAGGTTTCCGTCCGGGCAAAGCTCCGCTGAAGATCGTTGAAGCAAACTACGGTGCGCAAGTTCGCGAAGAAGTGATGGGCGAAACCGTTCAGCAGCATTTTGCAGATGCAGTGCGTGAGCAAAATCTTCGTGTCGCCGGTTACCCGCGTTTTGAGCCGAGCCAGAATGAAGGCACTGAAAACTTTACGTTCAGCGCGCTGTTTGAAGTTTACCCCGAAGTGACTGTAGGTGACTTGGCTGAAAAAGCGATCGAAAAACCTGTCACTGAAGTGACCGACGCCGAAATCGAAAAAACCATCGACGTGCTTCGCAGTCAGCGCACTCGTTTTGACTATGTTGAGCGTGCCGCTGAAAAAGGCGACCGCGTTATCATTGATTTTGTTGGCACGATTGACGGCGTGGCATTTGAAGGTGGTTCTGCTGAAAACTACCCGTTTGTATTGGGCCAAGGCCAAATGCTGCCTGAATTTGAAGCCGGTGTAGAAGGCTTGAAAGAAGGCGAAACCCGTAATGTTGACGTGAATTTCCCTGAGGATTATCACGGCAAAGACGTTGCAGGGAAAACCGCTGTATTCGCGATCACTGTGAAAAATGTTTCTGCACCGACCCTGCCTGAAGTTGACGAAGCTTTCGCAAAAACTTTAGGCATTGTTGATGGCGACGTTGCAAAAATGCGCGCTGAAATCAGCAAAAACGTGGCGCGTGAGGTGAAGCGTCGTTTGCAAGCACGTACTAAAGAAAACGTGATGCAAGCACTGTTGGATGTAACCACCATTGAACTGCCGAAGTCTTTGGTCTCGATGGAAGTGTCTCGCCTAGCGGCTCAAGCGCGTAAAGATCTTGAAGAGCGTGGTATTGACGCGAAAAACATGCCGATTCCGCCGGAACTGTTCCAAGAGCAAGCTGAGCGTCGCGTTGCTTTGGGTTTGATCTTGGCTGAAGTTGTCGATAGCAATGGCCTGACTGCTCAACCTGAGCAAGTAAAAGCCTTGGTCACTGAGTTTGCTGATAGCTACGAGCACCCAGAAGAAGTGGTGAAGTGGTACTACGAGAGCCCAGAGCGCCTCGAAGGCCCGCAGTCTATGGTTCTGGAAGAGAACGTTGTTGAGTTTGTTCTGTCCAAAGCACAAGTGACTGAAAAAGCCGTGTCATTTGATGAATTGATGGGGAATGCCTGATGTTAGGACAACTTAATTGGCAAGCGGCCTCAACAACACCGGAGGCATTGGGTTTAGTGCCGATGGTCGTTGAGCAAAGTGGTCGGGGTGAACGTGCCTATGACATTTATTCGCGCTTATTGAAAGAGCGGATTGTGTTTATGGTCGGTCCGGTAACGGATGACTCTGCCAATTTGGTTGTCGCACAAATGCTGTTTCTTGAGTCGGAAAATCCGGACAAAGATATTTACTTGTATATCAATTCGCCGGGTGGGTCGGTGACGGCTGGCTTGTCGATTTATGACACGATGAATTTCATCAAGCCGGATATTTCGACTCTGTGCATTGGCCAAGCAGCCAGCATGGGCGCCTTCTTATTGTCTGCTGGCGCAAAAGGTAAGCGTTTTGCCTTGCCGAATTCGCGCGTGATGATTCATCAGCCGCTCGGTGGTTTCCAAGGTCAGGCGTCGGATTTTGAAATTCATGCGCGCGAGATTTTATCTCTCAAGCGCAAATTGAACGAGCTGATGGCGGGTCATTGTGGCCGGACATTGGAAGATCTTGAGCGTGATACCGACCGAGATCACTTTATGAGCGCGGATGCAGCGTGCGAATATGGTCTGGTGGACAAGGTGCTGTCGAGTCGTCATGAGGCTTCTGTATGACCGAGAAGAAAGACAAGCTGCTGTATTGCTCTTTTTGTGGAAAAAGTCAGCACGAGGTTCGTTTAGTCGCGGGCCCGAATGTGTTTATTTGTAATGAATGCATTGATTTGTGCAAAGACGTTCTTGTCGAAGAGGGGCGGTCTGATGGGGGCATCGGCGCAGGGGCGGTTGAAGCCGCTGCGAAAGCGGCTCACCTTCCTACACCGAAGGAAATTCGTGAAACACTTGATCAGTATGTGATTGGTCAAGAGCAAGCGAAAAAGGTTCTTTCGGTTGCGGTCTATAACCACTATAAACGGTTAGCGCGTCGTAACAGCGGCCAAGAAGTCGAGTTGGCGAAAAGTAATATTTTGCTGATTGGCCCGACGGGTTCCGGTAAAACTTTGCTGGCGCAAACCTTAGCGCGTTTGTTGGATGTGCCTTTTGTCATGGCCGACGCCACGACGTTGACAGAAGCGGGTTATGTGGGTGAAGACGTCGAGAATATCGTGCAAAAGCTGCTGCAAAAGTGCGATTACGATGTCGAAAAAGCACAGCGCGGCATCATTTATATCGATGAAATCGACAAAATTTCACGTAAATCTGATAACCCGTCGATTACGCGCGACGTTTCTGGCGAGGGCGTTCAGCAGGCCTTGTTGAAACTGATCGAAGGCACCGTGGCCTCAATTCCACCGCAGGGTGGGCGTAAGCATCCAAACCAAGAGTTTATTCAAGTCAACACGACCGATATTCTCTTTGTGTGCGGTGGTGCTTTTGACGGGCTGGAAAAAATTATCCGTCAACGCTCTCAAAAAGGTGGGATTGGTTTTGGGGCCGAGGTATTCTCGAAAGACGAAGGCCGTGATATTGGTCGTGTCCTGCAAGAAACCGAGCCAGAAGACTTGATTAAGTTCGGTTTGATTCCCGAGTTTATCGGTCGCTTGCCTGTTGTCGCGATGCTTGAAGAGTTGGATGAAACTGCGCTAATTGCCATTTTGACTGATCCGAAAAATGCCTTAGTGAAACAGTTCCAGCAGCTTTTTGCGATCGAAGACGTTGAGCTTGAGGTGAATGAGGACGCTTTGCAGAGCATTGCGAAGCAGGCTGTCGCGCGTCGTACCGGTGCACGAGGGCTGCGCTCAAGTATTGAGCGTGCCTTGCTGGATACGATGTACGATATTCCTTCTCAGAAGGGCATTCGCAAAGTGCTGGTCAATAAAGATGTGATTGAATCTAATGCTGCGCCAGAGTTGATTTATCATCAAGATGGTTGCGAGCAGGATCAGCGCATTGCATGATCCGTATGACGGTAAACATGCCGATCGGGTTTTCCGGTCGGCTGTTTTTATTTTTAAGCCCGCATGATGATGGCGTTTTAATTGAGGGGCCCGAGAGAATTGCTTGAATTTGTCTCGTGCTCCCCCATCTGACGATCATTCTTTTGCTTTCCAAAAACAGGAAATTCGATGTCGCACGCTCCCGAAGCCACGAATACGCCCGAGACCCTCCCGCTGCTGCCTTTGCGTGATGTGGTGGTCTTTCCGCATATGGTTATTCCTCTTTTCGTCGGCCGCCCCAAGTCTATTAAAGCACTTGAGCAGGCGATGGAAGCGGCAACCCCTATTTTGTTGGTGGCCCAAAAATCTGCCTCCAAAGATGAACCTTCGGGCGATGATCTGTACCCCGTGGGAACCGTATCTTCTGTTTTACAAATGCTGAAGCTCCCCGACGGCACCGTTAAGGTTCTTGTTGAGGGACGGCAGCGCGCTCGGGTCAGCGAAATTCACGAAGTGGATGGCTACTTTGAGGCCAAAATTGACCCCACCACCGATGACGATGAAGGCTCTGAAGAGACAGAAGCCATGCGTCGGACATTGATGACCCAGTTTGAGCAATTCGTCAAACTGAGCAAAAAAATTCCGCCCGAAATTTTAACTTCTTTATCTTCGATTGATCATGCCGGTCGGCTTGCAGACACGATTGCCGCGCATCTGCCGCTCAAGCTTGATCAGAAACAAGAAGTTCTTGAAATTTTCCCGCTAGATACGCGTCTTGAGCATCTGCTTACGCAATTAGAATCTGAGCTAGACATTTTGCAGGTCGAAAAGCGTATCCGTGGTCGCGTTAAGCGCCAAATGGAAAAGAGCCAGCGCGAGTACTACCTGAACGAGCAAGTCAAAGCCATCCAAAAAGAACTGGGTGAGGTCGATGAAAATAGCGATCTTGATGAGCTAGAAAAGAAAATTAAAACCGCTGGCATGTCGAAAGAAGCCCGCGAAAAAGCCCAAAATGAATTGAAAAAATTGCGCATGATGTCGCCAATGTCTGCAGAAGCAACAGTGGTGCGCAATTACATCGAGACATTAGTCGGGTTACCGTGGAAGAAAAAAAGCAAAATCAATAAAGATTTAGCTTCGGCAGAGTCGGTGCTTGAGGCTGATCATTACGGCTTAGAAAAAGTTAAAGAACGCATTGTCGAGTATCTCGCGGTTCAACAGCGCGTTGATAAGCTCAAAGCGCCGATCCTGTGTTTGGTTGGGCCGCCGGGGGTGGGCAAAACCTCGCTGGGGCAATCGATTGCGCGCGCAACCGGTCGCGAGTTCGTTCGGATGGCATTAGGCGGCGTTCGCGATGAGGCCGAAATTCGTGGCCATCGCCGGACTTATATTGGTTCGATGCCCGGCAAAATTCTTCAGAGCATGAGCAAAGTCGGCGTGAAAAATCCGCTCTTCTTGCTCGATGAAGTCGACAAAATGGGCGCCGATTTCCGGGGTGATCCGTCTTCGGCTCTGTTGGAAGTTTTGGATCCTGAGCAAAACCATGCCTTTGCTGATCACTATACCGAGGTCGATTTTGATTTGTCGGATGTGATGTTTGTCGCTACGGCTAACTCGCTTAATATCCCGCACGCGCTATTGGATCGGATGGAAATTATTCGTTTGTCGGGGTATACCGAAGACGAAAAATTAAACATTGCCAATAAATACCTGATTCCTAAGCAATTGAAAAACAATGGCTTAGAAGAAGGTGAGCTGGCGATTCAAGAAGGTGCGATTCGCGATATTGTCCGTTATTACACGCGTGAATCGGGTGTGCGCTCCCTTGATCGGGAAATTGCCAAAATCAGTCGCAAAGTCGTTAAGGCTGCTTTGGCGCGTAAAACCGAGAAAAAGGCGACTAAAACGACGGTATCCAGCAAAAATCTGGATAAATATTTGGGCGTCCAACGTTTCGAATATGGTGTAGCCGAAGAAGCGAACCAAGTCGGCCAAGTGACCGGCTTGGCGTGGACCGAGGTTGGTGGCGATTTGCTTACGATTGAGGCGGTTTCTTTGCCTGGTAAAGGAACGATTATTCGGACGGGCCAGCTTGGCGAAGTGATGCAAGAGTCGATTCAAGCGGCGCTTTCTGTGGTTCGGAGTCGTGCGCAGTTGCTGGGGATTAAAAAAGAGTTTTACGAGAAGAACGACATTCACATTCACTTGCCTGAGGGTGCGACGCCGAAAGACGGTCCTTCGGCAGGGATTGGAATTGTGACGGCCATGGTTTCGGCTTTGACCGGCATTCCAGTGCGCGCAGACGTGGCGATGACGGGTGAAATTACCCTGCGCGGCGAAGTCTTACCGATCGGCGGTTTGAAAGAGAAGTTGCTCGCAGCGCAGCGTGGCGGTATTGCGCATGTTTTGATTCCTAAAGGCAATGTGAAAGACCTTGAGGATATCCCTGCAAGCATTCGTCAGAAGCTGGAAATTCATCCGGTGAAATGGATTGACGATGTCTTGAAAATTGCATTGGAAAGTCAGCCGACGCCGATTGTAGAAGACAATGACATTGGCACAATTCCTGCCGTGAATGACAAAGACGCGGCTTCACAAGTCGTGACACATTAACAAGTAAAATCCGTTGACACGCGGTTTTCCGCCTTGCTATAAAGCAGACGGCCTTGGCTTCCCGCTTAGAGGGAAGCCTTTAAAAGATTCGAAAGGGGATGTTTCGTGAATAAATCACAATTGATTGATGCTATCGCTGCTTCGGCAGATATTTCTAAAGCAGATGCAGGCAAGGCCTTGGATGGCATGATCGACTCGCTGACCAACGCATTAAAAGCTGGTGACACCGTCACGTTAGTGGGCTTTGGTACTTTCTATGTGGGCGAGCGTGCAGAGCGCACTGGCCGCAATCCAAAAACAGGCGAAAGCATTACGATTCCGGCGGCAAAAAGCCCGAAATTCCGCCCAGGCAAAGCATTGAAAGACGCGCTATAATCTTGCCTTCGCAGGACATTTTCGCTAACGCATCGCGTTAGCGAAAAAAGGGAGTGGTAGTTCAGTTGGTTAGAATACCGGCCTGTCACGCCGGGGGTCGCGGGTTCGAGTCCCGTCCACTCCGCCACATTCTTGAAGGGTGAACACGGTTCACCTTTTTTTTTGCCCATTCATGCGTTTAGGCAGGAAACCGGCAGATATGTTCGATTTCGTACAAAAAAACTCTACTTTCATTAAAGTGGTTCTCGGTGCCGTTGCACTGACCTTTGTTGGCTTTGGTGTCGGCAGCTACACCGCAGCAACGAGCGACCCCTATTTGGCTAATGTGGATGGCGTCAAAATTTATCCACGAGACGTTGATCGCTTTTTGGAAGGGCGTCCAGCGGATGCCGCAACTCGCCAAGCGGCGCTTGATCAGCTGATTCAGCAGCAGTTGTTGTTGGCGCAAGCCCGTAAAAGTGGTTTGGTGATTACACCGCAAGAATTACAACAGGCGATTGCTGCGGTGCCTGCGTTCCATGAAAACGGTGCCTTCAGTAAGGCGCGCTATCAAGAATTTCTAAAACAGCAATCTATCCAAGCGACCGATTTTGAGCAAAAAGTCCGGCAAGATTTGCTCATTCAAAAGCAATTGAACTTTGTTGCAAGTTCTGCATTTATTTCACGAACCAGTGTGTCGCAGCTTGCGCATTTGCTCAGTGAGACGCGCACTATTCAGCCCTATGTTTTGCGCCCCGATAACATCTTGAAAGATATCAAGGTGACAGAGGCAGATGCGCGTAAAGCATATGACGACAAAAAATCTGCGTATCTCACACCAGAGGCCGTTAAGCTCTCTTATGTCGAAATGAGTCAGGATGCGCTGGCAAAATCGATTAAAGTCACCGATGCCGAAGTCAGTCGTTATTACGAAGAGCATAAGAGTGAACTCGGCGGAGAAGAGCGAAAAGTTGCGCATATTCTCATCGCCGCACCTGCTGATGCCGATGCCGCAACACAGGCCAAAGCCAAAGCCGATATTGAGGCAATTGCAGCAGAGCTCAAAGCCAACCCGAGCCGCTTTGCCGAGATCGCGAAAAGTCGCTCTCAGGATCCGGGTAGCGCAGAAAAAGGTGGAAGCCTAGGGTTCTTCTCTCGAGGCGTCATGGTCAAAGCATTTGATGATGCAGCATTTACGCTAGAAGAAGGCCAGCTGTCTCCGATTGTTAAAACCGAATTTGGTTACCACATCCTGCGGGTAGATGCTATTCGGCGGCCTAATCTGGCTGCGCTCAAGCCGATGATTGTTGAGCGTATCCAAAAGCAAAAAGCCAATGTCGCGTATCGCAAGCAAGTGGAAGAAGCGGGTGAGTTGGCCTATCAGAAATCGGACAGCTTGGCTGCCGTGAGCGAGAAGTTCAACTTGGCTTTGCACACAAGTGATTGGTTGAATCGCGGCGATGGCGAAACGCCTAGCGAGTTAAGTCATCCACGCGTTCAAGAGGCCGCTTTCTCTGAGGATGTCCTGAAGCAAAAGCACAATAGCGAAGCGATTGATTTAGGCAACGGAAAAGCACTGATTGTCCGCGTCAGTGAGCATCGTCCCGCGCGTCAGCAGCCGTTCGAAGAGGTGCGCGCGCGTATCGAGGCTGAACTGGTTCGCAAGAAGGCGATCAAGCAGATTGCTGAGCAGGGTCAGGCGATGCTGGTTGAACTCAAGGCGGGTAAATCGAACCCTGCTTGGGGGCCATCACAAACTGTGTCTCGTGAGGCTCCGATTGGTTTGCCGCCCGAGTTGGCTCGCTTGGTCTTTGGCGTTTCGCCTAAGGCAACTCCGGGCTATGTTGGCGCAGCGCTGCCCAGTGGTGATTTCTTGATGTATCGGGTCGATGGAATTACGCAAGCGAAGGTCGATGCACAGCGTAACGCGGCAGTTGCTGCCCGTGCGACCGAGCTTCATGCCAACGCGCAAGCCTTGGCTTTAGTCGGCTCGGCGCGGGCGCATGCGAAGGTGGAAGTGATTCAGCAGAAAGCCGCAGAGTAAGGCGTTAGATGCGTGGGTTATGTACCGGCGCACAGGAACAAAAAAGCCCCGTCCAATAGGATGGGGCTTTTCATCTGCACCGGTAAATTAGGCGGCTAAGTTTTTAGCAACAAATTCCCAGTTGACCAGTTTCCAGAAGCCTTCTAGGTAGTTCGGGCGGCTGTTGCGATAGTCGATGTAGTAGGCGTGTTCCCAGACATCACAGGTCAACAACGGGGTTTTGTCAGTGGTCAATGGGCTGGCTGCGTTGCTGGTTGAAACCAGTTCGAGCGAGCCATCCGTATTTTTAACCAGCCATGCCCAGCCTGAGCCAAATGTACCTGCTGCAACTGCATTAAAGGCTTTTTTGAATTCGTCAAAACTGCCCCATTTTGCATTAATCGCATCGGCTAATGCACCGGTCGGCTCGCCGCCACCATTCGGGGACAGACCGAACCAGTAGAAGGTATGGTTCCACACTTGTGCAGCATTATTAAACAGGCCACCTGTCGATTTCTGAACGATTTCTTCTAAAGAAGCGTTTTCGAACTCGGTCCCTTTAATCAGGTTGTTCAGGTTGGTGACATAGGTTTGATGATGCTTACCATAATGGAACTCCAGCGTTTCTTTGGAGATGTGCGGAGCCAGTGCATCAAGCGCGTAAGGCAGTTCGGGTAGCTTATGTTCCATGAAAACCATTCCTCTCATTGTGATGGGATGCGACAAGCGCATCATCTTAAATGCGGCCGCTTAGCATAGGATTCAAGCGGCACACGCCTGAAGTGTAATAACTAGACTGATCTAGGACAATAGTCGAGTAAAAAACTCTGGTAATAAATTCACAAAAAGAGAACAAAAGTTATGTCATCGTTTGATGTAATCATCATTGGCGCAGGCGCGGCAGGCTTAATGTGCGCGGGTCAAGCAGGTCAGCGTGGGCGACGTGTCCTGGTTTTGGACCACGCACAGAAATTAGCCGAAAAAATTCGCATCTCTGGCGGTGGGCGCTGTAATTTCACCAATCAGCGCGTGAGTGCTGACAACTATATTTCGGACAATCCACATTATTGCCGCTCTGCGCTAGCTCAGTACCGCCCACAAGACTTTATTGATCTGCTCGCGCAGTATCAGGTCGCATGGCACGAACGCGAGCTGGGGCAGCTATTCTGCGACGATTCTAGCCAACAAATCATTGATGTCTTGGTGGCTGAATGTCAAAAAGGGCAGGTGACCCGTAAGATGGGGGTTCGGATGACCGCTATTCATCGTGGCACGCACTTTGTCGTAGAGACCGAGCAAGGGCGGTTTGAAAGCGAATCACTGGTGATTGCGACGGGAGGCTTGTCGATTCCCCTCATTGGAGCAACGCCCTTTGGTTATCGGATTGCCGAGCAATTTGGCTTGCGGGTGACAGAGCTTGCGCCCGCACTTGTACCGCTCACTTTTCAACCCGATGATCTGAGCCATTTTGGTGAGTTGGCGGGTATTTCTCTGCCGGTAGAAGCCAGCGCAGCGCGTGGACCGGGGTTTCGTGAGGCGGCGTTATTTACCCATCGCGGTGTGAGCGGCCCAGTGATTTTGCAAGTCTCTTCTTATTGGCGCGCGGGGGAAACGTTGGTGTTAGATTTGTGGCCAGAGGGCGATGCGCACCAGCTGTTGAACGACCCTGAGCACGCCGATCGCCATTTAGTTAATGTGCTGGCACAGTGCTGGCCTAAACGCTTTGCACAGCAATGGCTCGAGCGCATTGCGCCGAATAAACCGGTTCGGCAATACGACAAAAAAACGCTTACCCAGATCGCCGAGCACGTTCACAGCTTTGTGTTGCGTCCGAATGGTACGCAAGGTTATCGCAAAGCTGAAGTGACGCGTGGTGGCGTTGATACACGTGATTTATCATCAAAAACCATGATGGCAAAAAATGTGGACGGCCTGTTTTTTGTGGGTGAGGTCGTCGACGTCACCGGATGGCTAGGGGGGTACAATTTCCAATGGGCATGGTCAAGCGGCTATGTCGCTGGTCAGTATTGCTAATGTGCTGTTGAATGGCGTGTTTTGATGTTTCATGTTGTTGACTACAGAATTATAGAGTGATCCATGTCTGATTTTTACGTTCCGCCCCCCCCTTCCTTTGACGATGAAGAAGTGAACCCCTTGCGTGTGCCCCCGCACTCCGTCGAGGCCGAGCAGTCTGTTTTGGGTGGTTTGTTGTTGAATAACGAGGCATGGGAGCGGATTGCCGATCTCATCGGCGAGCAGGACTTTTACCGTCATGACCACCGTTTAATCTGGAATGCCATTACCCGCTTGATTGAAAGCAACCGTGCCGCCGATGCCGTGACGGTGATGGAGCGCCTTGAAAGCACCAATGATATTCAAGAAGCGGGCGGGCTGAACTACATCGCCAGCTTGGTGCAAAACACCCCAAGTGCGTCGAACATTCGCCATTATGCAGAAATTGTACGTGAACGCTCGATTATGCGCGCCTTGGCCAAGGTGGGTTCGGAGATTGTCGATTCTTCGTTCAACCCGATGGGGCGCAGCTCGCAAGCGCTGTTAGACGATGCGGAAAGTAAAGTGTTTTCGATTGCCGAAAGTACGGCGAAATCGCAGCAAGGGTTTTTGGGGATGCCTGAAGTCCTCAAGGAAATCACCGAAAAAATCGACATGCTTTACTCGCGGGAAAACCCCGACGAGGTCACTGGTATCCCGACCGGCTTTATTGACTTAGACGAGAAAACCTCGGGGCTACAGGCTGGAGACTTGATCATCGTTGCGGGTCGTCCTTCGATGGGGAAAACCGCGTTTTCGATGAACTTGGCCGAAAATATTGGTATTCACACCGGTTTGCCGGTGGCGGTGTTTTCGATGGAAATGCCCGCCTCGCAATTGGCGACACGGATGATTGGCTCCGTTGGGCGTTTGGATCAGCACAAGCTCAAAACCGGCCGATTTGATGACGAAGATTGGCAAAAATTCGCCCATGCCTTGGGTGTGCTGGCGGAAACGCGCATTTTTATTGACGAAACCCCCGGTCTAACGGCGCTCGATTTACGGGCGCGGGCGCGTCGCCTTGCGCGTCAATTTGGCGGGAAGTTGGGGTTGATTGTCGTCGATTATTTGCAATTGATGTCGGGTTCTAGCCGCGGGCGTGATCAGAACCGTACCGCCGAAATCTCGGAAATTTCCCGTTCGCTGAAGAGCTTGGCGCGCGAATTAAAAGTCCCCGTGATTGCTTTGTCACAGCTGAACCGGTCGGTGGAGCAGCGCCCCAATAAACGGCCGATGATGTCAGATATTCGGGAGTCTGGCGCAATTGAGCAAGATGCCGATTTGATTATTTTTATGTATCGCGATGAGTACTACAATCCCGACTCACCCGATAAGGGATTGGCCGAAATTATTATTGGTAAGCACCGTAATGGCCCGACGGGCGTTGTGCGGCTGGCATTTTTGGGGCAGTTTTCGCGTTTTGAAAATGCGGCGCTGGGTTCTGCACGAAGCTGGGCCGATGAAGAATAAGTTTCTATATTTGAGTGAGGGTCAATCATGAGTTATTACACACAACACGTTTTTTTCTGTACCAACCAGCGCGATGCGGGGCGTGATTGCTGCAACAATCATGGCGCAAGCGAGTTATTAGCTTACGCAAAAGACCGTCTGCGCGAATTACCTCTGGCCGAAGGTCAGCGCGTGCGTGTTCAGAAAGCGGGTTGCTTAGAGCGGTGTGATTTTGGGCCGGTCTTGGTGATTTACCCCGAGGCGGTGTGGTACACCTTTATCGACCGTGAAGATGTCGATGAAATTCTGTCCGAGCATGTGTTGAATGGTCGGATTGTCGAACGACTCAGGATTGCGGATCATGCTTAAAACGCAGCAAAAAATTGACATTGTGGGGCCGGTTGGCACGTTAGAAACGATCGTGATCCCCGTCAAGCAAGACACCGTCCGCGGCATTGCGGTGATTGCGCATCCCAATCCGCTGCAAGGCGGTACCAATACGAATAAGGTGGTGCAGACCTGCGCGCGGGCGCTCTCGGAGCTGGGATATACCTGCTTTTGTCCGAATTTGCGCGGCGTGGGTCATAGCGACGGCGAGCACGATCATGGTCGTGGTGAAGTCGAGGATATGTTGGCGGTAGTGGCGTATGCACAGCAGCATTATCCGGCGCTGCCTTTGGTATTGGCGGGCTTCTCGTTTGGTGGCTTTGTCGCGTCGCATGTGCGTTTACGCATCGAGGCCGAGCGTTTGATTTTGCTGGGGCCTGCGGTAAGCCGCTACGAAATGCAAGTTGCGACGGTGCCGGAGAACACTTTGATTATTCATGGTGAAGAGGATGAGGTGATTCCGCTTGCCGATATTCTGGACTGGGCACGACCGCAAAATCTGCCGGTGGTGGTGTTTCCCGGTGCTGGGCATTTTTTCCATGGCAAGCTCATCCAGTTAGCCGCATTGATTCGGCGTAACTTTGGCGGCTAATTTGCGTTAAAAAAGCAAAAACCCCGATCCATCACGGTTCGGGGTTTTTTGTGTGCAGCAGACTGGCGATTAGGCGGCTGTCTTGTCGTTTTCAATCAAGGCATACGCCGAGTGGTTGTGGATCGACTCGAAGTTTTCGGACTCGACCACATAGGCATCAATGCGGGTTTCTGCATGCACGCGTGAAGCTACATCGCGGACCAAGTCTTCGACGAATTTCGGATTATCGTAAGCGCGTTCAGTGACGTATTTTTCATCTGGACGTTTTAATAAACCGTATAGCTCACAAGACGCTTGTTCTTCGGCAATGTCGATCAGCTCTTCAATCCACACATCCGCATTCGTGCGGGCGGTGATGGTGATGTGAGAGCGTTGATTATGCGCACCGTAAGCGGAGATTTTCTTCGAGCACGGGCACAGGCTGGTCACGGGGACGAGCACTTTCATGGTGAATCGGTATTCGCCTTCGCGAATTTCGCCGACAAAAGTCACTTCATAATCCAGCAGACTTTGCACCCCAGAAATCGGAGCGGTTTTGTTGACGAAGTAAGGGAAGGACATTTCTAGATAGCCCGACTCGGCCTCTAGGCGTTCGACCATTTCGCGCACAATGCTTTCGAAAGATTCGACCGAAATTTCACGTTCGTGGCTATTTAAAATTTCCACGAAGCGGGACATGTGGGTCCCTTTGAAGTTATGCGGCAAGTGAACATACATATTAAACATGCCAACAGTGTGCTGTACGCCACCGGAGCGGTCTGCGACCTTAACCGGGTGACGAATCGACTTAATGCCGACTTTGTTGATGGCGATGTTGCGAGTGTCTGGCGTGCTTTGCACGTCGGGAATGGCTGTCTGGGCGTTCATCGATTTAATTGGTCAATCTTTGAATGAGTGCAGGGCAGTATACCGGCTGCAAATAGTTGAGTAAAGAAGTCGGGATTGTATTATCCAAACGGTCTAATTGAGTAAAGCTATTTCCAGATAAATGCCGCCGCAAACATTGCGATTGCAGAGATCAAGAACATGGGGGCGCAAATCCGCGCGAGTTCTTTGCCGCCTAACGAGACAATCAAGCTAAATTTAAAGGCCGAGTTTGAGGCAATCGCAATTGCTACCGCTAATGCGACATCAAACACGCTCAAGCGACCGCTGTTGAACATATTAAAACTAGAGAGTGCAATTGCATCCAAGTCGGTAATACCGGACACCAGCGCGACCAAGAACACCCCGCTTTGTCCAAATAAGTCAGACAGCCATGCAGTTGCTAACATCACAACGGCGTAAACCACACCAAAAATCAGCGCAGTGCGCATTTCGGTTGGGTTGTTGAGCTCAAGGTTGCTGCTTCCGGTGTTTCTGAAGGTTTTCGCTGCGTAAACTCCGACATAGATCAGGCCGGATAAAAAGCCACTCAGCATCACGGGCACCAAGCTTCCCAATGTCGCAGGTGCGATGACGGCGGCAATCCCCAGCAGGCGCAGAAACAGCACCAAATTAGCAAGCAAAATGACCGTGGCAGCAAAGGGCAGGGTGTCGGGTTGGTTACGGACTTGGCGCGCATAGGTCATGCTGGTGGCCGTGCTTGATACCAGCCCGCCAAAGAAGCCAAGCACCGGCGCACCTGCGCGCTCACCCACGACCGTCACGGCAGCGTAACCCGCCCAGCCCAGTCCCGCAATCAAGACCACCATCAGCCAAGTGTTGTAGGGGTTCAGCGCTTGGTAAGGGCCAAAGCCGTGGTTCGGCAAAATCGGCAAAATAATCAGCGACACTACGCCAAACTGCAGCAACGACAGCAAGTCACGTCGAGAGAGGCGTTTTGCGAAGCCCGAGAGTTCAGGTTTGAGGTACAACACGGCCGTCGTGATAATCGCTAACCCGACTGCAATATCGGTGTATTTGTGCCAGACCAGCAAACCTAGAAAGTAAGCGAACACGAGAGCGATTTGGGTCGGTACATCGGCATTCTCGCGGCTGGCACCCGGTAGCCAAGTCACGCTCATCATAAACAGCACGATCGCGAGCAGCCCCAGCGCGGGCATCCAAGCTAGGCCCGAAACCGATGCGACTAAGCCGCTTAGGGTGCCAAACATGGTGGCGAGGGAGAACGTGCGAATGCCCGCATGCGTCATCGCGAGCCGTTCACGCTCAATGCCAAGCAATAAGCCAATGCCCAAACTGGTCAAAAAGAGAGGCAGGGAAGCGTATTGCGTCCCTTCTAGGGCAAAGAAGCGGTTGAAAAGTTCTTGCATAGAAAATCGCTCCGCTTAAGGTTGAGTTGAAGAGAATACGCCACCCAATGGCATAGATTAAGAAAACATGGGCGGCGTAAGGGTTGAGATGGATGGGGGCTGCGAATTACTGTGCGCGGGCATCCAGTGTGTGCAGTGCTTGGGTGATATGCTGCACAATCCCTTGTGCGTCCAAGCCACATTCCGCTAAAAGCCCCGCGTGATCACCATGGTCAATATAGTGATCTGGCAAACCTAATTGCAATACCTGAGTGGCGATCCCTGCTGCTGCCAGAACCTCCAAACATGCCGATCCGGCTCCGCCCATCACGACATTCTCTTCGAGCGTGACAATCAAGTCATGGGTTTGGGCCAGCTCACGCACCAACTCTTCGTCCAATGGTTTGACAAAACGCATATCGGCCACGGTGGCATCCATTGATTCTGCCGCGTGAAGTGCCGGCGTCACAAGGCTACCAAATCCGAGCATCGCTACCCGACCTTGACCCACGCGCCGGATATGGCCTTTCCCGATCGGGAACGTGTGCATGGCGGTATCCACGTGCGCGCCCGGTCCCGTCCCGCGTGGATAGCGCACCGCCGTCGGACAGTCGAGGGTAAACGCGGTGTGCAGCAGTTGCCGGCATTCGTTCTCATCCGAAGGGGTCATGACCACCATATTCGGGATACAGCGCAGATACGAAATATCGAAGGCCCCCGCATGGGTTGGCCCATCCGCGCCCACCAAACCGGCGCGGTCAATCGCAAACACCACCGGCAGATTTTGCAAAGCGACATCGTGGATCAGTTGATCGTAAGCGCGCTGCAAAAATGTCGAGTAAATCGCCACGACAGGCTTTAAACCTTCACAGGCGAGACCGGCAGCAAAGGTCACGGCATGTTGCTCGGCAATACCGACATCGAAATAGCGGTCAGGGTGTTCTTTTTCAAAGCGCACCATGCCCGAGCCCTCACGCATCGCTGGGGTGATGCCGACTAAGCGATCGTCTTGCTTGGCCATATCACACAGCCAATCACCAAAAATGTGGGTATAGCTCGGTTTACTGCTGCTTGCGCCACCGGCGAGGCCATTGGCGGGGCTGAATTTTGAGACACCGTGGTAAAGCACAGGATCTTTTTCCGCGAGCTTATAGCCTTGGCCTTTTTTGGTAACGACGTGCAAGAACTGCGGGCCTTTGAGCTTACGAATATTGGATAACGTTTCGACCAAGGCATTCAAGTCGTGGCCGTCAATCGGGCCGAGATAGTTAAAGCCAAATTCTTCGAACAGTGTCGATGGCGTCATCAAGCCTTTGACATGCTCTTCCGCTTTGCGGGCAAGGGCTTGCACTGGCGGCACAATGCCCAGCACTTTATTGGAGCCTTCTTTGACCGCCGCGTAAAAGCGCCCGCTCATTAACTTGGTGAAGTAATGGTTAAGTGCACCGACATTGGGGGAGATCGACATATCGTTGTCGTTCAAAATCACCAATAAATTGCAGTCGGTCGCACCAGCATTGTTCAGGGCTTCAAACGCTTGACCGGCGGTCATCGCGCCATCGCCAATAATCGCGACCACGCGCCGATCTGAGCCCGCTTGCTTGGCAGCCACGGCCATGCCGAGCGCAGCAGAAATCGACGTCGAAGAATGTCCAACGCCAAAGGTGTCGTATTCGGATTCGTCTCGTTTTGGAAACCCTGCCAAGCCGTGGCGTTGACGCATGCCGCTCATTCGTTCGCGGCGGCCAGTTAAAATTTTGTGGGGGTAGGTTTGGTGGCCGACATCCCACACCAGCCGATCATCCGGTGTATTGAACACGTAATGCAGGGCAACGGTTAGTTCAACTGCGCCCAGATTCGAGGCAAAGTGCCCGCCGGTGGTGCTGACGGACTCAACAAGAAATTCGCGTAATTCGCGCGCCAGTTGCGGGAGTTCACGGCGCTCAAGCTGGCGCAATGCCGCAGGAAAATCAATACGATCAAGAAGCGGATACATGGGGATGTGCTCAGAAATGACGTGCGACAATGTAGTCAGCAAGGGCGCGCAAACGATCGGCGCGCGCACCAAACGGCGCAAGGGCGGCAAAAGCTTCTTCGCGGAGTTCTTGGGCAAAACGACGCGCTTCCGATAAGCCCATCAGGCTGACATAGGTCGGTTTTTCGTTGGCGGCATCTTTACCGGCGGTTTTGCCGAGCGTTTGGCTATCGGCTTCGCAGTCCAAAATATCGTCGACCACTTGGAAGGCCAGCCCCATGCGTCGTGCAAAGTGATCGAGCAGACCGATATCGGCGTCGCTTTGTGGTTGACCGGCTTGGACGCCGAGCAGAATCGCCGCGCGAATCAATGCACCGGTTTTCATGGTGTGCATCAACTCCAGCTCGGCCAAGTTGAGTTGTCGGCCGACAGCGCTAAGATCAATGGCTTGCCCACCGGCCATGCCTGCTGCGCCGCTGGCTTGTGCCAAAGTGCGCAGCATGGTGATTTGTTGTGCGGGGGTCAGGTCAAGATCGGGCGCCGAGAGCACTTCAAAGGCCCGTGTTTGCAGTGCATCACCGGCTAAAAGTGCGGTGGCTTCGTCAAAGGCGACGTGACAGGTCGGCTTACCACGTCGCAGCACATCATCGTCCATACACGGTAAATCATCGTGTACTAAAGAATACGCGTGGATCAATTCGACGGCCGCAGCGGCAGCGTAGAGCGCCTTCTCTGAGGCGTGGGAAAGATCCCCTGCAGCGAGAACCAGTAAAGGGCGCACACGTTTTCCGCCGCCGAGCACTGCGTAATGCATGCTTTCGTGCAAGCGCTGTGGTGCGTGGTGCGGGGGGGGGAGCACGGCAGAGAGCGTGGTCTCCATTTGGCGCTGAATTGCACGCATCCAGTGTTCAAAATCAGTCATTGCTGCTCTCCAGTGGCTTGAGGCTATCGTGAGACAGCACTTTCAGTTCCTGTTCCACATCTGCCAGTTTTTGTTGGCAGAAGCGCATGAGTTCATTGCCCTGCCGGTAGGCCGCGAGCGATTCGTCGAGGGATAGCTCGCCGGACTCAATGTCTCGGACGCATTGCTCGAGTTTGGCGATGGCTTCCTCGAAGTTCGCCGGGGGTTTGGGTGATTTGGCCATGCTAGAAATCCTTTGCAGTCGGCGGATTGTAGCGGTTTTTGCTCGATTCAGGCCACTTGCCAGCAGGGTGCAAAGGCGTTTGCCGCCCCTGTAGGGCACAGGCGGGCGGCAAGTGAGGAGGGCTTACTCAGGTTTGCGGATCAGAAGCGAGGCGACGACCGAACCCAAAATCAGGGCAAAAACGACGCCCAGCGAGACCGAGATAGGCATTTTGTAGACTTCAATAATCAGCATTTTGGTCCCGATAAAGGTCAAAACACCGGCCAAGCCATACTTCAAGAAATGGAAGCGATCAGCGACATCTGCCAACAAGAAGTACATGGCTCGTAGGCCTAAAATCGCAAAAATATTCGAGGTCATGACGATGAATGCGTCGGTGGTGACCGCAAAAATCGCGGGGATGCTGTCGACGGCAAAAATCAGATCGGAAATTTCGATCATGATTAAGACCAAAAACAACGGAGTCGCCGTGCGCATGCCATTGTGTTGAACAAAGAATTTTTCACCATGCAAAGTCGGCGTGACGCGCAGGTGTTTTTGCATCCATTTCAGGACGACGTTATCGCTGAGATCATCATCGCCTTCTTTTTCGGGCAGCATCATTTTTAGGCCGGTGAAGACCAAGAATGCACCGAAAATATACAGCACCCAGCTGAACTCATGAACGATGACGGCACCGAGCGAAATCATGACCGCGCGCATGACCACTGCACCGAGCACACCATACACCAGCACGCGCCGTTGATATTCTGCAGGAATTTTGAAATATGCAAAAATCATTAGGAAGACAAAAATGTTATCAATAGCTAATGATTTTTCAATGACGTAACCCGTGAGGAACTCTAGGGCCTTTTGATTGGCGACGGCTTGACCAATGGTGGGGTCGCTGGACATGTGCCACCACAGCCATGCGTTGAATAGCATGGCGACGCTGACCCAAATAATGGTCCAAACGAGCGCTTCTTTGACGGAAACCTTATGGCTTCCGGCTTTGTTGAGGGCAAAAATGTCGACTGCAATCATCACCAGTACCGCAGCGAAGAAAACAGCATACATCCAAGGTGTTCCGATTGTGACGAGGCCTGGTTCCACGAAGGGGGTCTCCTAAAATTGAAGTGCATCATGTAAAGCACCCTAAGGTGGGCGCGATACAATCAAATTGGGGAGGGTTGTGGGCTTTCAAGCGAAAATCATAAGAAACGGACTACATCATGATTACCTGATGTAGTCCGTTCTTCATCTGAAGTTTCTGCCCGCAGAGATCCCTTTAAAGTACCCGTACTTGGTTTCTTCCCTGTTGTTTTGCGATGTAAAGTGCTTCATCGGCTTGTTTGAGCGTGGCGGCAATGGCCTGACCTGCTTGCGAATGCGCTGCGCCAACACTGATATTGAGCATAAGATGACCTTGGGGAGTGGGCACAGGCAGCGCGGCGAGCGCTTCGCGAAGGGCGTTAAGGCGCGCGACAAAGGCTTGAATATCCCCGCTATCAAGGCATGCAACAAACTCTTCCCCGCCAAAGCGTGCGGTAAAACCATCTTCAAAATGCTGTTTCATCAAATGAGCGACGGTTTTGATCGCGAGGTCGCCAATATCGTGCCCATAGGTGTCATTGACCTTCTTGAAGAAGTCGATATCTGCAATGGCGATCACGTATTCGCCTTTGAGTTTTTCTGCTTGGTTCAAGAAATGGCGGCGGTTAGATAGGCCTGTCAACGGATCAAGATTGGCGGTGCGCTCGAGCGCTTGAACGTTTTCGATAAATTCGATGTTGCGGGTAATGCGGCAGAAAAATTCTTCGTGATTAAATGGCTTATGAATAAAGTCATCCGCGCCTGCTTTGATAAAGCGCGCGCTAATCACCGAATTTTGAACGCCCGATACGCCAATAATCGACAAGGCGTGATAGCCATAGCGGCGGCGGATTTCGGTTGCAAAGCGCATCCCATCCATTCCCGGCATATCTTGGTCAGTGAGCACTAAGCGGATGCCTGTATCTTGGCTCAGAATCTCTAATCCACCTTGCGCGCTGTCAGCGTCGACCACCCGATAATGTTGCCGTTCCAGCAAATGCCGCAGGTAGTTGCGCATTGAAACCGAGTCATCGACGATTAGCACCCCGATCTGCGGATTGCGCTGCAGACGATTCAGCATCCGCACCACATACTCCAGCGCGGCAGGGCTTTCTTTGGGCACGTAATCGACGACCGGCATCGACAGAATTTTGTCGCGAATCGCGCTGTCGGTGTATCCGGTGAGGGCAATCGTAGCCACTTTGTGCTGCATTAGAAGTGGCAGGACTTCGCCTTCCGGTGCATCCGGCAAGCAATAATCTGCGACCGCGGCAAAGATCGCCTCTTTTTGCTGAAGCGCATGTTGAACTTCGGCGAGGCTCATTGCGGGAACCGGCTCAAAACCCGCTTCACGAATGATGCCCATCAAAGGCCGAAGAATCATCATGCTGTCTTCGATGACCAAAACGCGTAGTTTTGCTGTTTTGGTATCGTCATCAAGTAATGTAGTCATTGCACTTTCTGGGGTAACAAGAAACGCGCATCAGGCCGCAAGGGAAGGCGGTGAGGCGGTTTCTGAACTATAATTGGCGGCTATTTTTGTATCGACCAAAAAACAGCAGCAGTTTTCGCGCTTTTCGTATATTGGTCGTTATTTTCGCATTTTTCTGGATTGTTTTTATATTTTATATTGACTTCATTTGAGTGATTGGGTGTATGCGCATGGAATTAGCAAAAAGTTTTGAGCCGGGTGATATTGAGCGTCGTTGGTACGATCAGTGGGAGCAGTCGGGGTACTTTAAACCCAATATGGATTGCTCTCGCGAGGCGTTTTGCATCCAGCTTCCCCCGCCCAATGTGACCGGTACTTTGCATATGGGCCATGCGTTTAACCAAACCATTATGGATGGCTTGACGCGCTATTTCCGAATGAAAGGCCACAACACCGTTTGGGTTCCGGGTACTGACCACGCTGGTATTGCGACGCAAATCGTCGTTGAGCGGCAGCTGGCCGAGCAAGGTGTCAGCCGTTACGACCTCGGTCGCGATAGTTTCATCAAGAAAGTCTGGGAATGGAAAAACATTTCCGGCGGCACCATCACCAGCCAAATGCGCCGCGTCGGCTGCTCGGTGGATTGGTCGCGTGAATACTTCACGATGGATGACACCCGTGCTCATGTCGTCGGCGAAGTCTTTGTGCGCTTGTACGAGCAAGGCTTGATCTATCGCGGCAAGCGTTTGGTGAACTGGGATCCGAAGCTCGGCACCGCGGTTTCTGATTTGGAAGTAATTTCCGAAGAAGAAGACGGCCATATGTGGCACATCCGTTATCCCGTGGTGGGCAGCGATGAAGTCGTGATTGTCGCGACAACCCGCCCTGAAACCTTGCTGGGCGATGTCGCCGTGGCGATTAACCCCAACGACGAGCGTTATCAACATCTGCTGGGGCAACAACTTGAATTGCCATTGACCGGTCGTCAAATTCCGGTGATTGCCGATGATTATGTCGATGCCGCCTTTGGAACTGGCTTCGTCAAAATCACCCCCGCACATGATTTCAACGATTACCAAGTCGGTAAGCGCCACAACACCCAGCTCATCAATGTGATGTCGCTCGAAGCCACGATCTTGGCTAAGGCACAAATTTTTAGTTTTGATGGCACCGCCCAAGGCTCGATCGACCTACCGGCCGCCTATGCTGGTTTGACCACCGCCGAAGCGCGTAAAGCGATGCTCGCCGATTTGGACGCGCAAGGTCTGTTGTTGGAAACCAAACCGCACAAATTGATGGTGCCGCGTGGCGATCGCACCGGCTCGGTGATTGAGCCACTGTTGACCGACCAATGGTTTGTCGCGATGACCAAGGTCAGTGAGCAAGATCCGACCGGCAAGTCGATTACCCAAAAAGCGATTGACGCGGTCGAGTCCGGCCAAGTGCGCTTTATTCCCGAAAACTGGGTCAACACCTACAACCAGTGGATGAACAATATCCAAGATTGGTGTATCAGCCGCCAGTTGTGGTGGGGCCATCAAATTCCGGCGTGGTATGACGAAGATGGCCGTGTCTATGTGGCGCGCTCGCTCGGCTCGATCCTCGACCTCGTCGATTTCGAGCGG